>NZ_CACXTS010000013.1 GCF_902770715.1 uncultured Methanobrevibacter sp. | reverse complement strand
AATCCTTCCAACAGTAGTAGAAGTGTACTTTGAATCTTTTAAAAGAGCTAAATCCATGTCAAAATTAGATAAGCGATTAGCCAAACTTTTATTAGACTTTAGTTCACTTGTTTCAGTGTCGAGTGCGGCCAACTTACTTTCAATAACACTAGTTTTACTTTCCACTTGTGCTAAAGTATCTTCAGCTTTTTCAATAAAAGCAGGAGTGTCTAATTTCTCAACTTCCTTTTGAACAGGTACGTCTGGACTAATAAAAGACATTAAAGTATCTTTTAACCCATGGCCTTCAGATAAAGAATTTCCTAGTAGTTCAGATATACCGTTTGTTTTCATCAGAAGTGAAGATAATTTACCAGTGTAAGGACTAGTTTTTGAAGGAGTTACTAATTCCGCTAATTCAGGATCTTGCTGAATGCTTTCAGAAATATCACTGACTTGTATGAGCCCTGATTCGTGGAGAGCGTCCACTGTAGGAGCCACATACTTTTCCAGTGTAACAATTCTAATTTTACGCATTCTAGCTGTCTTGAACATATAAACTCACACTACAATATATTTTTGACAATAATAGAAGCAGCATCATCAACATTTGCCATAGCTTTGTCTTTTAAGGCTTTAACTTCACCTTTGGACTTTTCAGCAATAGTTTGCGCTTCTTTTTTAGCCTCATCTTCTTTCACAAAAATAGAATTTTTCGCTTCTTCTTCTGCTGCAATTTTAGCTTCGGAAATAATTTCTTCAGCTTTTAATTTTGATTCTGCAATCAAATCTTTTGATTGAGCTTGTGAATCAACAATAAGTTGTTCAGCATCAGATTCAGCTTTTTTTATCATTGCGATTGCGTCTGATATCTCTGCCATAATTAATCACCATGGTGTATTTATTTTTGTTGTGTAATATATATATCTTTTACTATTTAATATTGGTAAAAATAGCTGAAATTTAAATTTAAATGAAAAAATCTATTCAAAAGATAAAATTTAGATTAAAATAATAATTAAAAAAAAGAATAAAAGAAAAATAGATTATCTATAAAACCATTTCAAAATATTAGGCGGTAATTTTTGCAAATAAGCAAGGATTGCTATCACAATGATGATAAGACCCACTATAGAAAGCTCTATGTTGTATGGATAATCCAATAACATATACCCTGCAACACCAATGACAATTCCTTCAAAAAAGAAAACCGCCTTGGTCCAGCTAGGATTATATAAGATTATCAAATAAGCCACACCTATCAAAATCAATATGATTGAAGTAGCAAGTACATCATTTGTCAAAGCCTGATGTCTGAAAATTGGTGTTAATGCCCAAACTATCAGCATTAAAGCCAATGCCATACCTAATAATTTAAACATTTTAATATTTGCCATAATAACACTAATTTTAGTATTTATTTCATAATATTTATATCATTTTATACAAATCACTATACATGGAAAGAGCTGTTTGGATTATTTTAAATGAAAATTTTTCACTTACTTTGGATAGTGAGATAGATAATGGCAAAATTGTTGACAAGAAATTCTCTCCAGGCGAGGACATCTGGACAAATGAACTTCCGCGTTTGGGTTTCAGTGATGAAAACATACAAAAAGATTATGATGAATTTATAAATGACATCATATCCTTATTTAGCGAACCGGAAGTCAATAAAGTATTCATTGATGCAAAAATAGGAGAAGAATCAGAATACATTAATGCTAAAAATCCATTAGTAATAAGAAAAATAGAAGAATATAGTGTAGATGAAATTATAGAATAGCATTTGCCTTGTTTAATACTTCATTCATATCACTAAATTCTAAAGGATTGCCTTCATCATCAACCTTTTCAGTCGTAATCAGCACATGTGGAGATGCCCAAAGGTATGAATAAGTAAAATAAACCACATTTAAAATTAAAAATACCCAACTGACCTGCAAAGCCAACAATAATGAAACAATCTGGACTAAAATATTGCCGTACCTTCTTTTTCTCATCAACTTGAACCTATCGTCTTCATCAATGAGTTTGAATTTTTTTAAAGACAACTCGCCGGCGATATCATCCATCTCTTTTGAGTTGTCCGCTTTGAGAATGTAAAGTTTCATCTTAATCCATATATACTACAAATTCGTCCAATTCTTTTCTTGGAGTATCGCGAGGTTCTGCATCCCCATAACCCAATGGAGTGAACAATATTGCTTCTTCATTTTCATCCAAATTTAAGAATTGGTGAGCTTTATTTTTCTTAAACGCTCCAATGTAACATGTTCCAAGACCAACATCAGTGGCGGCTAAAATAATATGATCCATCACAATTGTTGCATCTATATCAGCAATGTTTTTACGGTCCCATGGCCTTGTCCATGCTTTATCCCTTAAAGCAACAACACACAATACATATGGTGCTTCAACAAACCATTTAGCCCCATAGATTTCAGACAATTCATCCTTATACTTTTTAGCATTAATCACATAGACTTTGAATGGCTGGTAATTTACACCAGTCGGAGCCAATGTAGCTGCCTTTAGGACATATTCAAGCTTTTCTTTTTCTACTTCCTTATCCAGATATCCCCTTACGCTATATCTTTCAGTAATTACGTCTATAAATTCCATTTTATCTACCGCTTTGATATATTATGTCATCTAAATCACAAAATCTTCTAAATTCCTCTTCGTCCATATTTTCTTCATGAATATGTGCAATGATACCAGGTATTCTACCAATTATGAACACACCCAATCCCAAATCAGGGCTGAATCCCAAATCGGATAAAATTGCGGCATTTGCACCGTCGACATTGAGTCTGATTTTTTTCTTTTCAAAAGCCAAATCCTCAACAGCCAATGCTAATTTGACATGAGGGCCAACAAATCCTTCCTTTATAGCCAGTTCCATTAATTTATCAGCACGAGGGTCCACATTATGATATCTGTGGCCGAAACCTGGAATCTTCTTATTGCCCAGGATATATTCATTATAAATATCAATAGCCAAACCTGCAATTTGCTTATTGTCAATGTCAGAGTCTTCAGTTATGTAGAGAGACCCGATTTTTGATTGATATAACTGCATTGCCTTTTCAATAGCTCCGGCATGTTTATGTCCGAAGGACAATAATGCTCCGGCAACTGCAGAATTCATTGGAGACCCTGAAGATGCAACAAGACGTGCTGTTTGTGTACTTGGCGGAGTTGCACCATGGTCACAAAATGAAACAAGCACATGATTAAATATTTTTCCTTCAATGAGGGAAGGCAACCTTCCCTTCAACAGTAGAAAAACCATGTCGCTATATCTTATTTTCTCAATTAGATCTCTTTGGTTATAACCCCTAGTTATGATTCTATCGGTTTCAACTCGAGATATGGCAGTTTTTAAAGAATGAGGATTAACTTTAAAATTATTTTCTTGCATTTTTCATACCTTTTTGTTTAATTAATTAAGAATAATATTAAAAATGATATATAAATATTTACAATTTCAATGTCGCAACCCTTGGTTCGACAAAACAGGACGGCCTGACTGAAACAATTCTAACGCCGCTTGCCCTTTGATTTCCGATATTTAGATAAGTTCCCAAAACAGTAGTCTTTCCACCTAAACCCAATGGTCCAATGCCGCTTTGATTCAATCTATCAGAAATATGCTGTTCATGTTCGCTTTGATTATCCAGACTGCCGTATGCAACTGACTTTAAGAGCAGTGATGTCGCTTCAAAATGAGTTCTTCCAATGCCTATTGAAGGAATTGAAGGAGTGCAGCCAAGCATTTTTAAGGATTCCTCCAGCCATCCGCAAGCGGTGTCGATGACATTTTCAAAGGATCTCTGATGATATACCCTATATGTTTTTGCTCTAATTTCCGGACCTCCGCCTTCAAGTAGAAAATGAATATTCAATGTATCAGATGAAATGTCTCTTTTATAGCTGGAATCATCATTTGCGTTATCAATCAATATATTTGCAGGATGAAGCATTCCTGGTTTTTCATATAAACCCCTGCTTTGCTCAATTCTTTCAACAAAATCACCTTTAACTGCCATTGGCCTTGCAGGGAGATTATTTAAACCTAAAGCTATTCCTTCATGAATCTGGTTTAAAAGCTTGCCGGAAATTTCCCTATCCTGTCCGATTTCGATAATAACATGAGAAATTCCCGTATCATCGCACAAGGGAAATCCAGTCTTTTCAGCAACATGATAATTTTCCAAAATTTGTGCCAATGCCCATTTGGCATTTTCATTGTCTTCCATGTCAATAGCTTTTCTTAATGCCTTGTACTTATCGCTGGAAAGAGTAGTGGATGCCTTAATAATGGTATTTGAAATTTCATCTAAGATGTCCATGAAAATCACTCAGGAACTGATAAATCATCTGACTGCTTTGGAGAAGCAATCGCATCAGAACAATACTCTTCAATGACTCTTTTAACTAATAGAACCTGTTTTATACGAGCTATTGCTTCTTTTTCTGTTGTATCCCAATTATGATTGGTTGCAACAGACCCTCCTGTTTTTAAATATACGGGAGATGCAACTCTAATAAACTCGGGAACTTCATAATGCCTTATAAAACCGCCAGTTGACTTTGGATTTTCAGTATGCAAATCAATTGACATGTCACAGGCATCCCTGATAGATGCAATCATAGGAATCTGCAAATCCCTTACTGGATTTAACGAATCAAGACCTTGAGCTTCAAGCAGCTTTGCAGAAGCGGGGTTCGAATGGCCTGCATGGGCCGATAATTTAAAATGGACATTATGAGGTATTTCCCCTTCTTTTCTCATTTGATTTAAAATCCATAACAGACCTTCATCATACAGTAATATTCCTCGAACTCCAAGAGAGCAGGCTCTTTTTACATCTTCAATTGCATAAACAAGATTATCATAGCCTCTAAGGCGATATCCTATTCTTGCCCCCTCTTTTGTTTGAACGGTTGCTGAAGTGTCATATGTTGCTCTCGGACCGACGGCTAAAAATAGTTCGCATCCATAATTAATGGCCAAATTAACCATTTCCCTGATTTCATCATCAGTCAAAAGCATGATTCCCTTTGTTTGAGTTACCCTGTGAATGAAAACGTTCTGTTTGACGGATTCTTTCAATAAGGCACTCATTGTTTTTGGGGTTTGGATTCCCGGAACTTCAAAACGATATTGTCCACCATCATTAAACCTTTTCTGGGAAATGAAATCTTTTGAAACTTCATTTATGCCTATTTTTTTAAGGAATTCCTTTGTCTTTTCCATAATATCTACTCATTTAATTTTCGAACAACATAATTCATAGAATAATCTTCAAGAGAATCAATGACAGTTAGATTCTTAACATCATAATTAGGATTGAGATCTTTGAATTTGTCAATTAGCTCTCTGAGCTTGAATGGATTTTCAAAATCACCTTTCGGAATGAATGTAATGTTTTGGAAAATGCCATTTCTAAAGTTTTCATCTAATTTAATAATTACATTTGACGGCCGTTTAGCCGGATATAATTCATTCAACTTATCATCTGAAATGATAATCATCCCGTTTACAAGATTTTTAATGCTGTTTACTTTATCAACGGTGGAATAATTATCCAAAAGACCGTATTCAATCAATTGATTTATTGAATCTACACTTACCTCACCAACAACCAATGATATTGCAACAGCATATGGAAGGCTTTGCTTTAGCTCCTCTAAGTTTTTAGGTTGGAAATTATTGTGTTCAGCCGCAACGGAGTATGTTTTAATGGCAACATTTTTGATGTGGTCATATTCATCGCCAATACTTGCCTTCAGCTTTAATGCAGTATCAATCGAGGAGTGTATATGTCTGCAGAAGGGATATTTCTTAAAGTAAATATCGCGAACCCTTACCTTTCCAATGTTCTTCAAAACAGTTTCAAATGAGAAATCATCCATATTGTAATCAGTATTCTCAACAACCATTGTCTTTAGAAATCCTTCATCACCTTCAAAAATGGTTCCGCTACCAGTAAAACCATTCCTTGCCAAGAATGCTGATAAAATTCCATTATAAGCTGCTTTTCCAACATGCAGAACCTTTCCCATAGACCCGCCATGGTCTGATTCCAAAAGACCTGACGCCTGTGTTCCGCATAATCCTAACGCATTTAAGATCTGCTCATCATCAAGCTTTAATAATTTAGAAGCCACAGCCCCTGCAACAAATGTTCCTATGGTTCCTGTAGTGTGGAACCCTTTATTTCTATGTTCCGGATTTACGATTTTACCAAGAAGTATGCCGACTTCATAGCCAACAATAACTCCTTCCAAAAACTCTTTTCCGCTCAAATCATAAGCTTCTGAGATGGCTAAGGCTGTGGGGAAAATTACAGCACCCAAATGAAGCTGAGCACCTCTATGCCCATCATCCAATTCCAATACATGGGCGGCAACACCATTTACGAAAGCAGCACTTAAAATATCAGTTTTAATGTTTGTGCCGAATATAGATGCTCTTAAATTTGAATTGAAGTTTCCTGAAAATATTTCTTCAACAGTATTTAATGCAATTTTAGAAGCTTCTTCCCCCATTCCACGGTAAGTTACTCCTAAAAAGTCTAAAAAAGCAGCTTTAACAGTACTGACTGATTCGACTGTTGCCTGTTCATAGCGATAGTTAGAAATAAATTTGGAAATATTTTGTAAAAACATAGAACACCTATCTAAATATATGTCAAAAGTAGTATTAAATAGTTAAGTTAAAGAAAAAAATATTTTACAGAAATGGTTTAAGCTGCCGGAACGCCAGTTAAAACAAGCACAATATGCGCTACAATAGCTGCACCATAATAAGTAGCTGCAATAACTAAAACGGTTATGACAATCGCTCTCCAACCTAAAGCTTTGAATTCATCCCAACTTTTACCCATTCCAATACCCACATAAGCTAAAAATACGGTTACAATAGATAATAGTTCAACGTGAGATACGTAATATAAAACAAATTCTGAAGTAGGCATGCCTGGAAACGCTACTAAAATACCAATTATACTTATATAAAGGATGGATGAAATATCAAACGGCAATTCCCTTTCTAACCAAACACCAACAAGAGTTATAACAGATAAAATCGCCATACCAATTAATGAATCAGTCATAGGATGCTTATACCCTAAATAATTACCAATAACTGTGATTATTGAAAAGATGACCAATAACAAAATCCAATTGAAAATACCATGGACGGAAACGTTTTCTGATCCTTCAAGCAAATCAGGCATCTAATCATCCTCCTTTTTTTGAGTAATTGAATCTTTACCAATTTTAGGCTCTAGTATATCATATAATTTTTCAGTTAAAGGCATTGCAAGGAATATTACAATATATATTCCTACACAGAATGAAAGCAAGTTACTGAATCCTGCAAATGCTTCAATCTGGGTTTCCATTCCCGGAAATGCTGCAAGAGTCGGCCCAATAGCCGCAGCATTCATACTTGCACTTCCCACACCACTGGCCATAGCGAATGCATATGGGTGCAACGGTAAAAATGATAATGACAATGTGACAACAAAACTAATGAAAATTGTACCGATTACAGTACCGATAATGAATATGGCGAATACTCCTCTTGATTCGGGAGAATTAAAACCGAATTTATCAACAACAACAGCAACATTCGGTTCACGACCAATAGAATTTGTCATACCAATTGATTCACGTTTAAATCCTAAAAGCAATGCGATTGGAAGCACCAAAATAGTTGCCAAGTGCCCTATTTCTTGCAATATCAAAGCAGGACCCATCTCAAATATTAAAGTTATAGACTGTCCACTGGAAACTGCCAATTTTGCAATCAAAACACCAATGAAAAGCATCATCGCCCCTTCAGCAATACGGGCCTGTTTTCTTTTAATCCATTTAATAGGTTTTGCCAGATAAAATGCCAAACCCAAAATAATAGTATAAATCAAAGGCATTATGGTAATGGCAACATCATGGGTGATAGGAATTTTGATTGTGCCGATTAATTCCGCAATAACAACTAAAATAAGCACAGTAATATGTAAATTATAATCCTTCCACGGATTCTTCTTTAAAATACGTTTATCGGTTTTTTCCCTGTAAATATGTTCTACATGCGCATCGTCGCCCTTATCCGGAATAGTAACAATCTCCTAAAAAGTTTTAGAAATTTCCTTAGAAAATCTATTATAATTAATATTTTCTCAAAACATATTATATAAATTAATAACATTTAATTTTAAAAAATTCACTAAATAGGAATAAAAAATATAGGTAATATTCACAAAATAAGAAAAAAATTATGCTGGAACACCAGTCATAACCAAAACGCAATGGGCAACAATAGCAGAACCCAAATAAGTGGAAGCAATAACAATAACTGTAATGATGACTGCTTTTCCACCTAAGGCCTTAAATTCATTCCAACTTTTGCCCATACCAATACCCACATAAGCTAAAAATACGGTAACTATGGATAACAATTCCACTTTGGAGACATAATAAAGTAAAATATCAGATGTAGGCATTCCCGGAAATGCCAATACAATACCCATCACACTAATATAAATAATGGAAGAAATATTAAAGGGCAAATACCTTTCCATCCAAACGCCGGCCAATGTGATTAAGGACAGAATTGCCATCCCAATTAACGAATCACCAATCGGATGACTAAAACCGATTGAATTACCAATGACTGTAATAATTGAAAATATGGCTAAAAGCAAAATCCAATTCAAAATCCCCTGAACAGAAACATTTTCAGATCCGTCGATAATCTCAGCCATCTAATCAACCTCCTCATTAACAATTGATTTTTTTCCTATTTTAGGTTCTAATAGAGAGTATAATTTTTCCGTCAATGGCAATGCAATGAAAATTACAATATAAATTCCAACAGAAAATGAAAGCAAATTACTGAATCCTGCGAATGCTTCAATTTGAGTCTCTAAAGCAGGGAATGCTGCAAGTGTAGGGGCCAAAGAAGCTGCATTCATACTTGCACTGCCAACACCACTAGCCATCGCAAATGCAAACGGATGTAATGGTAAAACAGAAACACAAATGCTGGTTAAAAAACTGATGAATACGGTTCCAATAATTGTTCCTACAATAAAAAGTGCAAATATTCCTCTGGATTCCGGAGAATTGAAACCATATTTATCTACAACAACTGCAACTTCAGGCTCCCTACCAATAGAATTTGTCATACCAATTGCTTCACGTTTAAATCCTAAAATCAGTGCAACAGGAAGTGCAATTAAAATTGTTGCCAAATGCCCCAATTCTTGCAGCATCAATGCGGGACCCATTTCAAAAATCAAATGAATAGATTGTCCACTGGAAACCGCCAGTTTTGCAATCAAAACTCCAATAAAAAGCATCATTGCACCTTCAGCAACTCTGGACTGCTTTCTTTGAATCCATTTGATGGGTTTTGCTAAATAAAAAATTAATCCTAAAACCATCGTATAAAGTAATGGCATTATTGAGACTGTAACCCCTTTAGTAAGCGGAATCTCGATAGGCCCTATTATCTCTGCAATTATAACTAATATGAGTACAGTTAAATGAAGGCCATAATCCTTCCAAGGGTTTTTCTTTAAAATACGCTTGTCTGTCTTCTCACGGTAAATGTGTTGGATTTCATTCGTTTCATAATCTTTTTCTGAAATAATACCCCCTCCAATCCAGCATGAAAAATATGTCAGTTAAATTATTCTCTCACAATCATCATATATAAGTTAATATGATTTAGTTCTCAAAAGTTCTAAAAAATAGAATAAAAATCATTATAAATAAGAATTTATTTCCTAAAAAGTGAATTTAAAAAAAAGATTAAAAATCAATTATTTTAAAGATAAAGAATAAAAAAATAATTGTTTAAATTATAACATCCTACAAAGTGGTTTTGAAAGATGTCTCCTTGCAGAAACTGGAGTTTCATAAAACTGAGCATTTTTTAAAAAACGAGTTATCATAATAGGAACTTTTTTATCAGATTCAATTTTTCTTCCACATTTTTTGCATTTAAATCCCTTATTTTTACCAGCAGAAGTCATTCTTTTTCCACATTCGCAAATTGGATTTTTATATTCAATCTCATTTAATTTGATTACCTGAAACTTTTCAATATTGAAAGTGTTTTGCTCACCAATCCCGCCAAAAACTTTTATGATATCTCCAGGGCGCAAATGTGAAACGATTTTTCTAAAATTCTTTGTTGGTTCATAGGCGCCACATTCAATCTCCCCCGAATCATCTTGAATATAGAAGAACATATGTCCACCGTCGATGATTGTAGGTCTGTTTTTAACCTCACCCGTGACGCAGTAACATCCAAATTGTTTCATTGAAGCAATATTTTCTGCATTTTGTATATGCATATCAGTGTGTTGGTTTGTCTTGAAAATACACCAGTCCACAATAGGTTCATCGACTTTAACAATGCTTTTTGCTTTTTTTAATGCCTCAACAGTATTTGATCTGATTCCATATAAAACAGGGCACGGTGTTTTAGGCTCAATTGCAATGTAGTTTTCAGAATAGTCAATATTTTCAAAAGTGTCGGGAAAAGTCTCCTTATCCATTTCATAGACTGAATCATAGTCAATCTGCCTTTTGGTGCCGTAATTTTCACTGGACCTATATGCCAATAATTCAAAGGTGAAATCATCTAGAGGTAAGCTAATGGCCGCAATAGATCCGATAATGCCCCTTCCCTTTTTGAATTTATGAATTTCACACCCGACAGATTTTCCAAATTCTTCGGCTTCATCAATTGTTATGAACTCATAAATAGCCCTAAATGCATAATTTTCCATTTCCTCAGTTATTTCACCATCATAGAAAATTACTCCGGGATTTGTATTATCACAGTCAAACATGGATAATTTTTCAACTTCCGACAAAACAATCTGCTTGGCCAAACCGGCCTTATCATCGTTTGAAATCCTTAAGCTAACGCCCCCATTTCCACGAGTTTTAAATCGTGCAAAAGGATTCAAGCGGATTAGTCTTGGATAGTCCAATAATTCAATTCCGTTATCTTCAAACTTGTTTATAATCTGGCTTGCCAAATATGTTGTGCACATCCCATCGGGGGAATCTGTGTCATCTATTCCAATATGTAAAATATTAATTATAATCACCTTTAAACAAAAATATATTAGAGTTATAACAATATATATTTTAAACAAAGAGGTTATCTTATGTTAACTCGAGGAAACTTGTTACAGCAAATTGAAAAATTACTAATATCTCAAGGTTTTAAAACCTCCGATGTTTACGACCAGGGAGCATTTGATTTAGTAGCGAGAAAAAACTTGTTAATTTTACTTCTAAAAACTTTTTTGAATATTGACAGTATCAATGAACATAACGCCCATGAAATGAAGCAATTGGCCAATATATTCCTAGCATCACCGATTATCATAGGTGAAAAATCAAGAAACGGCATTCTTGAGGAAGGAGTTATCTATGAGCGTTATGACATTCCGACCATCGGCTTTGATACCTTCAAAAACATGATTGCCTATAATGAGTATCCTGAAATTCTGGCAGACCGTGGAGGATACTTCGTTAAAATTGACGGAAATGTTATAAAACAATACCGTGAAGAATATTCCATGTCCCTTAAAGACTTAGCTAGCCTAGCCCACGTGTCCAGGGCTACAATGTATAAATATGAAAATGGAATTGTCCGAGCAAATGCCGAAACCGCAATGATTTTAGAAGAAATTTTGAATACGAAGGTCACCCTCGACATTGATTTATTAAAACAGCCTCAACAAGAAAACATTGAGTACAGCGATGATGTTAATGACTTATCAAAACTGGGATACGGCGTCCTATCAACAAATAAAAGTCCTTTTGATGCCGTGGCAAAAATGAAAAGTTCGGATAAGCACTCACCATTAATGGCAAATGTTGAAAAAAACAGGACTGAAAAAACCTTGAAAAGAATGGCAATACCTTTAAAAGACTTATCAATGGTTACAACATCAGAACCTGTCTTCATAATTAATAACGATAAAATTAAAGAGTCAATCGGCACAATCCCCGTTATAAAATCCTGGGAATTGAAAGAATTTGAAAATTCAAAAGAACTATTGAAAATGATAAGGGAAAGAAAAGAGAACTAGAGTGATAATATGGAAAATTTACAGATTACCGGCATGGAAAACTATCCGATCAAATGGGTTTGCAACTTTAAAGGACAAAAAGCAATTGGAATATGTGGAAAAACCCAAAAAATAGCTATGTTTGCATCAGATGAAAGAGTTTCAAGAATCCTGGACGATATTGTGATTGGAACCGACGAAGTTCAAGAAGGATACGGATGTGAAGAAAAAGACAGATGCTGTAATTTCGAGTGTGAATACTGTGAAATTTCACCAAGACAATACCTGCAAATAACCGGTAAAAAACCATCCAATAAGAATATAACAGATCTGATAAATGGATTAATAGATTTGAACTTATCACTCGAAGCTGACGGCCACGTTCCATTTGAAGAATATGAAGTCGTTAAACTTTAATATTCTTTCAAAAGTGAAAAATCTTCAATAGCTTCATCTTTACTGGCAACACCCATACAGATTGCATCAACAAAATCAACATTTTTATAAAATGCAAAGGCCTCCTGCGGTTTTAAGACGCCTGTTGCCATAATTCTGGTGGCTATTATTTTTTTATTTAACTTGACTATTTTTTCTATAAATCCCTGCCTTTGAGAGGCATTGAATGCGCTGATATCCATCATGTATGAAAGACTGTTATATGGAATCATATAAAAATCAAACAGATTCATGTCTAAATTTTCCGCAACCAAATCTGATGTTTTTGATGGAAATGCGGTTACAAGGCCTGAAAGAGACCCGGCATCATTAATCCTATTCAAAATTTTTGATGTCAATGCCCAGTCATAAGCATCAGTTATAAACTCGTCAACAAGCATCACCGGACAGTCATACTGACTAAATAAATCAATATCCTCATCCCAATCCACTTCTTTTGCAACTTCATAATTTGGATTCAAATAGTCGACATCGCTTTTGCCAACAGTTGCAATGACTTTCATTTCACATCCTTCAGAAACTGCAAGATCGTATGCTTTAAGTAGATTATCATCATTGACAAGATTGATAGCTCTGATACCTTGGTTATATGATTCAATTATAACTTCAGCAATATTTTGAGGATTATTGTATAAATTATCCAGGTATAGCCTGAATCTATGGCCGAAATACAGTTCTGCCATGAACGGACCATAACCTAAAATAGCTTGCGGAATGGATTTGCCTTTATATTCAAAATCCTCAAAAAACATCATATCACTATTCCTTTTCAACTACAACAGCAGTTCCGTAAACTAAGATTTCCTGCATTACATCAGATATCTCATTTGAGTCAAATCTGATTGCTACAATTCCATTGGCGCCCAATTCCTTTGCATGTTGAATTGCCCTATGTAATGCTTCCTCTCTTGATTCTTCCATCATCTTAACATATTGGGTGATTTCCCCACCGAAAAGAGATTTGATACCGGCACCAATTTGTCCGCCAGCACCTCTGCTTCTAACGGTTAAACCATAAATAAATCCTTTAGTTTCAACAATTTTAAATCCCGGAATGTCGTTTGCAGTTGAAATTGCAAATTCGTCAACAGATACCATTTTTATACCTCACTAAATTTTAATATTTACAAGTTTATGTTAAATTATATTTAATAGTATCTAAATGCAGAAAAATGTGATATTTATATTTAATTTTAAATATTATAAAACACATAAATTTAAGTAATATTTATTATTAAATATTCATTTCAAATTAACAAATTATGGTGAAAAAATGAAAGTACTTATTGCTGATGCTATTAACGAAAAGGGTATTGAAAATTTAAAGGAAGTAGCTGAAGTTGTAGTAGATACAAGCATTACTCCTGAAGAATTGGCAAATACCATCCACGAATACAATGGAATTATTGTAAGAAGCCGTACAAAATTAACTGCTGATATTATCGAAAAAGCAGACAATTTGCAGATTATTGCAAGAGCTGGTGTTGGAGTGGACAACATTGACCTTAATGCTGCAACCGAAAAAGGTATTATGGTTGTAAACTCACCTGAATCCACTTCCGTTACAGTAGCAGAACATACAATGGGATTAATTTTAAGTATGGCCCGTAAAATTTCCATTGCAGACAAATCTGTAAAAGAAGGCAAATGGGAAAAGAAAAAATTTATGGGTGTTGAACTAAGAAACAAAACCCTTGGTGTAATCGGAATGGGAAGAATCGGTTCACAAGTTGTTAACAGATGTAAAGCATTTGGAATGGATGCTATGGCATATGATCCATACTTGCCTGAAGAAGTCGCTAAACAAATGGGAGTGGCTTTGACCGATTTGGATACTGTGCTTCAAAATGCAGACTTCATCACTATTCATGTACCTCTTACACCTGAAACCAAACACTCCATTTCCACAGAACAATTTGAAATAATGAAAGATAGTGCATTCATTGTCAACTGTGCTCGTGGTGGAGTCATTGATGAAGACGCATTATATGATGCATTAGCAAATGATAAAATTGGTGGTGCTGCACTAGATGTATATGAAGAGGAACCACCTGCAAAAGATTCAAAATTATTCGAACTTGACAACATCGTATTAACTCCTCATATTGCTGCTTCAACCAAAGAAGCACAAAGAGACGCTGCAATTATCGTGGCTGATGAAATCATTGACTTAGCAAAAGGAAACACTCCTAAAAATGTGTTAAACATGCCACGTATTGATAGGAATACCTATGCAGAATTAGCTCCATACATGGAATTATGTGAAAAATTAGGTTGCTTCATCTCCCAAGGAGTTAACGGTAAAATTAAAGAAATTGAAATCGTTTACAGCGGAGAATTAGCTGAAATCGACAACCTTGAAATATTGACAAGAACAGTCATTCAAGGTGCTGTAAACCCATACTTAAGCTCCCCTGTTAATGCAGTTAATGCTGCTTTAGTTGCAAAAGACAGAGGAATTAGCATTACTGAAGGCAGAAAGAATAATGCTAAAGGATACGAATCATTGATTAAAGTTATTGCAAAAAGTCAGGATGACGTTTTCTCAGCTGAAGGAACTCAATTGCACGAAGCAAGAATTTTAAAAGTAAATGATTATTGGGTCGATGTTATCCCTAAAGGACACATGTTTATTGCAAAATATGAAGATGTTCCTGGAAGTATTGGAAAAATCGGAACTAAATTAGGCGAACATAATGTAAACATTGGAATTATGCAAGTTGGAAGAGATGAAAAAGGCGGTAAAGCTATCATGGTTCTAACTTTAGATAAAGAAATTCCAAAAGACGTAATCAAAGAAATCCAAGCTTTAGACAATGTTTATGAAGCTAATGGATTAGAATTATAAAAACAATTTTCACCATAATTGTTTTTATTTTTTTACTTTTTTTAAAAAAAAATAGAATTACTCTTTAAATTCCCTGAAAATTCTTTTTACACTGCCATCAGGGTTGAGCTCAATTTTAATAACTTGATTTGAAAATTGATTATTTGGAATAGAATTCATCTGACTCCTTTTTTCATATTCCTCATACTGATTTCTTTTTTCATCATTCAGAGTTTGGAAAAATTCATCATCATCCTCATCGAGAAATCCCGGTTTGAACTCATCATCATCCGTTAAGACATCATCTTCATCAAAGAATTCATAATGGTCATTATTTTCAGCAAGATAACTGTAATCCCCTACTGTATATTCTGCACTTTCACCATACCTGTCATAAGCCCTGAATGTTTCTAAAGAGTAAGGAAGACAGACAATCATGTGAAAATATCCGTGCCTTGAAAATGTGATTAAATCTGCATCAGAGGGTCTTGCACTTGGTCCTGGATGTGAGTGAACTGATCCAAAATATTTGGTGTTGATTGGAATCAATTCCGTGTGAACGACAGCACCAGTACCGCAGGTTTCGCCAGGGACAAATATTAATCCTGTGATATAGAGAATTTTATTCTTTATTTCGCCGTCAAAAAATGCCAGGAATTCATTTGGATAAGCTTTTTTTGAGTAATAAATTACGGATTCGAGAACTTCCCTATCTATTCTGACTTCTTTGAATTCTTCATCATTATTTCCAAGTATCTTTGAGATAAAACTCATTCAATCACCCCAATTTCCTTAAAGAATTCTTCACTGAATTTTGGAAGTTCCCAGTCTGTGTAGACATAACTTCTGTAGGAAGTTTGATTTTTATTTTCTTTTTTATTAAATCCTACGACTTTTTTATTTTTCCTATATACTCCGATGCCTCGTTTTTTGTAGGTTTCAATATCATTTAAGTTAATTCCATTCTGGAACAATAATTCATGTATGTCGCTTGAATTCATGCCTTTTATTTTATCATTTGCTTCAGTATTTGAGTACTTTGATTTGAGGTATGAAATTCCATGAGCGTTGACGCAATTCCTCCATGATTCATCCTGTCTCCATTTGAAGTATTTAATAATATCATCATTTAAGATTGGAATTATTCTTGAATCAAAAGAAGGTGGCTTTTTAAATTGAGTATTATAATGTATGACAAAAGAGCTGGAAGTAAAACTAGCGATTACAGAATTGATTTTTTCAATTCTGCCGTCAAAAGGAACTTTATCTAAAAGCAAGCTTATCTCATCTGAAAAAGTATAGACAAAAAGTGGTGAAAACTCCTTAAACAAATCTTCGCACACATTTGCAATTACCTGATAAAAATTTTCATCATATGGCTTGACAAGATTTAAATCCTGAGCCAACTGATGAAAGCTTCTGCCATCTAAGCGAATGATGATTTTTGAGTTTTTTGGAACTTTTAATGATGAATAAACTTCATACTCCTTCATTACGCTCCCACACTGATTGTTTCATTGAAACTTTTAAGCAATTTAATAGCTGAAAGTGCGGCCAACATGCTTGTTTTTGGATTTGCAGAACAAGGGAAATTCATAGTTCTTGTTTTAAACTCACCGAAGTCACCTTTGGCGGTTATTTCATGAACATTCCTATCGACATTTGGATCAACAATTATCTTTACATCAATGTCCCTTTGGCATGCAATACTGATTGTTGCAGCAACATTGATGTTCAACGGGAACTCTTTTACTGCTTCGGAAGCTTTACCCTCAAACAATACCTCTTCCCTGTCAATGTCCTTTCCAAGAGATTTCGGAGATTTGCGGGTTACGAGACTAACTTCCTTAAGGCCAAACTTGGCGACAGCCTTTATTCCATCAAGACCAACAATTGCCCCTGAAGGCAAGTGAACTCTTGCATTGTTGTCTTTAGCAATTTTTTCAATTCTTTGATAAAAATCCATATCCATAAATGCGCCAATGCTCATTACAATCATGTCGCATCCTTTTTCTAAGACTTTAGGTGCAAATTCCCTGACTGAATCTGGAGAAGCTGATTCCAAGACCAAATCGACATTATCAACCATCTCATCAAAATCAAGTACGGCAACACCGCCCGCTAAAGTCGCCAAATTTTCCGCTCTTTCAATATCCTTATCAAAAAAATAATCAATATCGATTCCGTTATCCTCTGGAACTATGCTTGTTGTAATGATATTAGCAATAGCTCCACAGCCTAAAATACCTACTTTCATAGTATCACGCTAAAAAAAAGTTATAAAAAAAAGAATTCATGAAAGATTAATTATAATCTTTCAGCATCAAATTGGACTTGAGTTTCTTGTGGTTGAGTTTCAGGTTGTTTTGGAGGTACAGCTTCAGGGATTTGTGGTTCAGGAGCTACTTTTTTAATATCCCTTGGGTTTATTAACATAATATCTCCAATAGCTTGAACTTTATCAAAGTCCACAGTCAATAAATCACTTTGGAAAGACCTCATATCATTTTCTTCAGGCATTTCTCCACGAATACTTCCCAAAAATGTATTAATAACTCCAGTAGGTTTTCTTTCTTGTTCAATTGCTCTTACTTGTAATTTTGAAATAGTTCCTAATCTAATATTAAGAATAACATCTTCTACACGACCAACATAATGACCTGTGTTGGTATAAATATCTAAACTGCGTAATTTTGAAACTTCTACCATTTTTACACCACAACATAAATAATAGTTAAATAAATATGTATAAATTTATTTTATTGTTAATATAAATAGTTTTTGTTTTTAAAAGTTTAAAATCGGCTTATTTTACAAAAAATTTATTAAATTATAAATTTAAACTATAAAATAGATAAAAAGGAGACTTCAAATGTGGGATACAACAAAAGATTATAGAATTTTGGTAGCAAGCAAAGCAAGGGAAAATTATATGAATCTTATTCCAACAGCTTCATTCAGAGGAAGCTGGAATAAAAAACAAGCTATTGATATGGGAAAGCAGATGAACAGTGATTTTCAATCATTGACCTATTCATACCTTGAAGGAGATGAATTGGTAAACTCTCCAGATGTTGCTGCATTAAAAGAAAAAGCAGAAAAAATTATCGAATATTTGGGAGGTCCCGACTGGAATAAGAAATTCTTAAGCAATGCACCCAAAGAAGACAGGGAAAAGACCCAGGAAAATATTGCAAAAGTAAGATTTTTCCTAGACACAATTATCGGTTTGAAAGACAGATTGGCATTAGGCTCCATCAATGATCCCATTATGGGGGTTGACATCAAAGTTGGAGAGGTAATGAGCGTTACAAAACATCCGAAAAACGATAATCTCTTAATTTGTAATGTTAATCTTGGAAAACGCGCAATAACAGTTGTCACTAACGATTTGAATGTTAAAGATGAAAATAAAGTTAGCGTCTCCTTACTCCCACCGCAGGCATTCAGTGACATTGTAAGTGAAGGAATGTTTCTCGGAATGGATGGAAGCATCCTCAAGGATGTTGGTGGAGAACTTGGTGAAATGCCTAAAGGAATACCAATGGAATCCCTCAACGAAACACGCAACCTTGTCGAAAATTATCTAAAATAAGTTCAATATACTTATTTTTTCTTTTTTTATTATCAAATATGATTTCAAAGAAGGAAATCCTACCTTAAATTCAAACCAATCAATTTTGTCTTGGTCATCTCTTCAACTGCATATTTTATGCCTTCTTTTCCAACACCACTGCTTTTAAATCCTCCAAACGGCATGTTATCTGTTCTGAAAGTGGATTGCTTATTCACAAATACGGTTCCTGCTTCAATTTCCTGAGCGCATCTCATTGCAAGGGCATAATCATTTGTGAATACTCCCGCCTGCAAGCCATAATCTGTTTCATTGGCTACCTTAATGGCTTCATCAACATCATTGACGCGAATTATAGGTGCAACCGGGCCGAATGTTTCGTTAATGACCAAATCCATTTCAGGTGTGACATTATCGATTACTGTAGCTTCATAAAATGCACCGTCACGAGTGCCCCCAGTCAATATTTTTGCACCATCACTGACTGCATTGTTTACTGTTTCCTCAACCTGCATTGCTGCATTTTCGGATATCAATGTTCCCAGGGTAGTTTTACTATCTGAAGGGTCCCCCATGACTAATTTTTCAGTTTCACAAACCAATTTTTCTACAAATTCATTGGCAATGCAATTATCTACGATGATTCTTTTAACACCCATGCAGACCTGTCCCGCATTTAAGAATGCGCCGTTGATAACGCCTTTGACCGCTTTGTCAATATCTGCATCAGCAAAAACAATCATCGGATCGTTTCCACCAAGCTCCAAAGTTACCTTTTTCATTCCCGCTTTCTGTGATATCATCATCCCAGTTGTTATGCTTCCCGTAAATGAGATTTTATTAATGTCAGGTGATGTTACAAGATGGTCTCCAACTTCTGACCCATATCCGGTTACAGTATTCACGACCCCATCCGGAAATTCTTCATTCAATAGTTCACAAAATTTCATTACTGTTAACGGAGCCTCAGTTGGCGGTTTTACAATTACAGTATTTTTACATGCTATTGCAGGTGCAATCTTATGGATTGTTAGGTTTAGCGGATAATTAAATGGAGTAATGGCCGCAACAACCCCCAATGGCAAACGCTGGGTGAAGGCGAAAAATCCTTTGCCGTTCAAACCTGCATCCAAGGGCACACTTTCCCCATAGATTCTTTTTGCTTCTTCTGCAGCCAACTTCAATGTTTCAATGGATCTGTCAAGCTCAACCAAAGATTCGTTAATAGGCTTTCCAACCTCTGATGTCAATAATCCAGCAAAATCTTCACGGTTGGCCTTCAATTTTTCAACAACATTGAACAATTTATTTGAAACTTTAAAAGCAGACATTTCACATAAACTTTCTTTGGCCTTATTTGCTTCGGCAATTGCCAAATCCACAGTTTGTCTATGGGCAATTGGCACCGCATCTATTACTTCACCATTGTAAGGGTTAACTACATCTTCCAAATCTTCACTTGAAATGTGTTTTCCGCCAATCAACATATCCATTTTATCACCTTAATCTAATATTTATATTAAAAGCAATAAATATTCACCCATGCAGACAACTAGATTTGAAACATTTTTCGATGCAATTCTGGCAATCATCATTACAGTTCTAGTTTTGAAAATCCCTCAGCCGGCATCACCTACGTTGGGAGCTTTGTTTGAATTATACCCAATTTATATTGCTTATTTGATAAGTTTCTTAATATTATTCAACATTTGGTATGCCAACCATAACCTATTCCAGGTAGTTGATACAATTGACAACTTGTCTGTTTGGTTTTATGGGGCAATGACATTTGTTATTTCTCTTTTGCCCTATTTCACCATTTGGCTTGCAAATAATGTTTATTCCATTCCGGCAGAGACCATGTTCGGACTAATTTTTATTGTAACCCATATTTTAAGCACCTTGGCCACACGGGCAATTTACAGAAGCAACCCATATAATCAGGAATTAATGGACATTCATTTTGACTCATATTACATGAATCTGCCAGTTATAATTTTAATTATTGGGTTTATTTTAACTTACACAATTTACGTTCCAGGAATATATGTCTGCTGCTTATTATCAGTCATCATGTGGATTTTGCTTGGAAGATTACTCAGGAGGCATTATGATGGAAACTGATAGATTTGAAGCATTCATTGATGCAATTTTAGCAATTATAATTACAATCATTGTTTTGGAAATACCTCTTGCAAGCTCCGGCAGTTGGGAGGCACTTTATGAGTTAAGGTATGAATTCATAATTTATGCAGTCAGCTTTATTGTGTGTTTCAACTTTTGGAATTACAACAACAATTTATTCAGCATCGTGAATAAAATTGATTATAAGGTCATATGGACCATGGGAATAACATTATTCATATTTTCTCTCCTTCCATACTTTACAACCTTTGTTGGTGAAAACTTCCATCAGTTCATACCTCAATTCATATATGGATTGTGTTTTATAATAACAGCAATTTTATCCATGTTTATTGGCAAATCCATAAAAGAGGCGGATCCCGCAAACATTGCGCTGCAGCTTGCATTAAGCAACCATTATCCTATGTATGCAACAATCATTATAGTTTCAATAGGAATCATAATTGGATATTTCATATATCCTCCGGCCATCATTGCATGCTGTTTAATTTCAATTATCGGAGTATGGTTCATACCAAAAATCCAATATTATTTGAAATGAAGTGAGAGGTGCATTTCAAGTGTAAGTGCTTGAGATGCTTACTTTTTTTAAATTATGTGCAAAAATTACTTTTTTTAGATATTTACAAGTTATTTACAAATATTTCAAATTTTAATTGGTGAAAACATGAAATAAGAAAATTGAATTTTTAAATTGAGGAATCTGGAAAAAATCTTGAGTTACTGGGAAGAAAATTTTTTCCAATAATTTTGTAAACATGGTTTAAATCAATAATATCTGCTTGAAAAAGGTTTGATTTGACATATAATTTTTTATTAGCATTTATAAAGACAATCATAAATGTAAAAGTCCTAGTTTGAAAAAATAAGAAAATTTTAAAAAATCATACTTATAACTCAAATTTTAATAATTTTTTGAGCCAACTAAAGTAATATGATTTAGCAATGAAGGTAATACAAAAAAATTAAATTTCGAAAAAACGGATTAACATACCTTGAACAGGGAAATAAATTTCAACAATAGCCCCCTCAATAAGAATAATATAATTTTATGGCAAAAATATGGAATTCCTAAGAAAATTATTATTTATTGGAAAAAAATTAAATTCAAGAAAAAGCATGAAAAAAGTTTATTTAACTAAATTTAAAAGAAAATCATCACAATGAAGAAATAATGCTATTTAATTAATGTAAAATTAAAATAAAAAGATTAAAAATTGAAGTGAAATGCACTTCCAAACTAAAAATTATTTAAAATATTTCCCAAGATTATTTAACTGATTATTGAATTCATTGACTTCCTTTGATGAAATTTCACTACTTAAATCATCCATATAATTATTATACATATAAATAACCAACAAAACCACAACCATTATTCCACCAAAGAGCAAAATCAGTTCTGCAGATGCCTGACCAGTTTCATCCATTAAAATCCCCCCATAAGAAGATTTCCACCAAAAGTGGAAATCATGTAAAAAATTCCGAAAGATGCTGCTGCCAAAGGCAGTGAAAACTTAATTCCTTTTTTAACCTCACCATACATTATGATGCTAATAATAAAAGCAACTAAAACAGAATGAATAATCAGATAAATCTCACCTGCAATTGGGGCTGTTATGATAATCTCCGATTCCATTCCATAGCTTTGCATAAATCCGGAATATACACTCACCATACCAATCGCAAAGGGTGTTGCAACAACAGCTGAAATTAACAAAAACATGACCGACATCATAACGGCAGATTTTCTCTCGCGTTTAAGCGCCATCAAATCCCTCAAATCATCAGAAACATCAGACAATACTGTTGAAATGCTTGATCCGGATTTTCTTCCATCAAGAATAATGCCAAAAATCCTCTCCAATTCTTTGGATTTCAAACGTTTAGCCATTGCTCGCCAAGCATCATCAAAATTGCGGCCCATACGAATTTCAATAATCGTCCTGCGCATTTCGTCGTATAGTGGCCCTTCACCGTACTGTGACATGTCCTCCATTGCATTTTCGAAGCTTAAACCAACTTGAAGCATGCTTGAAAGCTGTCTTAGAAAGTCAGGGGCAGTACGTTCTATTTCCTGTGCTCTTTTTTCCTGCTGGACAATGACATATGTGAAAAGACCAGGAATAACAAAAAATGGCAAAATCCACACTGACAACGGTAGGTTTATAGTTGTCACCATTATTGTCAGTGCAATTTCACTCACCACTATGAAAATTATAATTATTGCTAAAACTTTACTTACTTCTGTAAAAATGGCTCCACTTAGCAAAAATTCCTGCAATATAGATAATTGCTTTTCAGGGACAATATTATCCAAAAATATTGCTAAATTATTTATTATTTTAAATTTCATAAAATAATATTAGACTTTAAAGCATATAAAGTGCCAGTTGTCTTTCAAAACAATTTAGCAAACAGGAACCAAAATTAATTTTGATTAATTGTGTATACCTTAAGACAGACAGTTTTATTTTTGAGACTTATATCATTCCATGATTGTCCGTCACCGCTTACAAGGCTCATTCCCGGAACATAGTGCTGTCTTGAAAAAGCCTGGTACGGAACTGCATTATTCTTAAATACAACCTTAAAATTATCGCCGGTTTTAATCGGAACATATTTGTCCAAAACGATTGTCTTGAATCCCGCAAACTCACTGGTTCCGTTTTGGGAATGCATCAAATTGCCGTTGACTTGAACTTCCGCCAACTTTTAAGAAGTTGGGGATTCTCGATTTTTTAACATGCTCTTTGTTGAGTGGAATGTTAATACTTTCGAGCCGATACCCGCACACCGCAGGCCATGACAATCCCAATATGAAATTGTCTTTATTATTTTTTCTCGGATTAATCTTAATCCTTCATTTTTTATATTAATACTTGCATTTAAGTCCCTATCATGATGTTTTCCACATACCGGACAGATCCAATCTTCTTCACCTAATTCCAAATCATGGTATTGATATCCGCAGTTGCTGCATTTTTGGCTTGAAGGAAAAAATCTTCCCACCTGAATTATTTTACGATTATTTCGCTCTGATTTGTATTTTAATTGTCTTATTATCTCGTATAATGATATGCGGTGTAATTTTGGAGCCCAATGCTTATTTTTAAACCATCCTTTTATGTTTAGTGTTTCTAGTACTATTACCTGATTGTTTTTAACTATATGGTGTGTGATTTTGTGATATTGGTCGTTTTTCTTGTTGATTTTCTTGTTCAATGCTTGCCAGTATCTTTTTTGAGCTATACAATAATTTTTGCTTCCCGGTTGTTTTTTACTCATTTCACGCTGATAATATTTAACGTTTTTCTCTTCTCGTGTTAAATCAAATTCTTCGATTTTTAAACCATTGCTGCAGGTTAATGGTCTTCTAATACCCATATCAATGCCAACGGCTTCAAAACAGTACTTCAAGAGAGTATTTATCGTGTTTATGTTTATTATTCCTATGTATATGCCATTTTCGTGTTTGATTGTTATGTTGTTGATTTGGGATTCCTGTATTTTTTGTTTATGTTCTTTACTGGTTTTGAATTTGATTTTACCGATTGTCGGCATTTGTATTCTGTTTTTTCGTTCATTTAAGTGGATGTTATTGTTGTTGGCTTGTATTCTAAATGAGATATTGGGATTTTTTTCTGATTTGAATTTTGGAAATCCTCGCCCTTCTTTCTTATGTTTATTATATGCTTTTATAAGATCCCGGTAAACCTGCTGTCGGCTGCTGGATTCACTTTTTTCAAGGAATGGATATTCGTTTTTTAGTTCTTTGAGAATATTGTTTAAGTTTTTCTGTGTTGGTTTCACGTTTTCATATTTTATTTTTACAAGCAGTTTATTCCAAATAAAGCCCCTATTGCCAATATTTTGATTAATTATCTTTTTCTGCTCATCCGTAGGGTATAATCTAATCTTGACTGCTTCAGTTACATCTTGTTTTCCCCCATAATAGTTATTTTCATCAATACAACTTGACATGTTTACTATATTAGCAAAGAGCACATATAAAGAAAGTGATAGAGCATTTGAAAAGTATTCTGATTACCAATGAAAAATTATAAATTATATTCTTATTATTTTTCTCGTTGTCGTTCAATATACTGACGAATAGTTTCAATATTTGCTCCACCAGTTGTTGTAATAAAATAACCTGTTTTCCAAAATGCACTTTTCCATAAACTCTTTTTTATAACTGGATACTGTTTTTTTATCATTCTGCTACTTGCACTTTTATAAGAATTAATGAATTTAACCAAATTAGTACTTGGTTTGGCTTCAAATAAAATATGAATATGATCAACCTCCCAATTCGCTTCTTTAACTACAATACCATATTTAAAACCTATATCTTCAAAAATAACCATAAGTGAATCAAAAATATCCTCATTAATAACCTTTCTACGATATTTAATAACCAATACCAAGTGATAAGTTAACATGTATACTGAATGCTGATTCCTATTCAAAATACTACCCATAATAATTATTATAAGAAAATAACTATTTAAAAGTTAATAAAAAAATAGTATACCCAACTTGCAATTCATCCACAACTTACAGAAGTTGTGGTATTCTTGCATCATTTAGATAAAAATTTGATTGAAAAACTATTTAAATTTTATAAATTTAAAAAAAGATATAAAATAACATCCATGATAATCACACATTTTTTGTAAAGAATAATTCACTGATAAATTTATATGTTTATATATTAAAAATTTAAATGAAACAGAAAAAAAGTGGGGAATTTTATGAGATATATACACAAACATGATTTGTTAATCATTGCCAGAAATTCCGGATTTTTAATGATTGGAATTGGAGTAATGTGTTTAGTCCCCATTATAGTCGATTTGATGTATGTCGAATACACACCACTTGGTTTCTTCATACCTGCTTTAATATCAATATGCACAGGTTTCATTCTTACGGAAGCCCTAAAGAAATACGATACCGGCAAAATACGCCCAAAGCATGGGATGATTATATCAGCATTGTCATGGCTATGGGCATGCATTATTTGCGGCCTGGTACTTTATATTGTTACAGACATACACATAATAGATGCCATTTTTGAAAGTATGTCCGCTTTAACTGGCAGTGGAATTACAATATATAGCGATGTGGAATCCCTACCGCACAGCATATTATTTTTCAGAGCATTGCAACAATGGATTGGCGGTTTGGGAATTATAGTTATGATAATCTCATTTTTAATAAAGCCCGGAACCGCATCATATACATTATATCAGTCTGAAGCTCGTGAAGACCAGCTTAAGCCATCCACAAACTCCACAATCAAGGAATCCTTCAAAATTTATTCTATATATACCTGTTTTGGAATTATTGCGTATACGCTTGCAGGAATGCCCCTTTTTGATTCAGTTTGCAATACATTCTGCATTATCTCAACTGGAGGAATGAGCGTGAAAAACGCGAATATTGGTTTCTACAATAATGAACTAATTTATTTCATAACTATTATTTTGATGATATTGGGAGCTACAAGCTTTTTGGTTCATTATAATTTTATTAAAACACGTGGAAAATCATTAATTCGGGATTTGCAGTTTAAGGTAATGATTTCATTGATAGCGGTTTCATCATTATTGATATATTATACATCAACTATCATTCCAATGGACATGTTTTTTACTGTAGTTTCAGCCATTACAACAACCGGAGCAAGCATTCCAAATTCTGTTACAATGGGCGGATGGCCATCATTTACTATTTTAATTATAATGACCCTGATGCTTATTGGCGGTTCCACTGGATCTACTGTAGGTGCAATCAAATTACTGCGCATCATTACATTTGCAAAAGGAATATATAAAAATTTACGTGAAATTCTGTCTCCCGAAGGCAGAGTCGTTAAAATGAAAATTTCTGGTAAAATCCTTCCTGAAAAAGTTGCAACAGCAAGTGGAAACTACATAACCCTTTATTTCATCTGTATTTTAATTACCTGGTCATTATTATGTCTATACGGCCATGATCCATTCAATTCATTATTCTTCACAATGTCCATGCAGGGTAATGTCGGTTTGGAAATAGGGCAGATATCACAAACAATGGAATTGCCATTGAAAGCCATTGGAATATTCAATATGTGGACTGGAAGACTTGAAATTTATCCAGTATTAATCACATTTAGAGCATTTTTTGAAATATTTAAAAAATGACCAATTAAAAAAAAAAAAAAAAAAATTAAATTACTTTAGATATGATATCAGCATTTCCTGTAATCTGAACGCTTTTTCCATCTTGAGCATACAGGAATGTAGCCACACCATCAGATTCACTATAGAATCCTTCTGTATCGTTGATTGTTTTTTTAGCAAATCCATCCTCATCAGGATTTAATGACTCTGTAGTGAAGTTTTTATCCTTGGCGAAGATTACTTGAAGATTGAGCAAATCCCCATCTTCATTCAAATACTGATAATTACTTAAAGTAACTTCCATATTCCCTACAGAAAGTGTATCATTTTCTTTTCTAATATCTTCTTGTTCCCCATAACCTTTAGGAACATTAAAGTCAATTCCATCAATGGTTACTGTTGTATCTTCACTGAATGGAGTGATTTCCAATGCGCTTAATATGCTGACATCATCATCAGCCGCTGATACAAAACCAATTGATATTATTGCAATTGCAAAACCAATTATTAATAAATGTTTAAAATTCATAATATCACATCATCCATATTAAATAATAGATCTTCATTTAAATTTTTACGTTTATTGATAATCCCGCATCATAAGAAAAACTCATGACTTATACTCCCATTTTAAAATGTAAAATTAATACTACTTATAAATTACCATAATGAAGAATTTCAAAGAAAAAATGAGAAATGCTATAAATTCCTTAGCTAAGATTAGACATATCTTCTAAATATATATGCAAGAATCGATCCTGCGAAATTCTGCCAAACGGAATAGAGAGCTCCAGGAACTGTTGCCTGAGACAAACTCGGGAAATGAGTCTTTGCAAGACCTGTGGACAAACCTGAATTTTGAAATGCAAGCTCAATTGCAACAGTGATAATTTGTTTTCTGCTCATTCCGGCCAAATAGCCTACTGCAAATCCGAGAAGCATTGCAAGGAAATATTGTACAATAATGACTATGATGATTATTGAGGAAGAAGTTAAAATAGCATGTTTATTGACACCAATTACTCCAGCAACAATTAAACAAATTACAATTGAAGATAATGCCGGCAAATAATCCTTTAATTTCTCACAGAAATCTGGGAATTTGTAATTCAATATCAGACCTAAAATGATAGGTATTATCACAATTTCAATAATTGAAATGAACATGTCGACCGGACTGAAATTAATCTGATTGCCAATCAGGAATAATGTGATTATTGGAGTTAATATCGGTGAAATAATAGTGGATACGGCAGTTAAGGAAACTGATAGCGCCACATCCCCCTTTGCAAGAAAAGTGATTACATCGGATGCTGTTCCACCAGGCACAGTTCCTACCAGAATAAGACCAACTGTCAGCGCGGTGTTTAGGGAAAAGACACTTGCAAGAGCCAATGCCAGGAGGGGCATTATGAGGTATTGTGCTGAAATCCCAACAGCTATTTCCTTTGGATTTTTAAATACGTTAACGAAGTCATCGACTTTCAAAGTGGTTCCCATTGTAAAAAGAACTATGCTTAAAAGCAGATTTAATATGCTTATTCCATTATATTCGCTTAAAACCCAATTAAATAAGCTTGGATAAATTAACGAAATGACAACAGCAACCAATATGATTATAAAAAAATATTTTTCAATTAATTTAAAAATCCTTTTCATACTATAATATATTGATATAATCTATTAAAAAAATATATGCCCCTTATTCAGAATAGCTGATTTTAAATGCAATTGTACACTTTAAATGATTAAATAAGGTTATTAACTATAAATAATTAAAAAATCAAATTAAATAATAACTAAACAATATATCGGTGATATTGAATGGAATATGAAATAAAGGGAGGTGCATTTCCTATTGTAATATGCACCTTGCAAAAAGGAGAAACCATGAAGAATGAAACTGGAGCCATGGCTTTCATGACTTCAGACATGAAAATGGAAACAAGTACCGGCGGAGGCCTATTAAAGGGTCTTGGAAGGGCATTGGCCGGAGATACATTATTCTTAAATTTCTTTACAGCACAATCCGACAACGAACAAATCGGATTTTCAGCCTGCACCCCTGGAAAAATCATGTCTATAAGGCTGGATGGGTCACGCACAATTATCGGTCAGAAAAATGCGTTTTTAGCTGCAGAAGACAGTGTTGATGTGGACATTTTCTTTAAAAAGAAACTTGGAGCAGGATTATTTGGTGGAGAAGGTTTTGTACTCCAGAAATTCAGTGGAAATGGAATGCTATTCATAGAAATTGACGGAGAAGTTATTGAAAAAGAATTGCAACCAGGAGAAAAATTGCTTCTAGACCCAGGACACATTGCCGCAATGGACGAAAGCATTGATTTTGATATAGAAAGAGTGAAAGGAGCTAAAAACATATTGTTCGGAGAAGGATTATTCTTTGCAAAATTAACAGGGCCTGGAAAAGTATGGATACAAACCATGCCAATCAGCAAATTAGCTGCAGCATTAATTCCATTCTTGCCGACAAGCTCCGGATCCGACTGGGACTTTTAGTATAGACAATTGAAAAAAATGGAGAATAGCAATGGGAAAAACTAGAGTTGAATGGATTGACCTTGTACGTGCAATTGCGATTTTGACTGTATTGTACATTCATGCTACAGATGGAATCTTCATCATTTCATCTGATGCAATAATGAATTATACAATTTATTCCAGAATATTTAATTTTATATCCCTGTTTATTGGTCGTATTGGGGTTCCATTCTTTTTAATGATTACGGGTTATCTGTTACTTGATAGAACTTATGATGATGAGAGAGTTCGAAAATTTTGGACAAAAAACTGTAAAGGACTTATCATAATTACCATCCTTTGGTCAGTGATTTATGCTATAAGTTTGCAGTTCGTTACTGTTAAAAGCGGCCAAGTTAACTTTTCAGAAGCTGGAAACTTATTTTTCAGCCATATGTGGTATATGCCGATGATTATTGGAATGTATCTCTCAATGCCATTTGTTTCCGCCGCTCTTGAAAAATTCGATGCAGAAACCATTTGGCAAGCAACAATAGTATTTTCACTTTTAGCATTCCTGCTGCCGTTTGTTACAACAGTATTGGCCATGCAGGGTATTGAAAATGTTAACATCCAATATTGTCTTGGATTCAGTGGTGGAATTTATGGAATTTATATTATCATCGGATATCTGACTAAAAAAGGATTATTCAAAAAGTATTCCTCCAATAAACTGAGAATACTTGCAATCATATCATTTTTAATATGCGTAGTCTTCCAGTATTATGCATTTGTCAGAGGATACAACTTCTTCTTATGGTATGAATTCCCATTCATCTTAACTGGATCATTTGCATTATTTGAGCTTTGTTCAAGAAGGGAAAAAGTTAGAGCTTATCCAATCGTATCATTTTTAGCAAAATATTCATTTGCCGTATTTTTAGTGCATAACCTATTTAGGTTACCGCTACTGCCTTTAGTTGTGCAATTACCATATACAGAACCGGTAAAAGCTTTAATCCTTTGGATTTTATTAATATTCTTCAGCTACTTGGCTACTGTAATAATCTATAGAATCCCAAAATTTGGAAAATATATCCTATACATGAGATAATTATTTAATTATCTCTTTTTTTATTTCTTTAAATGCGCTAATTGCTTCAGGTATAGGAAACAGCGGATAAATGTGGAACAATTCACTGCCTATGACCAGTTTTACATTAACACCATCATTTTTTAGATTTTCAACATACTTTTCAATGTCCTTGCAGAAAATCTCATTTTCACCTACAAAAATTAGTGTATCCGGCAGGCCAGTATTATCTCCAAAAAGCGGGCTTACCCTATAGTCCTGGGCGTTCAAGTCACCAGCCCATGATTTTCCAATTTCCCTAAGACCAATTTCGCCCAAAATAGGATCATTTTCACTGTCATAAGGCAGATTGCTCATTGAAACATCCACCCATGGTGAAAAGGTTATTGTTTTATTGGGCTGGGGCAAATTTACCGTTTTTAGATATTGGCAAAAGGAGTAAACGAATCCTCCGCCTGCTGAGTCACCCATCAATATCAAATTATTTTTCATAATCAATTTTTTATACAATTCGACAATCACATCAAAAGTTTGCATCGCTTTACTTGAAGGAGCGAGAGGGTAAACAGGTGCAAGCACATGAGCATTTAATTTTCTTGATAGCAAAAAGCAATATAACAAATGTTGATAATTTATTTCACCAACAAAAGCTCCGCCATGTATGTATAAAATAGTGTTTTCAGCATTTTCATCCCCAAAAGTAAAGACTTGAGTTCCATTGAAATCCCTGCTTTTGAAAATACCCCCAGGAGGTTCATTATCTGATGGATTCTTTAAAAAATAATCCGCCTTTTCCTTTGAATCCATATAATCAGGTTTAGTGAAACTCAAAATTGCCTCTTCAACTTTTGCAATGAGCGATTTTTTATCCCGCATGAATATTACCTGATTTTAATTATTTTTAATTGTAATTACTGTACTGTTCAAACCCAATACCCTTGAATAATCGATTTTATCGGCAATTTTATTTAAAACACTTATGTTATCAAATTCAAGATTCGGATTTTCAATAACAGGATTGAAATCAATTCCGGTATCCTTAATGGATATCAATATGTTTTCAACATTATTTCTAACAATAACATCGATTGTATCGACTGTTTCATTAGTGTTAATTATATTTACAAGCATCTCTTCAATAGCCATACTGACCAATGCCGCTGATTTATTTCCAGACAGATATTCCTGAACGTCGCGCGACAAATTGACCGCCGCATTAACATCCCCATTTATTGTATGCTCAAATACATTCTCATCATCATTATGTTTGTTAATAAAGAAACCTGAGTATTCACCATCGGTTTTTCTGTTAATGTGTTTTGAATAAGCTAAAATGAACAATATTGTTAATAGCTCAGCAATTGCAAATGAAATCCAAATTCCATTTCCACCGATTGCATGAGAAAGTATGAATGCAGCTGAAATCGGCAATACAAAACCTTCAAGCAATGAAATTATTGTGGACAACTGATTTTTCTGAATCGCCTGAGCATAAAATGTATATAGGAATGTAATGGCTGTTCCAACATAACTTATGGCAAATATCCTTAATGCATTCAATACAACCGGAACGTCGGCAGGATTTTTAACGCTGTACAGGAAAAGTAAAGCTTGCGGATAAACTATGAAAAGAACTGATAGAGCTAAACTTGAAGCAACAACAATCTTTAAAGATTTCTTGATTATGTAATTAACCCCCGAATAGTCCTCTTCCTTAAAGTAGACCGAAACAATTGGAGACATTGTCTGTGCGGTTCCAATTAGGAAAATGTACAATATGAATAGGCTGTTATAGCATATACCAAATGCAACAACACCTGATTTTCCAACATAAATACCAACTAAAAAGTTTATGACCAACAATTTTAAGGTCAAGTACAATTGGGTTGATGCAGATGAAAATCCAGAAGTTACAATATTTTTAAGGAAATTAAAGAAAGAATTAACTTTCAATTTAATAAATTCCAAAGTACGTTCTTTTTTAAGGAAATAATATGAAATCAGAATTGAACCGACCAAATACCCTGTAGAAGTAGCTAATGCCGCACCTGAAAGCCCCATGCCTAAAAAGCGAATATAAATCACATCACAACAGATATTAACAATATTAGCTATCAATATTGCCCTGAACGGCAATGATGGAATACCATCCGCCCTTATAAAATAGGATAAACTCATCATATAACATAAAAATGGCATCCCTATTATCAATGCTGAGAAATAGCTGGATACATCAGAAACCAATTCAGGCTGTGAAGCGCATAAAAATTGCGCAATGCTTCCTGAAAAGAGCAATCCAAAAATCGTAATCAATATTCCGATTGATATAAGAGAAATAATTGATACTGAAAAATAACTATTGCTCTTTTCATCATCAAATTCCGCCTTTGCAACAGAGCACAATACGCTGCCACCCAATCCAATCATCCAGTAAATGAGATTGACAAATGTGATTACCGGCGCAACAATTTGTATTGGCGCAAGATTGCTTGCACCAATTAAAAAACTTACAATCAGCCCATCAACGAACAAACAGATATTCCCTGCCATTGATGTGAATAGCGTTGGCAGGAAAAATTCTGCGAATTTACTTCTTAGAAGTTCATAATTCCTTTCATACATTCTTTACACCTAAATACTAAAGAAATCTAATTCATTCAAATATTTAACAAAATTATATATGTACTCTTCTGAAACGAACGGCCATTTAATGCCTAAACGATATAATGCCTGAATGGTATATGTGTTGTCAACAGGCATCCAAATCTTCTTAACTTTTCCTGAACCGATTGAAGTGATGAGACCGGATACACCTTCCTGTTTTGATTTGTCGGCAAGTGCATCATCCAAAGCGTTTTCATAATCCTCCTCTTCAGCAGGTTCAATATTTAATCCTAAAGGTTTTATAATGTCAATTATATCTCCAAAGCTTATGCTGTGATAATCATATGGATGGAAAACAGTACATTCCTTAGGAGTTTTTGAAAGATTTATAATAGCCTTTGCAGTAATGTCAATCGGTGAAAATTCTACATTGGCCATCAACATTGAATAAGGCATTTTTCCAATAGTTACAAACGCTTTTAAACGATTGATGAAACCGTTTGATTCGAAATTGATTTGGAATTCACTATCTGAGCTTCTTGCCATTAAGTTTCCAACCCTCATGATCTTTACATCCAAATCATCATTGACGGCCGCTTCCAATACTGCGCGTTCTGCAAGGAATTTGGAATTGAGATATTGATTGTCTACTGCTTGACCAATAAATAAATCATTTTCCGTGAATTTAACATCAACTGGAGGGAAATTGTTTATACTTTCACCGGCGATACTGTATGTGGATACCTGGACATATTTTGCATCTTTCATTTTTGCAAATTTAAGTCCGTTTATTACACCACCAAGGTTAATGTCTTCGATGTCTGTTCCTGATGAGAAGTGTTTTACATTAGCCGCACAGTTAACTACAGCATCGATATTTTCAGAAACAAGTTTTTCAAAGTCTTCGAAGTTAGTGATGTCCCCTTCAACAACATGCAATCTTTCACCGAACATCTCTGAATAATCATTTGAGAAGTAATAGAACAGCAATGATTTTAATCTTTCCTCTCCGCTTAATACTTTATTGCCTCTAATGAAACAGTAAACATCTCCAGTTTCATTTTCAAGAATTTCATGAAGCACATGTATTCCTAAAAATCCGGTAGCTCCAGTAAGAAGAATATTGCCTAAACTATCCTGGATTTCTCCACCAATAATGTTTTCAAGATTGTTTTTCTTAAGGAGTGCATTGATTTGAGAGTAGTCATAGGACATTTCAGTCTTTTTCTCAAATGTTTCATCAGACAAAATGAATTCTGACAACGCTCTTGGTGTCGGATTTGAGAAAACATCACCATAACTTAAATTGTAATTCCTGTTTAAAGCTTCCATAGTGATTTTGGTAACCAGGAGTGATGTTCCACCAATTTCAAAGAAATTGTCAGTGACGCTCACTTCATCAAGCCCTAAAATTTCTGCAAACAAGTTTGCGAAGAAAGCTTCGATGTCATTTTCAGGAGCGACATATTCAGTTACCAATACCGGTTCAGGCAAGTTTCTCAAGTCTGTTTTGCCGTTTGCTGTTTGAGGCATTTCATCAAGTTCCATGTAAACAGTTGGAACCATGTAATAAACTAATTTTTCAGCAAGTGAAGCTTTTAACTCATCAATATCAATGGAATATCCGTTTTCTTCACGATTTTCATCTTTGAATTCATCATGAACCGTGAAGTAAGCACATAAATGGTCATTACCCTTGATTTTTTTAACTACAACGGCTACAGATTTGATTCCAGGGAATTTTGAAAGCCCGACTTCAATTTCACCTATTTCAATTCTTAAACCTCTGAGTTTAATTTGGTTATCCATTCTTCCGAATACATAATAGTCACCATCTTCAGTGACTTTGACAAAGTCCCCAGAACGGTAGAACCTGATTCCATTAATAATCTCATAGGCTTCGGCATTTTTCTCAGGACGGTTCAGGTATTCCCTTGAAACACCTTTTCCTGCAATGTATAACTCCCCAATAACATTTGGAGGCAGAGGATTAGAATCAAAATCCATAACCTTCTCATGAACATTGAATAATTCTTTTCCTATGTGGATATCTGAACTTTCCAGCAGTTGGCCGTTACAATAAACTGTAGTTTCTGTCGGTCCATACATGTTAAAGAATTTTCCATTAGAGTTTTCGGAAAGCAATTCATATAATCTTGCGGAAAATGGTTCTCCTGCATGAATATATACCTTAAAGCCGTACATTGTTTCCTGCATCGCTTCAATTTCCAAATATTGCAGCAAACGTGAAGGTGTGGCAACGTAAACATTTGCTCCAGACCTATGAATCAAATCCATCATTTCAATAGGATCCTTGTATTCAGTATCATTGGCAAATACCATAGGAACTCCGTTTAATAATGATCCCATCAACTCTTGTTGGAACACATCAAAAGCGACAGTTGTAGTGGATAATACTTTATAATCCTCTTTTTCAAGATTGTGAACCAATTCATAAGTACAGACGTTTCTAGGGTCTGGATATACGAAGTTGGCAATGTTTCCATGCTCCAGGATGACCCCTTTAGGAAGTCCTGTTGAACCTGAAGTGTAGATGAGATATGCCATATTGTTTGCATGCACATCAGGATTGGGATTTGATGTGTCTTCCTCTTTTAGCAATTCATTAACATCCAATAAATTATCAACATATTCTGATAAATCAATGCCTTTTTTCTCAATTACATCATCAACAATGATGAATTTTGATTCACTGTCAGTTAAAACATGCTCGATTCTTTCAGAAGGATATTCTGAATCTACAGGAATAAATGCAGCACCAGCCTTTAGAATACCAAATACGGATGCCATCACATTACTATCCCTATTCAATATGAACATTATCCTATCTTCAGGCCCTACACCTTTTTTAATAAGGCCATGTGCAATCCTATTGGCTTTTTCATTTAATTCTGCATAGGTGAACTCTCCGTCAGTGGCATATAAAATAACCCTATCAGGATGCATTTCAACCTGATTCTCAAATATTTTATTCAATCTGTCTTCAGGAATTTCATCATATTCCAAATCGTCGACACCCCAATCATCGTTTTCAATGATTGAAATATCCTTCATTAATGTACCTTCATCCAATGACTGGAATTTATTCAAAACTATTCCAATGCAGTCAAGGAAGGTGTTGATTAGAGTTTCAGAGTACAGCTGGTCGTTGTATTCACAGAAAATCCTGTATTGGCCATCAACTTCAACCACATTAATATTGATTTTAAATTTCAGTCCTTCATATTCAATTGATTGCCTTTCAACATTCATTCCACCGATTTCAATGTCTTCAATGATTTTTCCGTGATAAGCGTATAATATTTCAGGAGTAATGTCAAATTCATTTGAAATTTCAGTTAAAGGATATGATGAATAAGCCAATACATTAAACCATTCAGAATTAATATATTCGAAGTATTCCTTGAGATTGGAATCGGAATTTAATTTCAATGCCAATGGCAATGTTTTAACCATCATGGCTATTGTCTTTTGCTGATTCGGATTGAATCTTCCATTGGTGATTGTTGCAATCAATATATTGCGATTATAAACAAATTTATTTAAAACAAAGGAAGTTGCCGCCAAGAACAAATTATTCTGAGAAATCTTGGATTTTGAACAGAATTCATCAATAGCTTCCTTATCCAAGAAAATGTCTTTCATTGCAGCTTTACCCTCTGATTCATCACCGTTAATATCCTGTGCAATTACTGTTGCATCATCAAATTCCTTAATCTTATTGGAAAAGAATAATTCGGCTTCCTTGTATAAACTGGATTGTTCTGTCTTGATCTCATTCAAGGAGTATTCGAAACCGTCAAGTTCTTCAAGTTCGTAATCCTTTCCATCGTAGATTTTTGCGATTTCATCAAATAGAATGTTCAGGGAAGTTCCATCAACAATTATATGGTGGAAGTCCGCAAGCAACATTGAATTGCCAACTATTTTAAATCTGAACAATGGACCCTCATCAAGTTTGAATGGCTTTACGAACTCATCCAAGTTAACTTCATCAACTATCTCAATCAAATCATCGACTTTCAGATTATCCCTTCTTTGTTGGCAGACTTCACCATTTTCCATTACGATTCTAGTTTTTAAATAAGGGTGGTTATCGATGGCTTTGATGATTGATGATTTAAGCTTATCCGCATCAATGCCCTCACTGAATTCCATTTTCTTTGGAAGGTTATATGCGGTATTTTCAGAATCCTTAATGCAGTCAAAGTAAACTCCCAATTGATTTGAAGTTAACGGATACAATTCTTGAACATCGGCTGAGCTCTCATCATCTTCTTTAATTTCAGCAGCTATTCTTTCAATGGTTTTATAATTAAGTATTTCCGTAACATTCAACTGAGCATTCAAATTATTGTAAATTGCTGACGTTAGCTTAATAACAGACAGGGAAGTTAATCCTATACTGAATAAATCTGTGTTGACACCAAATTCCTCGATATTTAAAATTTCAGAGACTATGTTGAATAATTCCTGTTCTATTTCAGTTCTTGGTTTTATAAATTCATCAATATCGATTTCAGGATCAGGCAAGTTTTTAAAGTCTGTCTTGCCATTAGGTGTTTTTGGGAATTCATCCAATTGTGTGAAATAGGACGGAACCATATATTCAGGAATTGAATCAATCAGATGCTTTTTCAAATCATCGATTTCAATATCAGTTACAGCTGTGAAATAAGCGCACAGATGTTCGATTGAGTTGATTTTTTTAACAACAACCTTTGAAAGGGTAATGTTTTCATAGTTTGCAATCGCCCCTTCAATTTCAGACAATTCAATCCTTAAACCTCTAAGCTTAATTTGAGTATCGTTTCTTCCATGAACATATAACTCGCCGTTTGCGTCTTTTTTACCCAAATCCCCAGTATTGTAATATGGAATATTATTCAAAGTTAAAAAGACCTTTTTAGTCTGTTCATCATTATTAAGATAGCCCCTAGCAATTCCTGCACCACCGACATAAATCTCACCAGGCACATAAGGAGGCAGTTGATTTCCATCGATATCCATTATCTTATCAACCACATTGAGCATTTTCCAACCTGCAGTGACTTCCGGGCTGTCAATTAGCTTGTAATGTGATGCAATTGTTACCTCTGTTGGACCATAGGAGTTGTAAATATCTGCATTTGTGTATTTTGACAATCTGTCATATAATACTGGAGGGAAACCTTCCCCACCCACAATAATCACATTGCAGTTTCCGACAACATCTTGGATTTCTTCAAGCTGCAAGTATTCGAGCAATCTTGTTGGTGTTGAACCGAATCCTTCAGCATCAGTCTTTTTGAATAAATCAACCAATTCCAATGGGTCAACGGATTGTTCATCATTAGCAAATACAACAGGCAAACCATTGAGTATGGTACCGAATATCTCTCTTAAAAATACGATGAAAGATACTGTTGAAATTGAAATGAACTTGTTGCATTTGTGGTTTAGCTCATAAATTGGAACGTTTTCCTCAACATTGGCAATGTAGTTGGATATTCCTCTGTGTGTAATCATTACTCCTTTTGGTTTTCCTGTTGAACCTGAAGTGTAAATCAAGAAACATAAATTATCGGGAGTAAGCTCGATTTCAGGATTTGAATCATCTTCACAAGCCAACAGTTCATCCACATCGATTCTGTTGTCGCCCTCATAATCGATTTCAGAGCTTGTTATAACAAATTTGGAATCACTGTCCTCAAGAATCTGATTGATTCTATTTATAGGATAATTCGGATCGATTGGGATAAATGCTGCTCCCGCCTTGACAATACCCAGCACGGCCGCTATCAAATCGCTATTTCTTCTCATCATGAACATGATTCTGTCTTCAATGTTCACTCCTCTTTTGATTAATGAATTGGCAATCCTATTTGCTTTTTTGTTTAAATCATCATATGTGAGCTCGCCATCTTCAGCTATGAGTATTGTCTTTTGTGGATTCTGAGCGGATATCTCTTCAAATATCTTGCTGATGACACCATCATTTGCAAGCTCTATTTTGAAGTCCTCATCATATTCAAGTTCCCTTCTGATTGAAATATCCTTTAGCAAATCATCGCCTGAAGCAAACTTATCCAATAAAACATCGATTGAATCCAAGAAAGTTTCAATTAACTCTTTTGAGTAAAATGATTCATCATAAGAAATGTTTATGTTTCCGCTTTCATAATTAAATATAAATTTGTAGTCCTTAGTGTCATACTCATCTGTGAAGAACAGAATTTCACTTTCAAAATCCAATTTTCTATTGTTTAACAATGGATAATTTGAATAATGCTTGAAAGACTTTTTGAAATCGTTTAAATATTCGTTAACAGACAGGTTTGTGTCAAAATGATATCCGCAAGCCTGTTTATTATATGCTATCAGAATATCCTTTGAAAACGAGAATTTTGTTAAATTAAACAAGAATACCGACAGCAATATTTTCTCTTTGGACAAACGATATTGGTTTGATAAATTTTTTAGTTTATCTTCAGCAATCGGTTTTGAAATATCTGTAAAATTGATTTTGTCCCCATTGATATCTGGAGAGATTGCAGTTGAATTTTCAAAGGAATTTATCAGATTATTATAGTAATTCTCAGCATTGAAGAAATCAACCACATCAACATCATAATCCTTGCATTTTTTAGAAGAATCATCAATTACTTGCCTTACCAGGTCTTTTAGCCCATTTGCCATTGAAGCTATCTCATTATAGCTAAAGCAAGATTTGTCATATTCAATGAATAATGATTGCAATCCGTTTTTATCTGAGTAATTTTTATTTATCCTGAAGTGTAATGGGAATTTGATATCTTTTTGAAGTGTTAGGAATTTTGAATTATAATCTGTTGAATTGGATACTATTGAAATCATTGAAATGCAATCAGGATCAATATTTTCATTTCTTAAGTCAGTGGTGTATTCGCTGAACTGCAATTTTGCATGGGACAATCCTTCTTTTAGAACTGACTTGGAATATGATAACAATTCATCAAAAGTCAATTCTTCATCATAGGTCAATCTTAATGGAATCGTATTTACAAACATTCCCAATGCATCATCCTGTCCGAAGTATCTTCCATGAACTGAAGTATTCATTACAAGGTCACTGAACAGTTTATTGTCTTTTTTGGACTTTGCAAAGTATAAAAAGTCGAGTGCCAGTGCGGTTACGAATGGGGAATAATCGAATTTTGGAATCTGATCTAAAAGCACTTCATAATAACCAAGTTCAGATTTATCAAACGAATACCAGTCCTGAGCATAATCCTTTAGATTATCCAACCAATACCGTTTGTCTTCACTAGCTTCAGAAGATGCCAAATAATCCAATTCGTCATTAACATAGGTTTCATACGAATAATCCCTTGGAACATATTCTTCATTATTTTTTACACAATCAAGACACTTCTGAATTTCCATAGGAATTAAGGAAAACAATGAAGTACCATCCAATAATATATGTTGTACAACACCGATAAGCACTGTTGAGGATTCTGTTTTCAATATTGCCCATTTATACAATGGAGAATCAAAAACATCCTCAAAAGGTTTGTCTAAATAATCAACAATGAATTCATCAATATCTTCATTGGCAACTACAAATGATTCAATGTTTACATCAAAATCATCATAATACTGTTTGAAATCACCATTTTCATCATATTTAATTTTTAAATTCAAATAATTTTTAGAAATAATCTCTATCGCACTTTTTACATCTTCAAAATCTTTCAAATCATAATCCTTTCTAAATTTAAGATAAAAAGAGTCATTATTTGGATTGTTAATCTCCGAAAATAATAACATCTTTTGACAGGAGGATAACTTAAAATTTCCCATAAAACATAAACTCCCTCTATTTTCAATATAAGTAATTTATATTAAACAAAATATATAAAATTAATAAATAAATAAAATTAATTAGTGATTGAAATGGATATCATAAAAAAATATAATGAAAAAGAATTAACAATTGAAGTTAAAGACCGCATTGATACAGTGACTGCCCCTGATTTTGAAAATGAAATATTGGATGAAATGGGCAAATTCGATTCATTGATTATTGACTTCACTAATTTAGAGTACATTTCAAGTGCGGGATTACGTGTTTTGATTGCAACTCAAAAAAAATTGAAACCGGAAAACATACCAATGACCATTATTAACGTTAACGACACAATTAATGAAATATTCAGAATGTCCGGTTTTGATAAAATCTTAAAGATAGAATGAACTCAATTTCATTAAAACCCGAATTAAAGGAATTATACACCTTAAACGAGTTTATTTTAAATGAACTTCCAGAAGAAAACATCCCGGTTAATTTAATTTTGGAAGAAATTTTTGTCAATATCGTGGAATATTCGAAAGCTGACTATATAAAGGTCAATGCTGAATTCGAACCCCCAATATTGACCATAGAATTTATTGACAATGGAATTGAATTTAATCCTCTTTTAAAAGATGATCCTGAAGCTCCCACAACAATTGATGATGCTCAAATAGGTGGGCTCGGAATTTTCTTAACAAAAGAAATGGCAGATGAACTTGAATACCAATATGTAAATAATGAGAATCATTTAAAAATAATCAAAAAAGTGGAATAATGAAAACCAAACTAAAACAAATATTAGTCCCATTCTTATCAATGATAATAATTAACTTTATATTATATTCAGATTTCTTTCTTGAATTAGGAATAGAAAGTCCTTATGTCGGATTGCTATTTGTTTTTGGTTTATTATTCGGACCATATGGTGCTCTAGGTGCCGTGCTTGGAAATATAGTAATAGATTATATTGGTGGATTTACACCCCTTGAAATACTTCCTTCAGCTATTTTTAGTTTTGGTGTTTCCTGTTTGGCATATAAACTTTGGTATTCCGGTTTTAAAACAGACAAAATCACAAAACCGAAATTGGATAATCTTTACCATCTTAGCCTATTTTTATCCATCATGATAATATGTGGAATCATCTATTCTGCAATTCATGGAAAGTTAGTTGGTCTTATAATTAGTACTGATATAATTGACTTTTTCACCCCTTCCTATTTTTTAAACTTTGTTAATGGGGCATTTATTTTTGGAATAGTGAGCCTTTTCATTTCGGATAAAATTGATTTTATACATACTCCTAAAACAACAAAAAAAGCTTTTAACAGAAAATTATATCGGATATTATTTTATTTATTGCTCATCAGCGGAATAATCGCATTCATCACATCTGAATTTGATATGGGGAAAAATTTCATAATTGGGGAAATAATAGTGCTTGGAATTTTATTATTTGCCTACCTGACAAAACCATTTGAATATGAAATACAACCAAATGATGAAAACACCATGATTGAAAGCATTATGAGGAATTTTCTCATAGTAACCTTAGCCCTTGCTATTTTGGGGATATTGGTTTCTATTTTTAGTTATAAATATGTGGCCAGTTTGGATGCGAATATCTTCATCACCCTACTGCCTTTACTTATCATAACTGATGTGTTTATAATATTGTTCTTTATTCCTGGAATGATTATTTTCCGATACATTGAACGAAAACTGATCAAACCTATTTCATCATTTTCAAAAATTGAAAACTTCATTAATGAAAATGAAAAAATCGAAGCAGAAGGATTGCTTGACATTTATTCTAAATATGTTAATGAAAAAAATGAAATTGGAACTCTTGCTAGGTCATATTCCAAATTAATCGAGCATAACAACAATTATATTGAGAATATCCGTGAAATTGAAAGTGAAAAAGAACGCGTTAATGCCGAACTTGACATTGCGACTAAAATTCAGGCGGCAGCCCTTCCAACTGAAGCGCTTGAAACTGATGAATTTATTGTTAATGGTTATTCACATCCTGCAAAAGAGGTTGGAGGAGACTTTTTTGATTATTATATGATAGATGATGATAATTTGGCCATTGTAATCGGTGATGCATCAGGAAAAGGTGTTCCTGCGGCAATTCTTGCAATGATTACTCAGGTCATAATTAAACAATTGATTAAACATGAAACCGATCCGTCCAAAGTATTATGCTCGTTAAATAACCAAATAATCGTGAATAATTCTGAATCTATGTTCATTACAATATGGCTTGGAATATATAATAAATCAAGTAAAAAAATCATATTTTCAAATGCAGGACATAATCCCCCATTAATAAAGGAAAATGGAGAATTTAAATATTTGGATATTGAAACAGGACTTGTTTTAGGAATTATGGAAGACTTTGGCTATGTAAAAGAAGAAATTACATTAACCAATGAATTAGTACTCTACACTGATGGAATAACTGATGCCAATAATAATCGCAACGAAATGTATGGCGAAGATAGGTTATTGAAATTCTTTAATGAATTTAAAAGCGATGAAGGTCCAATTATTCCTTTGTTAAATGACATTTCCGAATTTACTGAAGATGCCAAACAATATGACGACATGACCATTCTCTATCTAAAGGACAAATCATGATTAAAGTAGCTTATTGCAATGTAGAAAGCTTGGATTTGAAGAAAGCCTACAAATTAGTTTCTCAAAACCGTAAGGAAAAAATAGATTTTTACAGGTTTGAAAAGGATAAAAAACTAAGTGCAGGAGCTTATCTCCTTTTAAAAAAATTACTTGAAGAAGAAGACATCACAAAACCTGCTTTTAAAACTGAAAAATATGGAAAGGCATACATATCCAATTATGACAACATTCATTTTAATTTAAGCCATTCCAACAGGATAGTTTTATGTGCAATATCAGACATGGCCATTGGAGTCGACGTTGAATATATTGATGCTGAAATTGATTTGAGCATAGCCAAACATTATTTCTACAACAGTGAATATGAAACCATCATGAAATCCAAGAATCCTCCGGACGAATTTTTCAAATATTGGGTTTTAAAGGAAAGCTACATGAAATATACTGGACTTGGAATGAATTTGGAATTAGATAGCTTTGAAATAATAATAAAAGATAAAATCAGACTTAAAAATGATAATGAAAATTTAAAATTCAACTTATTTGACATTGAAAACTACAAAATCGGAATAACCAGCAATTATGATGTGCATGATTTAATCGAGTATGATGTTGGGGAGCTATATCCCAAAGTTTAATTTTAAATAATATTTTAAGCTTTTTTATTGATTTTTTTAACTATTTAACTATGTATGTGAGCACTTGCATTCGAAAAACTTTATATATTGTCTTTTATAGACTAATCAACAAGTGTGGTATCTTAAGCACGAATAAAATATTGAATTAACAAATAAACTCACAAAGAATATGTGTAATCTTAAAAAAAGGAGAGATTAAGATGTTAGGTATGAACAAAAAGAATCCTGAAAATGAAAATATTAAAAATCCCCCTAGCGATGATTCTTATCCAATTGTTGCAACATTATTTAAAAATAAACGTTTGAACAATAGAGAGATTGATATTTCCTGCCTATCACTCACTGTTCTTGATTTGATTAATGAAAATCAGATTAAATGTGAAATCAACTATAATGATTCATATAATGTTAATGGCAAAGTAAATGAGAGTGACCTGGAAGTTATGAAAAATATTACTCTTAGAATCGCAAATAAAGGAGAGCTAAAAACATCCGAAACAATAGCCATCAATTTACTGAAGAAAATGAATAACTCCAAAAAATTCACTCTAAAAGACATGTACAAACAAAGCAAAAGCACTACTGTGGCCAATAACTTTTATAAGGATTTCTATTCATTCAAACAAGCCGTTGAAAATGAAAATGAATTTACATCCAAAGATTACATGGACATTTTGATTAATGGAAAATTTACCGATAAAGGAAAAGAAATCAAAAAAGAATGGAAATGCTTCCAAGATTATTTGAAATCAGAAGAATTGACAGAAAAATACCCTCCGGAATCTGCTGTGGAAAATTCCTCACAAATAATCTATGCAGCCTGTTTTAACCTTGAAAAAGACGCTTTAGAATTAAGGGAAAATAATTCAGAATTATGCGATTTCATTGATAAAGACGGATATAAACTATTGAATATGATTTTTGATAATGCATTATCCAATGTCAATGAAAAAAGCAAAGGAACTGGCATATTTTATGGCGTTAATGACAAATATACCATTCCTGGCGGAGGTTAATCAATATTTAACGGCAAATTGCCAATGACATTTGCCCTCTTAGAAATTGAAACCGTATCTTCAAGGCGAACTCCAAATTCGCCTTCCAGATATATTCCTGGCTCAACAGTGATGACCATTCCTTCTTCAATTATTGTATCATCACGAAGCGAAAATCCTGGAGTTTCATGAATGTCAAGACCTAAACTATGGCCTGTTGAGTGGATAAACTTATCACCATAACCATAATCTTCAATTATATCGCGAGCCGCCTTATCAATCTCACAACACTTTAAGCCCGGCCTAATAGCTTGAATTGCCTTATCATGTGCTTCAGCTACAATATCCCAAATTTCCTGTTGGCGTTCTGTATAAACCATAGTACGCGTATTATCAGAGCAATACCCCTCATAGATTGCACCCCAATCAATCAAAATTGGTTGATCTAATTTTTTAGCCTGCGGAATTGCATGGGGAAGACTTGAATCTGCCCCGCTTGTAACAATTGTGTCAAATGATTCCTTTGAAGCACCATTTTCAATCATCAAGCGGACCAAATCAAAAGCCACTTCTTTTTCCGTGGCCGAATTATTTAAAATATCCAATTGTAAAAATGACTTTTGAGCAATTTCAGTAGCTTCAGTTATCTTTTCTATCTCATGAGGTGTTTTAATCATCCTTTGTTTGTCAATATAGGTTTTTGAGTCAATTTCAAAATCGTCCCTGAATCTGACATATGTGCTGAAAGGCAAGCTGGGCTCAATAGCTAAATTCTTAACACCTTCCCTTTTTAGCTCATCAATCATGATTTCATATGATTCATATTTCTTAACTTCAATTGTTGAATCCCTGTTGGCCAGTTCCATATCCATTCCGGACGCATAGATAACAGGTTTTTCCTTTAGAATGCAAAAAGCGAAACTGGTTGGCTTATAACCTGAAATATATTCAACATTTGTAAATTGGGTAAGTAAATAAGCTTGAAAATTATCCTTTTTCAAATCCTTTAAAATATTGCTAATATGTATGTCCATGATTTAATATTTAGAAAAAACTTTTATATATAAAATTAGATATTTTAAAATTATGTTCAAATTTACAAGTAGTGAAGTAAGAGATTTAATAATTGCATTTGTCGTTATTTCACTTTGTTTTGCAATAGTGAATGCCGGAAGGGACATATCTGGAATTCTATCAACATTGCCTATTGTAATGGTTGGCGTAGGTGCCGGATTTATCCTGCACGAACTTGGACACAAATTCGTGTCAATGAAATACGGTTACTGGGCAGAATTCAAGTTATGGCCTCAAGGATTAATATTTGCACTTATAACATCCTTTTTCGGTTTTGTATTTGCAGCACCAGGTGCAGTTTACACTTATGCAAATCATATGACTGATGAAATTAACGGTAAAATATCTATTGCAGGACCTATTGTCAATATAATTCTTGCATTGGTATTTTTAGGCATTGCAACAATGGTATATCCATCTGCACTTTATTCAGAAGGTACAGCATTAATATTCATTATTTGTGCTGTAGGTTACTCAATCAACAGTTTCTTGGCTGTATTCAACCTATTGCCTATAGGAAACTTGGATGGATCCAAAGTATTGACATGGAACTTTGGAATTTGGCTTGTTACAATAGCTATTGCCGCCATATTAACAGGATTATCCATGACAATAGGCGTTCAAAATATTGTTAGATTAATTTTAGGATTTTAAAAAATGACAGACGAACTTACATATTTCAAAGGGACACACAGAGTTATAGCTCCTAAAAAAACTATCGAAATCAATGAAGATAAGTTAAAAATAGCTGGAATTACCCGTATTGCAGACATAACTGATTTGGATAGAATCGGACTCCCAATATACACTGCAATCAGGCCAACTGCGGAAGATGGTGCCATCAGCATTTATGGTGGTAAAGGAATTACAAAAGACCATGCAAAAGCGTCAGCAATGATGGAAGGTTTTGAGAGATATTCCGCTGAAAAACAAGATGGTGATGAAGTCATAGTTGCCAATATAAAGGAAATATCCGAAAGAGGAGAATATATTGATCCCGTTTCTTTGAATTTGCCAAAAGATTTCAAAAAAGAGAACATTGAAGAGATGCAACTTGAATGGAGCATTGCAAAGGACATTATATCTGATGAAGAATTCTATATCCCTACTAATGCAATTTATCATCCATATCTCCATGACAATCAGGTACAGAGTTTATTTAAATCAAATACCAATGGTTTAGCTTCTGGAAATGTCCTTGAAGAGGCAATATTGCATGGAATGCTTGAAGTTATTGAAAGGGATGCATGGAGCATTTTCGAGTTGACCCATAAAAACTATGCTCAAATCGACCTTGACAGCATTGAAAGCGAAACAGTTAATGACATACTTGAAAAATTCGAATCTGAAGGCATCAAGATTAAATTGATGGACTTTACAGCCGATGTTAAAATTCCAACAATAGCTGCATCCGCCGATGATACAGTTACAAAGGATGCAGGACTTTTAACTTTAGGGATGGGAACACATCTTGACCCAGAAGTTGCAATCTTAAGAGCATTGACTGAAGTTGCACAGAGCAGAGCCACTCAGATTAATGGAGCACGTGAAGATACTGTAAGAGCGGATTTTGCTCGTGAAGCAGGTTATGAACGAATGAAAAGAATTAATAAATTTTATTTCCGGGATGAGGAAGAAAAAATTAAGTTAACAGATATCGAAAACAAGAGC
>NZ_CACXTS010000012.1:440-138491 GCF_902770715.1 uncultured Methanobrevibacter sp. | reverse complement strand
CGTTTACAGCTAATTGTTCTCTTCCAGAAATGGATTCTGCGTAATCTTTGAGTTTTTTAGCCATTGCAATTTCAGGAGCTCCTCCACCAGCAACAACTTGGTCGTCTTCTACAGTAGCTGCAACTACACCGATAGCGTCTTCGATTGCTCTTACGATTTCAGCTACGATGTGTTTGGTACTTCCTCTGATGAATAATGTTACGGATTTTGCTCCGCTGCATTCTTCTACGAAGATCATTTCTTCACCGGAGATTTTTCTTTCTTCAACGATACCTGCGTCACCTAAGTCTTCAGCGGTTAAGTCATCTAAGTTGGTGATGACGGTTGCGCCGGTTGCTCTGGATAATTTTTCGATGTCAGATTTTTTAACTCTTCTTACTGCTAAAACGCCAGCTTTGGATAAGTAGTGTTGTGCTAAGTCATCGATACCTTTTTGTGCGAATAATACGTTTGCTCCAGCATCAACGATTTTGTTGACCATGTCTTTAACCATTTTTTCTTCTTGTTCGATGAAAGCTTGCATTTGTGCAGGGTCGGTAATAGTGATTTCTGCGTCCATTTCGGTTTCTTTAACTTCTAATGGAGTGTTGATTAATGCGATTTTTGCGCCTTCGATTAATCCTGGCATGCCTGGGTGTACTCTTTCTTTGTCGATGATTACACCTTCAACTAATGTGGATTCATCAGCAATAGCTCCGTCTTTTTTCTCGATTTTGATGTTGTCAATGTCGACACCATCTTCATCAGCAATTGCTTCTACAGCTTCTACGATTAATTTTGCTAATGGTTCACGTGCTGCTTCGGTTCCTTTACCGGTCATTGCAGTCATAGCTACTTTCATTAAGGTTTCGGAATCTACATCATCGATTGCGATTTCGTCTAAGATTTCTTGAGCTTTTTCAGCTGCTTTTCTGTAACCCATAGCTATGATTGTTGGGTGGATGTCGGAGTCAAGTAAGCTTTCGGATTTTTTTAATAATTCACCAGCAATGATTACTGCAGTAGTGGTTCCGTCACCGACTTCATCTTCTTGGGTTTTTGCTACTTCTACGAGCATTTTTGCTGCTGGGTGTTCAATATCCATTTCTTTTAAGATTGTTACACCGTCGTTGGTTACGACAATGTCACCGAGTCCGTCTACTAACATTTTGTCCATTCCTTTTGGACCTAAAGTAGTTCTTACGGTTTCAGCTAATACTTTACCAGCTAAAATGTTATTTCTTTGAGCATCTCTGCCGACAGACCTGTTAGTACCTTCCGGTAAAATAAAAATTGGTTGTCCTTGTGCCATTAATAATCACCTTTTTTTAATTTTATTAAATAATTAGATCAGTTTAATTATCAACATGAGAAAATAAGTTTATAGTGTTGACTAAACCTTTCTACTTAATACATGAGTTTAAGGTTATATAAATACTTTATGGTATAAAGTAAATTGAAGTAAGAAAAAGAATTTCAAATGAAAAAGCATTGCAGAAATACTACCATTATACTTGAAGCGACCCATGATAATTACACAAGTAAACAAAAACAATGCGATAATTCTTCATGTAAAATTAATTAAACAAGGAAACTTATTGAAAAAAGAATGAAATGTACTGGGACATGTACATGGTTAGCAGGAATAAAATAAAAATAAAAAAATTAAAGTAGATTTAAATTATCTACTTTGTTTTTTCTCCAATCTGAATGGAGGAGTTTGTTCTTGAGTTTCATAAGCTTCTTGTTCTTCTTGAAGCTCATTAAAGAAAGTATTGATTTCTTCAAGTCTTTTAATTTTATCGTTTTTCCTTGTTAACTCATTTTTAAGATTAATGAAATCTTCACGTGGAACAGTTTGCTCTTTCAAGTAGCGGAGTTCATTATCTTTAGCTGTGAGTTCATTTTGCAATTGAGTTTTAAGGGAAACATATTCTTCTTTAGGTACTGACCTTTCCTTAATATATTCCAACTCACTGTCACGAGCCGCAATATCATTATCATACCTGCTTTGAAGAGACACAAACTCATCTTTAGGAACTGACCTTTCCTTAATATATTCCAACTCATTGTCACGAGCCGCAATATCATTATCATACCTGCTTTGAAGAGACACAAACTCATCTTTAGGAACAGATCTTTCTTTAATGTATTCCAACTCACTGTCACGAGCAGAAATCTCATTTTCAAAATGAGTTTTAAGGGAAATATAATCTTCTTTTGGAACTGATTTTTCTTTAATAGATTCTAACTCAGTATTACGAGCAGAAATCTCATTTTCTAATCTGGTTTGAAGAGAAATATAATCTTCTTTTGGAACTGATTTTTCTTTAATAAATTCTAACTCAGTATTACGAGCGGAAATCTCATTTTCTAATTGGGTTTGAAGAGAAATATAATCATCTTTAGGAATGGAATTTTCTTTAAGAACAGCAATTTGATTATCTAAATTTTTAATTTCTGAATCAAATTTGGATTGAAGATCCTCATAATCTTTTCTAGGGATAGTATCTTGTTTTAAGTTAGTAATCTCAGCATCCATTGCGCTGATTTCAGATTCAAATTGAGTTTGAAGAGAAATATATTCATCTCGAGGAATGGTTTGCTGTTTTAAGATATCCAATTCATTTCCTTTTTGTTCTAATTCATTTTCTTTTATGCGAATCTCATTATTTTTAAGTTCAATTTGTTTTTCGAGCTCAAGAATTTGAGTTTGAGATTCAACATTATTTTCAAGCTTAATGACTTTGATCTTATAGTCATCAATGGTTCTTGAAAGAGAATTAATAGTAGCCTCTTTTTCAGCAATGCTTTTATAGGAGTCATTCAGTCTCTCATTTACATCAGATAGCTCTTTTTTCTTATATTCTCTTAATTGTTCAGCAAAATATTCCTTAATTTCGTCGAGAGAATTATTTACATAATCTAACTCGTAAATTCTATCCTCTTGATTTTTAATTAAGATATCTTTTTCATCTAGCTGTTTTTTCAAAAGGTTAATTTCATCTTCTGCTTTAAATTTAATAACAGAAACTTCTTTTTCTTTGTCTACAATATCTTTTTCGAGCTCTTTAATCCTTTGAGGAGTATTATCATTAGCTCGCTCCACTTCGAGTTCAGTTAAGTCGTATTTTAATTTATTAAGCTCCAATAGGCAAGATCGAATTAAAGATTGTAGAGTGTCTTTATCTGCATCAATTCCTATTTCCATTCTATCCCTTAGTTAAAATTTTATCCCAATATCGAATTCCAATTACTAATATTTTATGAAATTGGAAACTCCGATATATTGTACAATATAATTCCTTGATATAAAATATAATTTTCATACTATTTAAATTAAACCCTTAAATTAACCTAAAAATAAAATTAAAAAGAATAAGAAAACAGATGGAAAAAATAGAAAATTTAAAAAAAAATAGAAAAAATAAATTGATAAAATTAGAGTATTTTATCATTAATTAATTCTGCATTCAATATTGATGCTCCAGCAGCACCACGAACAGTATTATGTCCAACAAGAACATATTTAAAACTGTTATCAAAAGCTTGGTCTTTTCTTAACCTACCAACAGTAACTGCCATACCATTACCGGCATTTCTGTCCATACGAGGCTGTGGTCTGTCATTTTCCTCTTTGACAATTACCGGATTTTCAGGAGCTGAGAATAGATTAAGTTCTTGTGGCAATCCTTTAAAGTTTTGCATACTATCTTTAACATCAGCAATGTCAAAGTCATCTTCAAGCTCAATAAATACTGCTTCAGTATGGCCATCAATAACAGGTACCCTATGACATGATGCACTCAATTTGAAATTTGCATTAATTACATCGTTACCATCGAAAGAACCCAATAAATAGAGGGATTCGCTTTCCATTTTTTCTTCTTCGCCGCCGATGTATGGAACGAGATTATCGATAATGGCCATAGAAGGAACCCCATTATAACCTGCACCGGATACTGCTTGCATTGTTGATACTCTGACAGCTTTTACATCAAAATTATCAACAATAGGTTTTAATGTTAAAGCCAATGCAATAGTTGAGCAATTTGGATTAGTTACAATGAATCCATCCCAGTCATTTTCCTTCTGTTGCGCATCAATCATGTCTAAGCATTGAGGATTAACTTCAGGAATTACTAAAGGAATATTTTTCTTCATTCTGTGTGCACTAGCATTACTTGCAACAACATAATCTTTAGCAAATTCTTTTTCAACTTTCAATGCAAAATCTGCTGGAAGAGATGAAAATACAATATCCACATCGTTATCCATAGCATCAGGACTGGTTTCAACAACCTTAATGTCCCTAACAGATTCTGGCATTTCTTCATTCATATACCAAGTAGTAGCATCCTCGTATCTTTTGCCTGCGGAACGAGAAGATGCCGCTAATGCTGTAACTTCAAAATCTGGATGGTTTTCGAGCAATTGAATAAATCTTTGACCAACCATTCCAGTCGCACCGAGTACTCCCACATTTACCATATAACTCACCTATTCTAAACCTAAAACATCATTCATACTGCTAACAACACCTTGCTGTGCAGTAGGCACATATCTTATAGCCCTTATCACACCAGCGATGAAAACTTCCCTTGTGTGCGCTTGATGTTTAACTTCCAATCTTTCACCATCACCAACAAACATTACGGTGTGGTCACCTACAATATCTCCACCACGGATGGCGTGAACTCCTATTTCTTCAGATGTTCTTTTGCCGACTAAACCTTTTCTTCCGAATACTCCAACTTCTTCCGGATCACGGTCTAGCTCATTAGCAATTACTTCAAATGCAGTCATGGCTGTTCCTGAAGGAGCATCCTTTTTCTGGTTGTGGTGTGCTTCAATAATTTCAATATCAAAATCATATAAAAGGGGAGCTAATTTCTTTAAAGTATTGAAAAATACGTTAACACCAATAGCCATATTTGATGAAATAACCGCACGAACATTATTGTCTTCAATATTTTTAATATTGGAAACCATTTGTTCTTCAGTAAAACCAGTGGTTCCGACAACAACATTAACACCACAGGCGGTAGCCACTTTAATGGTTTCAACTGCGGCAGGAGCTATAGTGAAGTCAACCAATACTTCAGCGCCTGAAGCTTTTAAGGTTTCCTCTAATTTTTCAGAGCCGACAATTTCAACACCAAGCTCTTCTGTTCCAGCCTGAAGGCCTGCGTCTTTTCCTGCTAATGGAGTATTTGGCATTTCAATAGCTGCAACAACTTCCATGTCGTCTTGTTCTGTGATTTTTCTAATAATACCGGAGCCCATTCTTCCTGCTGCTCCAGTTACTGCAACTTTAATCATAATATAACCTACTTAAATTAAATCAGAATCTTTTAATGCTTTTTTAAGAACTTCTAAGTTTTCTTCTTTCATGTCACATAATGGCTGTCTTAAAGGTCCGGCTGGAAGTCCCATTAATCTCATTGCAGTTTTAACAGGAACAGGATTGCTTTCAATGAAAAGAGCTCTTATTAATTCCAGCATTTCATAGTGAAGTTCCATTGCTCTTGTATAATCATCGTTTAAAATGCTGTCAACCATTAAGACCATTCTTCTTGCATCGATGTTAGCAGATGCACTGATTACACCAGTTCCACCTACAGCCATAATAGGCAAAGTTAAAGAATCCTCACCGGAGAGAATGTTGAAGTCATCTTCGAGACCTTCATGAGTAAGTGCCCTGTAAATGTCAGATACTTTATCAACACTACCACTAGCTTCTTTAATTGCATCGACACCATCGATTTTAGCTAATTCAACAGCAGTGTCAACTTCTATATTGCTTCCAGTACGGGAAGGCACATTATACGCAATAAGAGGAATGTCACATTTTTCTGCAATGGTACCATAATGATCAACTAATGCATGTTGTTGTGGTTTGTTGTAGTACGGAGTAATTAATAATGCCGCATCTGCACCAGCATCATAAGCAAATTCTGTTAAAGATAATGCTTCGGATGTAGCATTACTACCAGTTCCGGCAACAGTTTCTACTCTACCGTTAACTTCATCAACCAATACTTCTATTACTCTGTGATGCTCTTCGTGAGTCATAGTGGCTGATTCCCCAGTAGTTCCAGCACCAACTAAACCGTTAACACCTTTATCAATTAAATAATTAATATTTGACCTGAATCCTTCCTCATCAAGTGTTCCTTCTTTTGTGAATGGAGTGACCATTGCAACGTATGTTCCTTCAAAATTCATTCTAAAACCTCGCTAATTAATTTATGAGCTTGTTCACCATCTTCCCAGTCGACGAATAATACAACAGCGGTCTGTGATGATGTGATTTCCAATATGTTTATATTATTTTTTCTAAGTGGTTCTGTAATGTCAGATATGATTCCCGGAGTTTCAATGATGTCCGGACTGACAAATGTAATCATAGCAGTGTCTCTTCCAAGTGATAATGAACTTAAAACATCAACATCTATTACCAATTGATGCAATAAGTGATATGCTTTATTTGAGTCTGTCTTATCAACAAACACAGTGATTGAATTTTGACCTGCAGATATACCGTAAATATTAATGTTTTCATCAGCAAGACTTGCTGTCAATTTAGCCATTAAACCAACTTTTTTAAGCATAGCCTCACCAACAATTGCTATAAGTGAAATAGGATCTTTATAAAGGGTGACACATTTTAACATTTCTCCTTCAAAAGGTCCTACAATACGAGTACCCTTCGCAGAAATGTCTCCATGTTCGAAATTAATAATTTTTGCACTGATTAATGGATCTTTATATTTTAATGCATGAGGATGTAAAACCTGAGCCCCATGAGTTGCCAAGTCTCTTAATTCCTCAACAGATATTGTGTCTAACAATTCCGCATCCTCGATTTTATTAGGGTCTGTTGACATTACCCCATCAACATCAGTGACAATTACCACTTCATTAGCATCCAAACAATGTCCCATTAAAAATGCTGTGATATCACTTCCACCTCTTCCTAAAGTTGTGATTTCACCGCTAGGACCCTTTCCTAAAAATCCACAAATGACCGGAATAACACCCTGATTTACAAGCTGTTTGATTCCATCAGTCTTCTTAAGAGTGGTATTTAAATCAATTTTAGCTTCTAAAGAATTAGAATCTGTCATGATTGGCCATAATTCATTATAAGGATCAATGAATTCAGACTTCACACCTAATGATTCAATAGTTGCTGAGAATAATCTAGCACTAGTTAATTCACCCATAGCCATAATTTCTGCCTTCTGCTTATCTGTTAAACTTCCACCAATAGCTTCATTAGATAATCCAATGAGCTCATCAGTAGTCTTGTTAACAGCGGAAACTACAACTACTACCTGACTGCCTTTCATATACTCATTTACTACGGACTGCGCCGCTTTTTTAATTCTAGAACCATCGCCTACCGAGGTTCCACCAAATTTTACTACTATCAAATCCATTAAGTTCACCTATTTCTTAAAAATTCATTGAAATTTTGTCTTATGAAACAAAATATTCATATATATTTTTATCTGACCATATTAATAAACTTTTAAATATATATAAAATAAATTAAAAAAAGTTCAAAATTAAAATAATTAAAATAAAAAAAGAGTAATAAAAAATATGAAAAAAAGCTTAGTCTCTGGTTTGTTCTAACCTTACAAGCCTTGTTACATATCCAGCAATTTTATTTCTTAAGTGTTTAGTACTTACAGTTACTAATTTTTTATTTTCTTCAAAATCAGTAGTGAAAACACCTTTGTGAGTTTCAATAAGTTCTTTTGCTAAACGTTTAACAAATGAAGTTCTAATATTACCCATCAACATTCCTCCTTAAAATTTCTTTTTGTTCATTTTTATTTAAAATAGTCAGCATATCTACGATTTGATCAACAATATCCACATCAAGACCATTTTCTTCAGAAAATTTCTCAATTTTTTTATGAATAGCATCTTCTCTAGACTTATCCAAAATTGGCATTCCAATATATTCTTTACATAGAGCTATATCTTTTGCAAGAGAAGTTCTCTGAGAAATCAAATCAAATAACTCATTATCAATTTCATCAATGCGAATTCTAGATTTTTTGAGAAGTTCTTCAGCTTCCTCTTTATTTTTAAAAGATTTTATGTTATTAGTCTCACTCAAAAAATCACCAAATTGATAATAATGATAATAATATAATTTATTATTAAACCTACTATATAAATTATATGTTTTTAAGCAATGATTGAAATTAAAATTATGATTTCAATATCAATGAAAAAAATAAAAAAATGAGAAATATTCTTTATATAACGGAACTATATTTCAAGAAATATTTCATCATATTGTATGAAAGAGTAACAGATTTTGAAGTAACAGTATTGTGAGGAAGTGCAACTTCACAAATTACTGCAGGAATTCCTAATTTATTAACATTGTCAGATATTGCTCCAGGATATACTTCACCTGCATACTTATAAATTCTCTTATTCACCTTAGCATATTTAGCAATATAATTGGTTAAATCAGCACTTTTTTTAGCCGGTCCTTTAGATCCCATGACAATATTCTTACCTGGAACTCCACCAGGTTTTGTTGTGTGGAAATCTCCATAAGCATCGCATTTATATTTGGATACCAACTTGACAATTTTATTAGGTATAGTGCCTGATTTAGAAGCAATACGATTGAAATCTTTATCTGTGTATCTAACTTTTTTATAAATAGCTTTAACGTTTACAAAAGGCATTATGTAAATAGTTCCTTTAACAGGAGTTTTAGTTAAATGAGCAATCATTTTCATTGCGGCGACTTGTGATGACAATTCATTTCCATGAACACCTGCAGTCATGAAAACAACTTTTCCAGGTCCTCCTTTAAACATTAAAAGAGGAATGCCTTTTTTAGTTACTTCGACAGTTTTTTTAACAACAGCATTGTTAGGCATGTTCTTTTTAATTAACTTAACTTTAGAAACATCCCCTTTAATACCCCATTTCAATACTGTTAATGTAATCTTATTTTTAACAGTGAAAGTATTGGACCCGCTTAACTTATCAACAGAATATTTAATTACATAATTTCCAGCATTATATTTAAATGTAAAAGTAGCCACACCCTTCTCATTTGTATTCTTAGTGTAGACATTTTTACCTATTGTAATGGTTACTAACTTATTAGCAATAGGTTTTCCCGCCTTATCATAAGCTTTAACTGTATATGTGGCCTTATTTCCATAAACTACTTTAACATTACCTGATGTGACAACATTTTTTGCCTTTGCAACTACAACAGGCACTTCAGGAGTTTTTCCACTGGAAGAATTAGTATCTGAAGTACTATTTGAAACATTATTGTTTTCATCACCGACCCCACCATTTTGCTGATTGGTGTCATTAGCCACAATATCAGAACTACCATTATCAGCATCACCATTACTGGAATCAGCGGTAACTTCGTTTACATTATCCGCAATCTTATTAACATTTTCGGATAATGTAATTGCATCATTAACACTTAATGTGTCATTAGAGACTGAAATATCTTCCGATGCTGAAACAATTGATAAACTGCATATCAAAACTATCAATGCCAGCATCAAATATCTTTTCTTCATAATATCCTACAACCTTTATTATCCACTTTTGTTTCTATTACCTTACCTTCATATTTGCTCCATGAGTATTTAATATCATCGATTGCGTCTTCAGATGCAACCGCCACAAATGATGAACCCGTCCCTGATAAGCCAGAAGCAATAGCTCCTGCTTGTAAAGCATCAATAGCTATTGTTGAATCAAAGCCCAATGTTGCGGAATAAATTAACCCGTTTAAATTTAGAGCCTTGAAATAATCCTTATTTCGAGCAAAATCAAAGGCTGTTTGAACTAATGGAGCCAATAATTTCATCCTTTCTTTATCAGAATCGCCTGATTTTGAGTAAAAATTAGGCATATATACTAAAATAGGATATTCATCCATTTTTTCTTTAATAATGAATTTTCTGTTCATATTATCAGTAACAACAACTCCGCCAAAATAAGATGCAGTAGCATCGTCAAATGACCCTGTAATGGTCACTCCAGCATCTAAAGAAGCATCAATTGCCATATTGATTATTTCCAAATCATCAAGAGGTTTTAGATTGAATTCCTCAGAAATGATTGAAGAGACCACCTTGACAATTGCATTGGATGAAGCACTGCTACTTGATAATCCAGAAGCCATTGGTAAATTTGATTTTGTTTTTAAATCAATACCGAAATCATTTTCATCAATATTATAATGATTGAAAACTTTTTTAGTGCAAATCTCCATTAAAGAATTATCCGCTCCAACATCATTGGAACAATGAATGCCCTCATCAGCAGTTTTGGCCTCACACTCGATATCCAAACCTATCCCGAATGCTGAACCGAAACCAGTTGCAATGGCATTGATTATTGTAGCAGAACCTGGAGATCTTACAGATTTTTTCATTATTCCACCCCATCATAAGGAATTGTAACTTCAGCGAAATCCATTGCACGATTTCTTGCATTGAGTGATAAAACTAATCTTAATTCATCATCATTAATTATGTTATCAACAGCTCTTGCTATGGAAGAAATTTTATTCGGATTTACAAACAAACCCACATCTTCAGTTATTATTTCAGTTATTCCACCAACTTTACTTCCAATAACCGGTTTTCCACAAGCTAAGGCTTCAATTAAAACCAAACCAAAACTTTCTGAAAAAGATGGCAATATCAAAACATCACAACTTGGAATAATGTTTTCCACATCGTTTCTAGCGCCAGTAAATATCACATCACGAATATTTTCATCTTCAACTTTTTTCTTGAGCTTTTTATATTGTGGCCCATCACCAACAATAACCAGATAATAATCGCTGTTTGCTATTTTTTTAGCTTCCAATAATGAATTGACATTTTTTCTTTTAATTAAGTTACCTACAAAAAGAACGATTGGCTTATCTTCAAGTTTATTTTCCTTTTTAAATGAATCATTTTCCTTTGAAGAAAACTTATCTATGTCTACTGAGTTCCATGATAACTTGGTTTTGTCAGCTATGCCCGGAACGCCTGTTGCAATAATCTCATGCCTTAATGCATTGCTTACTGCAAAAACGCGATAAGCATCTCTCAAAACTTTTCTGATTGTTGATCTCATAAAAGGCTGTGTCTTATATAATTCAAACATGTCAGACCCGTGTGCTGTGACATATGTTCTGATGTTATGTTCCTTTCCAACTTCAACGGCAGCGGCGCCCGCAGGGAATAAATAATGGCCATGTATAATGTCGATGTCTTCCTTTTCCAAAAGTTCTTCCAATGCTTTTTTAGCATTCATTTTAAACATTAATCCTCTAACACCCGGAATATTAAGACCTTTAGTACCTATAACGTGGATTCCGTCAATATCCTTAATATCCTTGTGAGGATAAGTGATTACATAAACCTCATGGCCTTCACTGACCAGCTTTTTTGATAAAGTGTGAATATGAACACCAACACCACCAACATGAGGCGGGAATTGGCCAACCATAGCTATCTTCATAAAAAATAAAACTCCATTTAAATCAATCAATATTATATAATAAAATTATTGTTTAAATAAATATCCGAAAAGTTAGTAAAAATCAATGCTGAACAACATCAACTTCTACAAGTTGAGGCAGTACAATCATCTCCTACCATCAAATCATAGTGAAAAATTTATATAGGATAATATTTATATTAAAATTAAAAACCGACTAATAGTCGAAAAATGATTGACAAGAATATGAGGTTAATCATAATATAAAAATCAACCGATGGTTTATTTTTGGAGGCAATTATGAAAAAAGGCGAAAAAAGGAAAAAAGAGTTGTTAAAGATAGCATATGATATGTTTCTCACACAGGGATACGAAAATACCAGTGTTGATGAAATCATAGAAAAGGCGCAAATAGCTAAAGGCACATACTACTACCATTTCCAAAGTAAAGAGCAGATGCTCGAAGAAGTCATAGACATGATGATCGACAGTGAGACAAAAATGGCAAAACAGATTATCACAATGGACATTTCAGTACCTCAAAAAATAGTCATGATGCTCACATCAATGAAACCTACCGAAGCAGAACAACCCATAAAAAATGCACTTTTCCAGCCGGAAAACGTGTTAATGCACCATAAAGTCAGAAAAAAATTGATTAATATCATTACTCCCCTTTTATCCGAAGTTATAAACGAAGGAGTGGAGGAAGGCATCTTCGAATGCGACAATATACCTGAACGTGTTAAGATGCTCCTTATCATCAGCGACGGTACGTTTAATGAAGGTCCATTTAGTGAACAAGACATTTCCGTATTTATAGACATGACTGAAAAACTCCTCGGGGCAGAGAACGGAACAATGAGTTTCATTTACGACCTGATTGATAAAAGCGATATGGAGGCGGTCGAGTGAACAATACCGGAAACTACAAATATAAACCAGTTCTATTTTTTGCTCTGGCATATGTTTTTACCTGGATATTTTGGATTCCGGCAATCTTTTTACCGGAAAGCATCAGTCCATTACTCATGTTGATAGGCCTTATGGCTCCGGCTATTGTATCTACAGTTTTCATTATGGCATCCGGGTCAGATGCTCTTAAGCAAGACTTTAAAAATAAAATCATCGGCTTTTACAAAGTAAAATGGATAAATGTAGTTTGGGCCGTGATTGTATTTGCAATAGTAATAGTCTGTTCCATTATGTTGTCGCTACCCTTTGGACAGTCACTTAACCAGTTTTCCTTTACTGAAAGCTTTTCCTTTACAGGTGTCGGAATAGCTGGAGCGTTTATTACCATTACGATTGCATCGATAATTGAAGAGGTTGGATGGAAAGGATACTGTGAGGATTCAATTGGTAACTATATGAACTGGTTTTGGGAATCCATGATTTTTGGAGTGCTATGGTCCTTCTGGCATTTTCCTTTAATCTTCATTCAAGGAACCTATCAGGCAGGACTTATGGTGAATCCTCTTTATGTGATTAACTTTTTTGTGAGCGGAATCCCTATGGGATTTGTCATAACATGGGTCTATCTTGAAAGCGACCGTTCGATATTGGCTTGCATGATATTCCATTTCTTCGTCAATTTCATGCAGGAGAAAATAGCACTAACTCCGGAGACAAAGTGCCTGGAGACAATAGTAATAACAGTAGTTACAATTATTATAATCATGGCTAAAAAAGATATGTTCTTTGAAACTCGTCATGTTGGAAGACTACTTGAATACAGCAACAGTGAGCAACAATAAAGCAAAAAAAAGGATTTCATTAATAATGGTCAAATGCTGAAATTATTTATTGTTGCTAATTTCCATATTATCGTTTAAATAATTGCCTTCCATATCCACCAGGATAACATTCAAATCCAAATCAAAACGCTGCTTGCATCTATCTCGAATAGCCTGCGCAATGCTGTTTGAAACCTCAACAGAAATACCGATTTCATTTAAAATATCCATCATATCATCGGTTGTTTTGGAATCAAATAGCCTTTGAAGATGAACCCTATCCGCACCGCACAACGCCGCATGGGTAACCATTATTTCACGCCTTCCATCTGCAACGGCATGTTTAGTATCGAATATTCCGCCGGCAACCTTAATCAGCTTGCCCATATGCCCAAAGTAAGTGAATTTGGTAATTCCCCTCTTTTCGGCTTCCTCAAACATGAAACCTGCGAAATTACCTGTTTGAACAATCTGTTCTTTAGTGACGTCCAAATCATTTAATGCTAATTTTTCACCGATATTTCCAGGGACAAAAACCAAATCTTCAATACCTGAAGCGATTGCAACATCAAGTTGAGTGACAATGGAATTTTTATAGGCATCACTTGACATGGACCTTGCTATTCCAGTAGTTCCAAGAACAGATATTCCTCCAATTATGCCCAATTTGGGATTCATGGTTTTCTTAGCTATGTCTTTTCCTTCAGGAATGGAAATGGTTACTTTGGCAACTTTTCCATCAGGAATCTTATCAGACAGATTCTTGACAATCATACGGCGTGGGCCTGGATTTATAGCATAATCCCCCACAGGTATTTGAAGGCCGGGTTTTGTAATTATTCCTACTCCTTCACCGCCTGTAATTATGATATTATCCTCTTCATCTGTTTTATCGAATAGCTCAACAGTGGAAATAATCGCCAAATCCACAGTGACATCCGGATCATTATATGGATTCTTATGAGCTACGGCACATGCCTTAAAAGAAGATATCAATTTACATTCATCAATGATAATATCCAATACTTTCTTAGGGGTTTCGACTTTAACGCATACAATGTCAGGAGTATCCAAAATTGCATCCAAAGCAGCCAGCGAACAAGCAGTAGCTATTGTACCGGTTGTAACGCCAGTATAATTATCATTAGTCATTTTAATAAAAAGAATAAAAAAGAGTGAATCTATAACATAGATTCTAATTTTTCAATAAGCTCAAAATCAGTAGGTGCACCAACAAATGCAACATCACCGTCAATTACAATAGTAGGCACTGCCATAATTTGATAGTCGATTGCTCTTTGTCTGTTTTCCATACTTTCATCGATTTTAATTGTTTCTACATCAATCGCATCGCCTAATTTATCTTTAGCTTTTTGAGCAGCCTCAATTGCTGATGGACAATGTGGGCATGAATTGGTTGAAAATACTTCTACTTTAATTGCCATGGTAATTTCTCCTATTATATTATTTTGTAACTATTTTAATAATTAGTAATATATAATTGTTACTTAAAATAAATAGATTTCAAATGCTCTCTACAAATCTTTAATATTAATAAAAAAAATAAAAATAAATGATTAAAATGGAAAATTTAGATACCGATATCAAAACAATAATCAATAGTGCATACCCTTACATTGAAGAATTCAACCCCGCTCAAAAAGCTGTGATTGAATCTGGATATTTGGAAGATAAATCAAATTATATAATCTGCATCCCAACAGCAAGTGGAAAAACCGTTTTAGGAGTACTGCCTGCTTTGAAAACCATATTAAATGGTGGAAAAGCAGTCTATGCAGCACCGCTTCTTTCAATCCAAAACGAAAAAGTAAAGGAATTCAAAGCATTTGAAGAGCATGGAATCAGTGTGGGCAAGCACCCTTCCAGTGCAGACTTATCCGTCATGGTTTTCGAATCATTCGATGCACTTACTAGATTTTCCTGGAATGTACTGAGAGATGTCGATACCCTAATCATTGATGAATTCCACATGATTGGAGAATACACAAGAGGACCAACACTTGAAGCTGCAATAACAAGAGCTAAAATCATAAACCCAAGCATGAGAATAATTGCACTTTCCGCCACTTTAAGAAATATAGATGAAATTGAAGGGTGGCTTGAAGGAACTTGCGTGGAGCATGATTATAGGCCTGTGCCATTACATAAGGAAGTTCTGGATGCTGAAATGTTCAATACAAAGAATAAGAATGATGTTATTGTTAAAGTAATAGAAAAGGCCATGAAAGACAAATCACAAGCATTGGCTTTCGTTTCAACAAGAAGATTTACAGAAAGCCTGGCCACTTATGTTGCTAAAAAAATTAATAAAAAAATCAACAAGGAACAGAGAAAAAGATTCAAGGAAGTTGCAGACAAATTATTGGAAGTTCCTAAGAAAAAGGGATCCCTTCCGACAAGCACCTGCTTGAAATTAGCGGAAGCCGCAGAGATGGGAGTGGCATTCCACCATGCAGGTCTTTTCAATGAACAGAAAGAAATAATTGAAGATGAATTTAGAAACGGGAACATTCTAATGATTACCGCAACACCAAGTTTGATGTATGGCGTAAACCTTCCTTCAAAAACTGTCATCATCAGAGATCATACCCGCTGGACCGGAAACGGGCCGCAGCCAATACCTGTTTTTGATTATGAACAAATGTCCGGAAGGGCTGGAAGGCCCCAATACGATGATGTGGGATATTCCTATCTGATTGCAAAAACCATGGATGAAGCCATGAACCTGGAAGATTACTACATTGAAGGGGAAATTGAAAAAACAAATTCAAAATTAGTCGATAACAAAGATGCAATCTACAGACAGATTATTGCGCAAATCGCATCATCCCTTTCAAAGAATTTGGATGAGCTAACCGACTTTTTCGGAAAAACACTCTATGGATATCAAATGAACAATAATCCGTCAATGGCTTTCTTTGCTGAGGAAAGCTTGAAATATGAACTTGAAACTGCATTGAATTTCTTACTTCAAAACGGAATAATAAGGGCAACACCTGAAGGGCTTAAAACAACCGATTTCGGTAATCTAATAGCTAAATCCAATTATGCTGTTGAAACTGCCGTTAAAATTAAAGAATATATTTCCGGCATTAATGAAATTAATGTTGAAGAATTTATTTATGCGTTATCTGAAACTCCGGACCTTCCATTAATCTCATTTAAAGGAAGAAAATCAAAAGATCCAGTACAGGAAAAATTATCCGAATGCGGATTGTTTGCCGTGGACATTGGAAATCCTGAAGCAACAACCGTATCCCTAATCGAATGGATAAATGAGCGAAGCGAATATGAAATCGAAAATAGATATAATGTTTATTCCGCTTCAACTAGAAGATCCGCTTATGAAGCTTCACGCCTTGTTAAATTTGCTAAAAATACTGCAGAAGTTTTAGGTGATTATTCCAACTTAAAAGAATATGATTTCCTATCTGCCAGATTATATTATGGTGTAAAAACAGATATCATTCCATTAGTTGTTGGCGTGAAAAGACTTGGAAGAAAAAGAGCTAGAAATCTGGTGAATATCTTTGGAAATGATTTGAGTGGCGTTTCAGAAAATGAACTTCAAAGAGTTGAGGGTATTGGACCTAAACTCGCTGAAAAAATAAGATTATTTTCAAATAAATAAAAAAGGTGGGATTTAACCTCCACCTTCAGCAACTTTAGAGTCTAACTCAATATCCTCTAAAGCTCTTGCTTTTTCTTTTAACTCATCTATGTCGACTTCACCGTCACTTTCTTTATCGTAATATGTTGATTTCTTAATATCCTTCTCATCAAGCAATTCCACTAAATTTGAACGATACCATAAACCAGTCTTATCCAAAAGAACCCAATCAAAGCCATCCTGAACCTTCATGTCAGTGACTTTGCCGATTGTTCCAGTGTCGACATACCTAACATATGAGTCAAGGGTAATTTCAATACCTCTTGCATCGAAAACCATATTAAAAACCTAATTTATTCATCTTCAATTGTTACTTCAACGGTTTTAGCTTCTTCTTCAGCTTCTTCAGCTTCAGCTTCAGCTTCAGCTTCTTTTGGAATCTCTTTGCTTAAAATAACATAAGCTCCGATAGTAGCAACATCATCGAAACTGATTTCAAGTTCATCTCTGGAGAAGATATTTTTTTGTAAAGTTAATGTAATGTTTTCAATTTTACCAGTGTCAACATCAAAATCAACATTGCTAACTTTACCTACTTCATATGCATTTTTATCTAAAACTGTAGAACCTAAAAATTCTTTAATTTTCATAGTTTTCACCTACATAATTATAATAATATATTTTAACCACTAAATATTTAAATAAAACGATTATAAAAAATTAACTATTAATTAATGAGGTTAAATAATGGAAAAGGCATGTCGAATTATTATAAATGATATTCTTAATGGTAAAATATCCACTCGACGTGAGCTTGAAGTAGAAAAAAGGCAGCTTTGCCGTGACTTGAAATTATCAAAATTCATGAGCAATGCCGATATTTTAGAATATGCAAAACCTGAAGAAAAGGAAATTGTGTCAGGAATTCTGAAGAAAAAACCTACAAGAACAATGTCAGGTGTTGCTATTGTTGCTGTAATGTGCCATCCGCACAAATGCCCACATGGAAGATGTTTCTATTGTCCTGAAAGCGATATCGCCCCTCCAAGTTATACAGGTGAAGAACCTGCTGCACTCAGAGGAAGAATGTATGAATTCCATCCGTATGTTCAATGTTTTAATCGCTTGAAACAATTGAAAAAGATAGGGCACCCTATTGACAAAGTAGAACTAATCATAATGGGCGGAACATTTCCTTCAAGAGACTTATGTTATCAGGAGTGGTTTGTATCACAATGCCTAAAAGCAATGACTGATTTTGGATTGATAATTGAAAATAAACCTGGCAATTATGAATATAATTTAGATTATGAAGAGATAAGATCCTTTGAAAAGGGGGTTTTGAAAACATATCCCCCTAGCGATTACGTTTTAATTAGTGACGTTCAAAAGGCAAATGAAAGTTCGAAAGTCAGATGTGTTGGAATGACCTTTGAGACACGTCCGGACTACTGTAAAAAAGAGCACATTAACAGAATGCTTGATTTTGGAGTCACACGTGTTGAATTGGGTGTTCAGACATTATCCGATGAATTATACAAAAAGATCAAAAGGGGACATACAATAGCTGATGTTGTTGAAGCAAATCAACTCTTAAGGGATTCTGCAATAAAAGTGGCCATGCATATGATGCCAGGCTTATTTGCAGATGAAAAACAGGACTTGAAAATGTTTAAACAGCTTTTCAGCGATGAAAGGTTTAAGCCTGACATGCTTAAAATTTATCCTTGCCTTGTTACAAAAGGAAGTGAATTATACGATTTATGGGCCAAAGGAGAATATGCCCCATATACTGATGAAGAAGCCGTTGAACTAATTGTTAAGGTTAAAAAAATCCTTCCGAAATGGGTTAGGACAATGAGGATTCAAAGGGATATACCTTCCACACTTATTGAAGCGGGCGTTAAAAAATCCAACCTAGGAGAACTCGTTTACAATAGATTGGATGAAGAGCATATCAATTGCCAATGCATTCGATGCCGTGAAATTGGTCACAAAAAAACCTCAAGGCAATATCCTTTAGAAGATTTCGAATTGTATAATGAAAGTTATGATGCATGCGGCGGTGTCGAAAATTTCCTGTCCATTGAAGATATAAATGAAGAGAGCATTGCAGGATTCTTAAGATTGCGTTTTCCATCCGAAAATCATTTCCGAAATGAAATCAGCGATAAGACAGCATTGGTAAGGGAGCTGCATGTTTACGGCAACATGATAAAGATTGGAGACAAAAATCCTAAAATAGGCCAACATACCGGATTTGGAGAAAAACTTCTCAAAGAAGCTGAAAACTTAGCTATTGACAATGGAAAAGAGGAAATAGCTATAATAAGCGGAATTGGAACTAGAAATTATTATCGTAAATTCGGCTATGAGAAACTTGGGCCATATATGGTTAAAAAAATTGCATAAAAATATTTAAATATATGTTCGTATAAATACTAACTAATTAGAGAGTGGTACTATGGTATACAATATAAAAAATTCAAAACAGTTAGCAAGTCTAATAAATTATACTAATTTAAACAACTTGATTTCTGAAAGTGAAATGAAAGAATTCCTCAAAAAAGCAAAAGAATTAAACTTCCATTCAGTAGTCGTTTCACCATGTTATGTTCCTCTTGCAAAAGAAGAATTAAAAGACACAGACATTAAAGTAGGAAGCGTAATCGGATTTCCATTAGGTTTTGAGGATACCGAAAGCAAAGTTGCAGCAGCTAAATCATTGCTTGAAAAAGGTGTGGATGAATTCGAAGTAGTTATCAACCTAAGTTATCTCAAAGATGAAAAATACGGATTGCTTGAAGATGAAATCAGACAGATCAAAGAGGTTGTCGGAGATAAAATCTTGAAGGTCATTATAGAAACAAAAGCATTGGAAGATTACCAAAAAGCAAATGCGGCAAAAGTTGCTGAAAACAGCGGTGCGGATTATGTAAAAACTTCAACAGGATTTGTAACACCAAATCACATCTTTGAAAATGTTAATGACATCAATATCATTCAAAAACATGCACCAAAAATTAAAATTGAAATCTTTGGTGGAATTAACGAGTATAAATTCGCTAACCAAATTTTAACTGCAGGTTCTGACATTATTGGAAGTGACCAAGGTTATGAAATCGTTAAAGCATACAAAGAGTTAAGGGAAAACACACAAATAAAACCTAAACCAATCACATTATAACCAAAATAATCAAAAAAAAAACTCCATCACCAAATATCTAATTTTAATGCTGTTTTTACAAAAAAAAGATTAATTAAAAACGAGAATAATAAAAAAAACAGAATGCCATGGGCCGGACTTGAAAACTACCATGGCATATGGACCGAACGAGATTCGAACTCGTGATCTCCTCCACGTCAAAGAGGAATCATACCCCTAGACCACCGGTCCTATACAACATACTATAATTTGGAAAAAGTAATATATAAAGTTTTCTTAGTTGAATAGAACAAGTAGTAATAATATAAAAAATAAAAAAAATTGACCAAGAAAATGGCCAATAGATTTTATTCCAAAGCTTTTTATCGAAAATAACTAATTAGAGAATCTATTTGATTGCTAATTTGATATCTTCAGCTTTTACAGTTTTTCTACCAGCGTGGCGTGCGAAATTAACAGCTTTTTGTGTAATGCTTCAGCTAATGCAATTTTTGCATCATCACTAATTCTTTGTGCGCCAGCATTTTTTAAGATACGACCGACTGGTGCGATTGGTAATTCACTCATTATTACACCTCCAATTAAAAGATAGTAAACAATAGTATATAAAGGTATCGGTAAAACTGCTTATTATTCCCCCATATTATAGCATATCCCCTCATAGAATATGCTTTCAAAATCTAGAAAAAAATATAAGCATTATAAAAAAATTAAGGATAAAAATTAACAATAATATGAAAATAAGAATGGTAATGAAAAATAAAAATTATTTCAATAATACTTCGCTTTTAAGATAAGTTGCAGTCGCTTCTGTTATTTTTACATCAACAAAAGTTCCTAATTCCACATCATGAACAATTACTGGAATATAAGAATTAGTTTTAGCAATGAAACCACCTTTGGAACCTTTTTCAACAACCAATACCTTTTGAATTGAATTAACCAAATCCCTATTTTCTTCTTCGGTTATTTCTGATTTAATTTCAGATAAAAATTTTGATCTTTTCTTCATTGTTTCACGCGGAATTTCCGGAAGTGAAGAAGAGATTGCACCTTTACGGTGTTGGTATTTTGACAAATGAATTAAACTCGGTTTGATTTGTTTTAGCAATTCAACAGTCAAGTCAAAATCTTCATCGGTTTCTGTCGGATACCCCACAATGATATCGACAGCAAGTGTCAAATCAGGAATTTCATTTCTAAACTTTGAGAGAACATCAAGATATTGTTCTATTGTATGACCCCTATTCATCTCGGATAGAACCTTATCACTTCCTGATTGAACAGGCAAATGAATGAAATCATATACCTTCGGATGTTTCATAGCATCGATTATTTCATCAACATCGTTTAAAATGTTTTTAGGATGCATCATCCCAACACGAACTCTGAAATCCCCATCTAAATTAGCCACTTCTTTGATTAAATCTGATAGTTTTTCGCCAGTGTCACGGCCAAAAGCGGCAGTGTCCTGTGCAGTCAGTTGAATTTCACAGGCCCCATTCCCAATAGCTTTCCTTGCTTCTTCAACAATGTCATCAATAGGATAACTGTTTAACGGTCCTCGAGCAAATCGAGTGCAGCAGAAAGTACATGCGCCCAAACAGCCTTCACAAATCTGCACAATATGAATCAAACCATCATCCACAACCTTAGGAACGCCAACTTTAGGCTCTTTTGAAAATCCGCATTCGCGAATAACCTCTCCACAATAAGCACCATTGACAACTTCACTGGCCTTATTTAACTGGTGAGGTCCAATCCAAGAGCATTCCGGTCCGATCTTATCCAATTTTTCAGGGTCGATTTCAACCATACATCCGCCGATGATGACTTTCTTATCAGGAAAATCCTCCTGGAGCTTTTGGATTCTATAAGTAACCTTATTTTCAGTCGGCAATTTAACATAGCAAGTATTGACAATAATAACGTCAGCTTCATCAATAGACTCTACAATATCTATATCATCCTCTTTTAAGACGCCTGCGATTATTTGTCCATCAGCTTTATTAAATGTGCAGCCATAAGATTCAATATATACTTTCATTGTAATTTCACTCTATTTTGTTTTCTTAAAAATGTATCTTGTTAAATCATAATCATAATTATTAAATTTAACAGGTTTTGAATAAACTCTTTTGATAACTCCTGCTTTTGCAAAGCCAGAAGTCAATTTCCTATCCTGTGTTTTAATTACATGCACTCTTACGATATGCTTGTCGATTTTGACAACATCTCCAGGAGATATCTTAAAATCCCTTTCCAAATCTAATTTATATGAATCAACTTCCCCATGCAAATCTACTGAAAAGCCAATACGTGCAGGGATTTCAACTGAAACCGCCCAAATAGTATTGATATCTTCAATTTGAGCCTTATCAACTCTAGTATCTGCAACTTCAATACTGGTTACTTCAACTTGACCCAAATCTGAAAGTAAAACATCACCAGTTTCTAATTGGTCGCTTGGAGACAATTCAATAGTGGTCTTATGAGATTTGTCTTGCTCTGAAATAATTAATCGATAAGGTTGAGGTTTTTTTGCTGAAAAGATATCTTTAAAAACATGTCCGCAATCTTCACATTTCAATAAATATTCTTCAATAATCTTTTTCTTGGATGATTTCTGTTTTGAATTCAAAATTTCAATATCATCGCTACCGCAAATCGGACATTCCATAATCATACCTCCTATTCCGCTTCATTCAAATAATGGTTGACTAATCCACCATCTTCCAAAATACTTAACATGAACTCCTTAAACGGTTCAAATGTTTTTTCTTCACCAGTTGTTTTGTTGACTAAGGTTCCTTTTGACAGGTCAATGCTAATGATATCGCCATCTTTAGCTTCAATATCAGAAACTATAACCGGCAATCCTATGTTGATTGCATTCCTATAGAAAATTCTTGCAAAGGATTTAGCAACAATAGCGCTAACGCCTGCTGTTTTAATAGCCACTGGTGCCTGTTCTCTTGATGAACCACATCCAAAGTTTTCATCGGCAACGATAATGTCTCCGGCTTTGACATTTTTAGTGAAATCCGGACGTTCGCCTTCCAATACATGATCCGCCAAATCTTGTGGATTGAATGTTCTTAAATATCTTCCAGGAATTATGACATCAGTATCAATATTTTCCCCAAAAGTCCATGTTTTACCTTCAATAATATTCATTAATATCACTATAAAATTGATTTTAAAAAACGAGTATTTGGGACGTGCCCAAATACAAAATAAGTAAGGTGATTTTTATATTAATCTAATCTTTTTGTTTAAAAGGTGTTGAAAATTCTTTTTCTACACTTTCACGATACATTGAATTCATGGTACAGAATGGAATAATTCTGCCATCAGGAGTTGCGTAATGAATAACACATTTTTTAACTCTATCTTCATCAAAGTTGAATGGATCCATGAAATGCATACATGAAATGAGCATTGCATCTTTAGAGAAGTCTCCTAATGCCTCGTAATCTCCTTTAACAAATATGTTCAACAAGATTTTGGTAATATCCAAATCTTTAGGAGACCTGCTTGGGTGAACCAACTTAGGAAGATTTCCAGTCAAGCCTGCAAGCACTCTTTTACGGGATCCGAATTTTCCCTTTTTAAGTTTACCGTTATATTCTTTTAATTTGTCAAATAAATCATCAACATCAATGAAATCAGTGATTGGAATTAATTTATCCTTTCCATCACCTTCAGTTTTTTCTCTGAATACATAAGTAGCTATTCCACAATGTTCATGACAGTTTAATGTAACTGTAGCTGAATCATTACCGTCAAGTAAAGATATGAACTCCGCAATTGGCTCAACGCAAGATGGCGGGTAGAATGAACTTGTTGGAACTTGACCATCAGTTTCGTCTTCAATGATTTTTATAAAGTCTGGAATTGTAATTCTTTGTTCTTCTACTTGGTCAGCAGGAGTTCTTCCTGAGAATGATACTGGCTGGAAGTTAACCCCATAAATGATGTCATTATTATCAAATGCGAATTTAATTATTTCTCCAACTTGATTATCATTAACTCCTTTAACTAATGTAGGAACAAGCACTACTCCTAAACCTGCTTTTCTACAGTTTTCAATAGCTTGAAGCTTATCTGGAAGCAAATCCCTACCTTTATTTTCAATATAAGGTTCTGGAGTTACTCCTTCAAATGAAAGATAGACTGTATTTAAACCAGCATCTTTTAACTCTTTAGCCAAATTTTCCCTTTTAGCCAATCTAATACCGTTAGTAGCTATTTGAACATGAGTGAAACCTTCTTCCTTAGCCATTTCAATAAGTTCAACTATGTCTTTTCTGATGGTAGGTTCACCACCAGCATATTGAATAGCAGGACATGGATTAGGCTTTAGATTTCTTAAGTTCCTGAGCATTTGTCTTATTTCGTCTTTACTAGGCTCATATAGGTAGCCTGCAGCAGCCGCATTTGCAAAACAAACAGGGCATCTTAAATTACATCTATTTGTTACATCAATCAAACCTAAAACAGTTGATGTTTCATGTTTAGAACACAACCCGCAATTGCTTGGGCAAGCTCCAGTATCATCAACACAAGGGTTTTCAACAGGAGCAACAGATGGAACATATTGTTTTACTTGATTATAAAGTTCTTCATCACTCCAATATGTGTTGACAAATTCCCCATGATCATCACAAGTTTTTTTGATGAAAATTTTACCATCCTCATCATAAACCTCTGCATTGATAGGTTTGCCACATTCTGGGCATAAACTTCTTGTTCCTTTAATCTTCAAAAAAATCACCTTTGAACTAACAAAATTGAATTGTTAGTGTAACTTACATAATATTATATATTTAAATTAATTTATTATTTAAATATTATTATCTAAAAACTTAAATTATATCAAATATAAATGTATTATTAATAAAATTGGGGTAAAACACAAATGACATTTGATATTCAGATGATTTTGATTACATGCTTAACAACACTCTATTTCATTCTCCCAGCATACTTTTCAAATGGTAGCGGACTGCTATTTGGAGGCGGACTTCCAGTTGACTTTGGAAAATCCGACAAAAACGGAGTTCGTTGGATTGGAGATGGCGTTACATGGAGAGGATTGGCTGCCGGTACTATTATCGGTACCCTCACAGGAATTATTCAAGGATTTTTAGGCCCCAGCATAATTAATGAGTTTGGACAATTCATTACAACCCCAATCATAACCAACATTCCGGAAGGAATAATAATCGGATTTTTACTTGGATTTGGAGCACTATTAGGTGACGCGATAGGTAGCTTTTTAAAAAGAAGGCTTGGAATTGGAAGAGGAAAACCCGCCCCAATTTTAGATCAGTTAGATTTCATAATCGTAGCATTGATTTTAGTTTCCTTTGTTGTGAAACTCACACTACCATTCGTAGCAATAGCTATTATCCTTACTTTAGCAATTCATTTATTAACCAATACCTGCGCATATCTTCTTGGAATAAAAGATGTTTGGTACTAGTTTTTAAAAAAAATAAGTTTAAGAGGACAAGGCCTCTAATTTAAGTATCTGTTCATCATTACTGCAGTTCCAACAGCCGGAGCTACAGTACATTCATCGTCGGTTAAAACATCACCCATAGACTTAACTTCCAAACCTAATGATTCAGCAGCAGGCCTATCCAATATATCCTTTCCCAAACCTGTTGTTACAATCAAATTCAAGTCTTGAGTTTCAACAACCTGTTTTAAACCGTCTGCAATCTGAGCGACCTGTTTTTTGTGAATGAATTTGGACATGTCTACAATATCGTCCATGGTCAACATTTCCAAATCGGCGCATACCACACGAGCTATCCTTTTAGCGCAGTCTGTTTTAGATTTACCTTCACCATCAAAAGTATCACAGATATAATCCTCTTCGGAAATTAAATCCAGAACTGTATAAACATCTGCAGTTTGTGCGAATAACTCACTGGCTACACGATACTCCTTTCCATTTAACTCAACCTTATCCAAAAAGCTTGCAAGATTAGTTCTTAAGGTTCCAGTGTAAACCAGCTCTCCTGTAGCGGACCTGTCAAAGTCAGATTTGCCAATGGCACATTCCTTTCCATCCTTTATTGGAATAATGTCAGTGGTTGTGCTTCCTGTATCGATGAAAATGCAATTATCGGAAATCAATGTTGCGATTTGAGCTGTTGCAATCCAATTGGCTGCAGCCGCCTTAAGTGGAGTTTCCTCAATTTCGGATTTAGACAGCATACCATCAATTCCAACATATGCAATAGGGCATGTGAATGTATCTTCACATTTTCTTACAACATCCAAGACACCGTCCTTTTTAGTATCATATGCATCGACAAGCTCTGCAGTCATGGAAATGCCTACAGCATCTATTTCGGATACAGGACAGATATTTTCAATTAATTCAATTAATACTCGTGATAAATCATCATTATTGCTCCACATAGGAAGATATGCAAAATCAACTTCAATATTTTTAATATCTTCACCATCAAAGTCAATTACTGCAAGATCGGTGTTTGCACCACCAATGTCAAATCCAGCTACTTTCATATCATATTCTCCTAATTTCTAGTAAATCTCCAGATTTTTTGAACTCAACTTCACCATCCAAAGAGACATCAATGTCATCAAGGGTTATCTTTCCGTCAATTAGTTCAATGATGCTTTTGCCTATGTTGAAATTAGCGACTTTGCTCAATCCAACATAAGGTGTTGTGAATCTTGAGTTTATCTCCAAAAGGTAAACTGAGTAGATATCCTTTTCATCTGCATTGATTAATAAGTCCACACCAACAAAACCTTTTATGCCATCAATAGCTTCAACTGCTTTTGTTGCGATTTCAAAAGCTTCCTGTTCATATTTGCTTTCATAAGGCAATTTACCGCCTTCGTATGTTCCTTTATTATTCTTCAATTCAACGAACTGTTGGTTTAAACTGATTGGAATCGCTTTTTTGCCATCTGAAATTAAGCTAACGCTAATATCAGTTCCTTCAATATATTCCTGAACAATGATTCTTGAACCTGGAGGGAATATCTGCTCCAAATCATAAGATAAGTCTTTGATATCCTCGATTATTATTATATCTTCACAATCAACACCAACCAATGGCTTTATAATCAATTTTAAAGGAGTCAATGGGTCTTCAGCCTGCCATTTTTCATGAAGATTTTCTATTGCCCTTTTCGGAACATCATTTGGAAGCGCTTCATATGTCTCATACTTATCGGATGACTTTAAACATGCCTCTGCGGAAGAAGTGTATGTTTTAACATTATTTTCCTCTAAAATTTTAGTGATGTTGTATAGGTTGTTATTGTTTTCTGCAGCGATGAAAATAGCTTTATTGAAGTTTACCGCATTATCCTCCAACCAATCGATAACATCACAATCAATTAGAATCGGATTAACATTTTCATAATCCTTTACAACATTTTCATAAGATTTGTTGATGACCAAATCAACATCAAAATCAGACAAATCCTTCAAAAGTGCAAAGATTAATGCTTCCGCTTCTGAAATAATGCATTTATCTTTTTCGCCGGAAGCCGTAAAATACTCAAATACTAAAATTGAATCATCATTTATCATAAGTAATCATCATCCCATTTAAATTTAAATCATCGAACGGAAATTTCATATTCTCTCCATCAAATACCATATGAATCAAAGCATTTTCCTTTTGTTCGAATTCCGCTACTGAAATATCCTCTTTAATTGAAGCCATTTTTCTTGTAAATGAATCCATAATATCCTCTGGAGCTTCAATATTAAGCAGACCCCTGCTATAGTAATCTTCAATCGCATCAACGGTCGATTTTGCTGAATCTCCCCGACCATATGGATTTATCGCATTTTTCATTTTATCAGCAAATTCCTCATCGGATAAAATTTTGCATGCATTTTCCAATATCGAATCCTTATCAGATCCAACAAGAATATTACCCCCTGCTGCAACGGTTTCAGGGCGTTCAGTATTGTATCTTAATGTTAAAGCAGGCACATTGAGTGTAATGGCCTCCTCTTGCAGACCTCCGGAATCGGTTAAAATTAAAGTAGATTTAGATGTTAAAAGCAGGAAATCCAAGTATCCTAACGGTTTTATAATATGAACATGACTCAAATTATTTAATTCTTCGAACAAACCAAAATTCTCCAATGTATTTTTGGTTCTTGGATGAATAGGGAAAATGATATTCATATCACTTAATTCCTTCAAAGCATCAATAATATTAACCACTCTTTCCTTAACATCAACATTTTCAGCCCTATGCATTGTTAAAGTCAGGATATTATCCAAATTATCAATGTCTAAACCTGCAAGAGATTCGTCTTCAAAACCTCTTTTTTTGGCAATTTCCAAATGTCTGAAACAGGCATCAACGACGGTATTTCCTGTAATGAATAGATTTTTGTGAGAAAATCCTTCAGCCAATAGGTTAATGGCTGACTGCTCTGTTGGAATAAAATACATTGTTGTGGCTACATCAGCAACTCTACGATTTAACTCTTCAGGCATTGTCATGTCAAATGACCTGAGTCCCGCTTCAACATGGCCAATTGCAATATGCAATTTGGAGGCAACAAGCGCACCTGCAAGAACTGCATTAGTGTCACCTTGAACCAAAACAATATCCGGTTTTTCTACCAAAAGAACCTCTTCAATACCCTTCATCATTAAACCAGTCTGTTTTCCATGAGTTCCGGAACCTACATGAATGTTGTAATCTGGAGTGGGAATTTCTAAATCTTTAAAGAAATTGTCAGACATCTCCTCATCATAGTGTTGGCCAGTGTGAATAACAACTTGCTCAATATCCCTTTTAGAGATTTCATCAATAATAGGAGCCATTTTAATAATTTCAGGTCTTGTTCCCAAAATAGTCGCTATTTTCATGTTATCACTAAATTAATATATTTAATCGAATAGGTTAAAAATTTTTATCTTGATATTTAAAATTGTGCTATAGCTTCTTCAGTACAAATGATCCGACATCAACTGACAAATTCTTGGAAATCGGATTGCATTTACTGCAAAGCAAAGAAAAAACGTCCTTATTTTTCAAATCCATTTCTGTTAATCCTTCATAATTCGCCATTCCCTTAGATATTACAAAATTACTTTCATCAAATACCTTTTTAAAATCTTCTGAAAACATTTCTTCAACAATACCTCCGGAATCGCAACCTACCGTGATGATTTCAGACAGTTCATTTAAACCCGCATCAATAGCTTCTTTTACGCATGCATCGTTTACAATTGGACTGCTTTTCACTGCAACAATGACATTGACATCATATTCCATTATTTTTTCAATCAATAAACGGTCAAATACAATTTCCCCAGCATTATCGACCAAATATAATGCCTCATTGTGAAAATTCAATGCCTCTTCAAATTCCTCAATATCATTGATGGCAAGATTCCTATTCAAATTGACATCAATTAATCTTTTAAAATCAGTGCTGATGCCATAAGCTCCAAAATCCAAAATGTTTCCAACGATGGCTACTTTGACATGAGTCTCCAAACTAGTATCCTCTTTCAGGAGGTCCTTAACTTTTGGCAATATGGACAATGCGATTTCATTACTTAATTCTTTTTCCTTAAAATAAGCATCTTCACATTTGGTTTTTTGTTTAATATGCTGATTAACTTCAGTTGCTAATTTATTTGGCTGAGAATCCCTATTAAAGTTTTTTGCCATATGTACCATGCAATCATGCATTAAGTCCATTTTTAAATTTTTATCAGTGCATGACAAATCTATGACTTCCTTTACCTGCCTCAATATGCAGGGTCCGCATTCATAATATGATTTAATAATATCACAGCCAATCCTTCAAGTACAAAAAACATTAAGAATTATGTTAAACATTTATTCTATCATATTTTCTATTTCATTGATGTTGATCTGAATGAATTCCTTATATTTTGGATTGGCCAATATTTTATATTGTTTAATATTGGTCTTTTCATAAGCATCAGCCATTACTGCCTGCAATTCATCAGTATCACTGTTTAAAACAATATCCAACTTCTTTTTTTGATTATCATCCAAACCATCCAAAAAACTTTCCACTTTGGATTTGAATTTTAAAACGAAATTGGTTTTCCTTTTAGCAAATCTTTCAAGCAAAAATGCAGGTGTTGCAGTAAACAACTCTTCATATGGCTTAATATCTTCATAACTAATTTTATCACTCATAAAATCACCTCATTATCCTAAAAACTATGCAAATCACATAAACTTTTTACCATTGATTCACGAATGGCATACCTTTTCTGCAAATTTGCCAGTGAATCAACCAAATCACGTCTGAATCTCTCACAGGCGTAATCATCATATGTAAACTTAATTCCATCATATTGTATGTCCATCAATATCAGATATTCGGCCTCCATAACCTTGATGTAAGCCCTTGGCTCGTCTTCAGCAGGGTTCAATAATCTTTCCACTTCCTCCAGATCCATCTTTCCAATTGCAACATCAACAAAAACCCTCATCATCTTTCTAACCATATTCCATAAGAAGGATTCCCCATAGATGTCTACAAAGATTGGAGAGATTGTATCATGTAAATTTGGAAATTCCCTTTTGTGATAATCATTCAAATCGACTTTTGTAATCTTGATATCATCAATAGTTCTTTCAGTTGTTTTCTGGAATCTTTTAGTGAAATTCGTAAAGTTATGAGTCCCCTTAAAGATTTCCGCAACTTCATTGAGCTTATCAACATCCAAATCCTGGAATAGCATATAACGGTACTGCCTCATCTGGGCATACCTCGGCTTAAATGCATATCTGACCGGAGCACTGGCTAAAATCTGAATATCATCAGGCAGGGAATTGTTAATTTCATTGACTCTGACTTCCTTTTCTGATTGAAAACTAATTACATTGCCCAAGCTATGAACTCCCGCATCGGTTCGTCCTGCAATTCTGAATCTTGACTTTTTTAAATCATCAATGTAGTCAAGTTTGCGCAAATGATAGATTAGCTCCTCTTCAACAGTTCTCAAGTCAGGCTGTCTTTGAAAACCATGAAAATTAGTCCCGATATATCCGATTTTTAGTGCTGTTCTTTTCATCAATATAATATTAAACATAATATAAAATAAAGTTTAATAAAAAAATAGAATAAGAGGAGGGAAATAGCTATTTAATAAAATAGCTATTTAGGTTATATGACTTACTATTTATACATTTGATAATCATAGAAAGATAATAAAATTAAAAAATATTTTTTTGAAGATAAAGCGGTTATATTGCGAAATTAATTTTATTATCTTTATTATTCAATATTCTGAATAATCTAATTGATAATTAATAGTAATAACCATATAAATATTATTAATTAAAAATTCGGCAATTTTATCCTTAAATTTAAAACAAATGATTTAAAACTTATAAGTTGTAAAATAACCCATGTCTCTTTTTCAGCATTATTAATAAATGATTTTTAATAATATTTCTTAAAAATAGTAATACTTCCGATTGTTGATAAAATTAATTAAATTTAAATAAAAAATTAGAATTTTATCTTACCGCAACATCTGGAATTAATAATTTCTTTAAATTGGCACATGCCAACAAATAAACATGAATAAAACAAATAATGAAAAATAAAAAAATTAAAAAAAAGTAATACTTTTTTATAAAATAATACTACAAAAAATATTTGACATTACTCCAAAACCTTTATCATGTGATTGGTCTCGTCATAGTCATCTTCTTGAACGGTTATTTCATAGCCCACAGATTCCCAAAATGCCATTGCAGCTTCAAGATATCTGTGAGTGTGCAGATATACTCTATCATAACCTTTCTTACGAGCAAAATCCTCCATAACACCGACAAGCCTGCGTGCGAGACCATGGCGCCTATATTCCTCGTCGACCATCAATCTCCAAATGCTTGCCGTATCCTTTTTTGTGTAGATTCCCCTAAACAATTCATAATCCTTATCATATGCCCTGATGGCCGCTGTTGCAACTATATTATCACCATCATAAGCTACAAAAAAGGCGTTATTTGAAGGCAATACATAATATTCTTCAATTCCCTCAATGTCATAATGAAATTCAGGTGTGGGTCCGATGCCATATACTTTTTTGATTTGGTCGTATAAGAATTCTTTTGCAGCTTCAATCTCTAAATAATCATTAGCAAGTTCCTTAATTGTAAAATCCATAATATCACATAAAAAAATAAAAAAAAGAGAAATTTTAGAAATTTCTCCTATTCCTGTGCAGTTTCAGGATTAAGTAACTTTTCAACATTTTCCCCAATGAAATCAAATAGCAATACAACTATCAATAAGGACATACCCGGATAAAATGCCAACCACCAATATCCTGAAGATAAGTAGTGCATTGATTCGGATAGAATTACTCCAATTGCAGGTTCATGCGGAGGCAAACCGAATCCTAAGAAAGTAATTGCCGCTTCATGCATGATTGCATGAGGGAACATTAAGATTACGCCCACAATAATCTGAGATACAATTAACGGAAGAATATGTTTTGTAGCAATCCACACTTTTGATCTTCCAAGATTTTCTGCCAAATGAATATATTCCTTAGTTCTGATTTCCTTTACTTCAGATCTTAGAACCCTTGCAAGCGGAGTCCAATGTGTCAATCCGACACCCATGACAACACCGATTACTCCTCCACCAAACATGATGGAGACAAGAATAATCAAAAGAATGTGAGGTATTGAACCGAACAAATCAATGATTCCTGCAACACATTCATCTGCGAATTTATTGAAACTTGAAAACAATCCAAGAACAATAGAAATGATAGTACTTATAACAGATGCAATGAAACCGACCATGATACTTAATCCAAGACCTGCAACGGTTCTTTGAAACATATCTCTTCCCATCCAATCAGTACCGAAGATATGTTCAAATGAAGGCATTTGATTAGCACTAATAAAACTTGTCGGAATATCCCTAATGAAATAACCGCAGACAAATATGGATACAATAATCAATGCTGAAAGGGCAATGATGACAAGAGTTTTTGTTCTGAGATTTGCAGGGTATAAAAACCACTGCTTTTTATCATCAATTTCCCTTTTCTTAATCATTGAACTCACTCTCCTTGATTCTAGGGTCAATTAGATAATATGATAAATCTGCAAGCAGGTTACCAACAAATACAAATATCGCACTGAATATTACAATGCCTAAAAATAGCGGAACATCACTGTTTAGACCCGCTGCTACGGCAGTTTGTCCAACACCTGGATATGAAAATACCTGTTCAACAAGCACTGCGCCACCAAACAATTCGCTGAAAGATAAGAATTGTAGTGTTACTGCAGGCAGTAAAATATTTCTTATACCATGATTTTTTACTAAATCCCAACCTTTTTCTCCTCTGGATTTTGCAAATAATACATAATCAGAAGATAAAACTTGAATTAATTCATTACGTGTATACATCGCAATCGGCGCCAAACCAACAAGGCTCAATGTAAGTGCAGGCAATACCAACCTTGATGCCCACTCCATAAATGTGGCATCTGTACTCTTTACACCTATTGGAACACCAAATCCTATTGGGAACCATCCTAAATAGACAGCAAATACCATCAATATAAGCATTCCTACCCAAAATGATGGTGCAGATTGAATTGCATAACAATATACTTTTACTGCTTTATCAATCCAGGAACCTTTATTCTTACCTGCCACAACACCCATTGCAAAACCAATAACTCCACTCAATATCCAGGAAATGGCCATCAATACAATAGAAGCAGAAGCCTTATCAATTATGATATCAATGACAGGTGCACGATATATCAAAGAAGTTCCTAAGTCTAAATGGATTAAATCCATTAGCCAATGAAAGATCTTGGTTGTCAATGGAACATTTGTGCCAAAATAATTTTCAAGAATTTGCCTTTGTGCTTCTGACACCGCAGCTTGTCTTAAATAAGCATTAACTGGATCAATAGGGGATAAATCTATTAATATAAAACTAAAAATTGCAACTACAAGTATCAATATTATGAAACGTACTAACTTGTAACCAAAAAACTTCAATAATTGATTTTTATTCAAGAAAAGAAACCCCCCTTAGAAATTTTTAAAAAATAAAAAAAGGAAAAAAGATATTTAATTAAGCTGTGGAATTGGTTCTGGTCCAATCACAGATATTAATTAATATATCGTTTCCTAATCCGTCAGGTTGTTCACCAATATCGATTCCATCTTTAATGAAGTAGTTGTAGTCATAGTTTACAAGCCATGCAAATGGAGCGTCTCCAGCAGGACCCCAACCTCCGCCATTGACATTAGCGGATTGAGACCATAATGTGTTAGCTGCACTTAAATCGCTTGAATGCATTGCATCATCCATTAGTTTATCGGAATCAGTATTGTTGTATAAACCAGGGTTCATGTAGAAACCGTCAGCTTCCTTGCTGTGGTATTGTTGATAGATGGATTTATATGGGTCTGGGGAAGTTTGTTGCATTAATGCAGCGGATGAGTACATATTTGCATAAATTGTATCCCAGTCAGCACCAACTAAGTTTACTTCAATACCAATGTCTTTTGCTTGTTCTGCAAATACTGTTGCTAGGGATTGTCTGTCAAGGTAATCCGGTGGATAGTATAAATCAAATGATGCTTTTACACCATCTTTTTCAACGATTCCATCACCATCAGTGTCTTCCCAACCACCTTCTTTCAAGATTGCTTTAGCTTGATCGACATCACCATCTTTAACTTTAGCATCAGGGTTTGCGTAATCTCTTGTATCTACACTAGTGTATTCAGGAGTAGCGTGACCTGAGAAAATTTCATCACACATTGTTTGACGGTTTACACCAACGTTCAATGCTTGTCTAATAGCTTTATCCGCAGTTACATTGTTACCAATTTTCCAAGTTCCATTCCAGGAATCGCCAGTGTCATTTTGGTAAGGGAATGATACACCTTGTGCTCTACCAGCGGATTTTTCTACAAATTGATATCCATCAACTGTTTGATTTAATGCGGAGGTTGCTACAGGAACTACATCCACATCACCGGATTTAGCTAATTCTAACCAAGTAGCTTCTTCAGGGAATAATAAAGTAAGTTGAGTGAAATATGGTTTGTCACCATAATAATTATCATTTATTTTGAAGATTGCTTGTTGACCTTTATCCCAGTGGTCTAATACATAAGGTCCTGTACCAATTGGATTTTCACCGTAAGTGTTGTTATCATAAGAGTCAGATGGTACGATACCAACATATCTTAAATCATAAATGAATGTTGATCTAGGTTCGACCAAAGTGAATTCAACAGTTTTGTTATCTTTAGCTTCAACTTTTTCTATATTTGTTAAATCCAATTCAGATTCAGTTTCTTTTGCAGTATTGAATGTGAATGCTACATCTTCTGCATCGAAAGTGGAATTATCTGAGAATTGAACATCATCTCTGACATGAACTGTCCAAGTTTTTCCATCACTACTAATTGAATAATTTGTAGCAAGGTCAGGGACAATATCACCGTTCTTATCTGTTTTAAATAAACAGCTTTGTACTAAAGGATTATAATTTTGGTGTCCGCAACCCCAACCAACAAGAGGGCTGAAACCTGCTTCAGGTTCTTTAATATTGCTGTGTGCAGCTACAGTCAAATGAGTAGGGTCATCATCATGAGATCCACCCATTAAAGCTAAAGCACCACCAACAATAATAAGAATCGCTGCAACGGCACCAATAATCATCAATGTTTTTCTATCCATAACTTTTCACCATTATCCTTATTCATATTAAAATAAAAGTAATACTTTTTTTCTAAAAAATACTTAATTAGTAATACTTTTTATTGTTATTTTAATATTGATAATAATTTTATAATAATACATATAAAAATATATTTATTACTTTTAAGGTTTGTTTGACAAATAGAATACTTTTAATTATTTAACAAAAAAATGAACAGACCCAATAATATTTTTAATTAAATAAACATGTACAAAAACTATAAAAGCAAATTTAACACAATAAAAAAATTAAAAAATTAACCAAAAGTAATACAAAACTTAAATTTATATAACATTAATTTTAAACTAAGGCCAATGACCCTATCTCTAAAACTAAAAAAATTCTTAATAAAAAATGGTGCAACCGAAGTGGGTTTTGCAGACATTGCAAACTTCACGCCACAGCCAGAGTTAAAAAACGGAGTTGTTTTTTACATCACATATCCAAAAGAGATTATAAGACATATGCAGAATGCCCCGACACAGGAATATGTTGAAGAGCTAATCAGTCTGAATTCAAGATTGGATGCTCTTGGAATGAAATGTGAAGAATTTTTAATTGATGAAGGCTACAATGCATATGCTCAAACAAAAAAGAGATTAGGGACTGATTTTGGAGAGTTTAACTCATTTGAATTGCCTCACAAAACCATTGCCACACGTGCCGGACTTGGATGGATTGGAAAATCCGCACTGTTTACAACAAAAAATTACGGATCTGCCTTAAGATTATCTTCAGTATTAACAGACGCCCCATTAGATATTGGAAAGCCAATACTGAAATCAAGATGCGGAAAATGCATGGAGTGCAGAGATGCATGTCTCGGAGGGGCAATAAGCGGACTAAACTGGAACTACAAACTTAAGCGAAACGACTTTTATGATGACAAAAAATGTGAAAAATACGCATTAAAAGTTTCAGAGGAAAATTTGGGAAAACCAGATACAGTATGCGGAAAATGCATTTTTGCCTGTCCACACACACAAAAATATATTAAAGAATTATAATTTTACAGCATGTCTAAAGTCAGAACCACAAGAATCCATATCTAATCCCCGTATCTTCTTATCCATGTGTACGGTTTCAAGCTCATCATTGGAATCCAATGCAACAACAAAACCCATTTTTGTCCAAAATTCTATAGCTCCTGGCAATGTCTTATGAGTATGCAAATAGATATCGTCAAAATCAGCTTTATTTGCAAAGTTTTCTGCAATGTTAAACATTTTTGAAGCTAAACCACAGCGACGACATCTCCTATCGACGAATAATCTCCATATGCTGGAGGTAGTGTCTTTTGAATATAAGTGCCTGAATTCTGGGAAATCCTTATCATAAGCACGAATTCCAATAGTGCCAATGATTTCACCGGTTTCATAATAAGCAACAAAAAAATTATTCCTTTCAGGGTTGATATAATAATCTTCCAAATTTACAATGTCCTGATGCCACTCTGGAACATAACCGTATCCAAATTCCAATTTTATCATCTTAAACAAGAATTTTTTAACATCCTCAATTTCCTTTGGATCATTGCTTAAAGGTTTGATTGTAACATTCATAAAAAACACCATTCTGAAAAAGTATTACTTTCATATAATAATTTATTCAATTAGTAATACTTTTTAATGAATTTTGAATAACTTTAATATTGATAAAGTACAAATTAGTATTTAAAAGTTATCATTTGAAAATCATTACAGGTGATTGGATGGAAAAATTATTAGATGTTGAAAACGTTTCAATTTCATTTATTCAATATACACAAGGTTTAAATCAAAGGGATTTAAAAGTCATCACCGATTTGACACTTGACATATCTGAAGGTGAAATTTTAGCAGTATTAGGTTCAAGCGGATCAGGAAAAAGCCTGCTTGCACACGCAATATTCGGAATCTTACCGGAAAATGCAAACCTAAACGGAAAAATAAAATACAAAGGAAAGGAACTATCACAACAAGACAAAGAAGAAATAAGAGGAAAAGACATAGTGCTCGTTCCCCAATCAGTGAACTTTCTAGACCCTTTAATGAAAATCTCAGACCAGGCAATCGGACACACAGAAAGCGACGAAGAGAAAAAAGCAAAAAAAGCAAAACAAAGAGAAATCTTCGAACATTATAACTTGGGTCCGGAAGTGGATGACATGTACCCATTCCAACTATCCGGAGGAATGGCAAGAAGAGTACTCGTATCAACCGCACTACTATCCGACCCAAAACTAGTGGTAGCGGACGAACCAACACCCGGACTTGATGAAAAAACCGTACAAGAAACCTTAAACCACTTCAAACACATGAAAGAGGATGGAATCGGAGTGCTATTGATTACTCACGATATCCATGCGGCACTCGAAGTGGCAGACAGAATCGGAATATTCTACTCAGGATACGTAATCGAAATCGCACTAAAAGAAGACTTCACAGGCGAAGGAGAAAACCTACTCCCCTAACAAAAGGACACCAACCACTACACGGAGAAATACCAAACGGATGCCCATACTACGACAGATGCGAAATGAGATTCGACAGATGCAAAGAGGAAAGGCCTGAATTACTTGACCTCGGAAATAAAAAAGTCAGATGCTTCAAATATGAGGAAGGTGCATAAGATGGAACTTAAAGCAACAAACATTTCATTCAAATACCCCTCTGCTAAAAAATACCTATTAAAAGATGTCAATCTCGAACTGGATAACAATAAGATTATCGGTTTGATTGGCGATAGTGGTAGTGGAAAATCAACATTGTGCAAAATATTATCCGGATATGTCGCAAAATTTGAAGGCAGCGTGACTTTTGATGGCCAACCCCTACCTACTAAAGGATTTAAGCCAGTCCAATTAATTTATCAACATCCAGAAAAAGTGATGAATCCGAAATGGAAAATGGAAAAGGTTTTAGCTGAGTCCTGGGATGTAACAGATGAAGCTTTAAAGGAATTCGGTATTCAAAAATCATGGCTGACAAGATTCCCACAAGAGTTGTCCGGTGGAGAACTTCAAAGATTTTCTGTACTCAGATCATTAAATCCAAATACCAAATTTTTGATTGCAGATGAAATGACAACAATGCTTGATGCAATCACACAAGTGCAAATTCTGGAATCCGTATTGAAAATAGTTAAGGAAAGAAAAATGGGATTCCTCCTCGTAAGTCACGATATGGATTTGGTAGAAACAATTTGTGACGATAAAATATACTTAAAGGATATTAATGGTGTTTAATCCATTAATATTTCTATTTTTAATAAAATAATACTCCATATATAAATAAAATTAAAAAGAGTAATAATTAATACTTTTTTTAGAAAATAAAGCAATTTAGTAATACTTTTTTTAGGTAAATTTAAATAGTTACAAAATAATAAAAAATAATTAATTGTTATTATTTTAATTATTACTTATTATATTAAAAATATGACAATTACAGATTTAAAATTGGAGAACTATTTATGGATCAAAAATACATTATAGGAATAATTGCTGTACTTTTAATCGCTGTTATTGGTGGAGCACTCTTTATGAGCGGAAGCGGAACACCAGCAAGAGCGGATAATGAGTTAGTAGTAGCTGCTTTCAGTCACGGCGGTGAACCTGAAGCAGGTTATGACCCAATGTATGGTTGGGGTGATTGTGGAGAACCTTTAATCCAATCTACATTGATGAAAATGAACAGAAACATGACTTATGAAAATGACTTGGCTACAAGTTGGAAAGCAAATGATGACTTTACAGAATACACCGTAAACATCAGAGACGATGTCAAATTCACTGACAACACAACTTTAGATGCTGACGATGTAGCATTCTCATACAACCAAGCTAAAACTACTGGTGAAGCTGTTGATTTAAGTACAATGGACAATGCAACAGCAGTTGATAAAAATACCGTTAAATTCACATTAAACAAACCTGATTCAACATTTTCAGACAAATTGTTATATGTAGGTATTGTGCCATCTGATTCATACAACAACGAGACCTATGGAACTAACCCTGTAGGATCCGGACCATTCAAATTTGTACAATGGGACAAAGGCCAACAAGTAATCTTAGAGAAAAACCCTGATTACTATGGAAAACAACCTGAATTTGACAAATTGACTATTCTCTTCGAACAAAATGAAGCTTCATTCAATGCTGCTAAAAATCATGAATTGGATATAGCAGCAGTGCCATTAGCATATGCTAATGAAACTATTGACGGATACCACGCATTATTATCTGAATCCTTAGACGTAAGAGGTATTTCCTTACCTGTACAAAACAACACTGGCGAAACAAATGAAGACGGCGTTGCATTAGGTAACAACATCACTGCAGACAAATCCATCAGAGAAGCATTGAATTACGGAATCAGTAGGGAAAATATCTCTAAAGGAGCATTAAACGGTATAGGAGTACCTAACTACGACGGAATTTCTCACTTATTACCATGGTACAACAAAGAAGCTGCTATTAAAGATGGTGACATAGATAAAGCTAAAGACATCTTGAAAAAAGGCGGATGGGAAGACACCAACGGTGACGGAATTGTAGAAAAAGACGGCGTAAAAGCTTCAATCAATTTATACTACCCATCTGATGCAACCGAAAGACAAGCTATTGCTGTAGCTGTTGCTGAACAAGCAAAAGAAATCGGAATTGAAGTAAATGCTACCGGTTCCAATTGGGACGAAATGGACGCTATCAAATTTACTGACCCAATCGTATGGGGATTCGGTTCAACCGATCCAATCACCATGTGGGGAGAATACTACAGTGACCAAGCAGGTATCGGATACAACAACCCTGCACTTGTAAACAACAGCGCTGTAGATGCACACATCGACAAAGCAATGTCCGAACCTCGTGAATCATCTTATGCTGAATGGTCTGCTGTTTCCTGGGACGGAACCACAGGTATCTCACCTAAAGGTGACGCAGCATGGTTATGGATTAGTGAAATCAGATACACCTACTTCGTAGATGACAGTTTAGACATTTCCGAAGACACCTTCAAATTACAACCTCACGGAGGAGACGCATTCGGAAACATTTACGATTGGACTCGTGTATCTCCAATTAACGAAACAAGTTAAAAAAAATAATAGAGTTGGATGAATTAATTCAACTCTCTCTTTTTCCCTTTTTATTAACATTGGAGCATATTTATGTTAAAAAACGAAAAACTCTTAAAATTTTTAGGTAAAAAAATTGTCAGATTTATAATTTTGCTTATTTTTGTAATATTATTAAGTTTTATACTTATTGATATGTCTCCTATAAATCCTGTAAAAACATACATCGCTAACCTAGGTGTTGTTTCACCTGAAAAAATTGCCATTCTGGAATCATATTGGGGTGTGAATGAACCAATTACAACTAAAATGTTCAATTGGCTTGCAAATATTATACATCTTGATTTCGGAACCTCTTTGATTTACAGAGCACCTGTACTTGATGTAATCAAAGAAAAATTCGTTGCATCATTGGTATTGATGTTAAGTTCATGGATATTTTCAGGAGTAATAGGATTCTTGTTAGGAGTAATCGCCGGATTTAAAAAAGACACTATAATTGATAAAGCAATCAAAGTATACTGTTACATATTGCAATCTGCACCTACATTTTGGATTGCATTATTATTCTTAATGGTATTCAGCGTATATCTTGGATGGTTCCCAACAGGATTGGGTGTTCCTGTCGGAACATTAAGTGAAAATGTGTCCTTCTGGGACTGGCTGCACAGATTGATTCTTCCAATGATTACATTGAGCGTTGTTGGAATTGCATCAATCACATTGTTTACACGTGATAAATTAATTGATGTAATGAATAGTGATTATTTCCTATTTGCTAAAGCAAGAGGAGAAAGCGGATGGAATTTAATTGTGAGACATGGTATAAGAAATGTTTTACTTCCTGCAATCACATTGCAATTTTTAGGATTTTCCGAATTATTCGGAGGAGCAGTTCTTGTAGAGCAAATATTCACTTACCCTGGTATCGGACAGGCAGCAGTATCCGCTGGACTCAGAAGTGATGTTCCATTGCTTTTAGGAATCGTAATATTCAGTGCAATATTCGTTTATTGCGGCAATTTAATAGCAGATGTCTTATACAACTTTGTAGATCCAAGAATCAGAGAAGGTGAAGAAGATGGCGGATAAATCAAAAGATGTCTCAAGTATTTACAGCCCTATTGCAAATATGAATTTGAGAACAAAAACATTGCTTACAATTGGTTTGACTGTCTTCATTTTAGTAGCCGTTGTAATCACAAGCTTATTCATTAATTCTGCAGACATTACAACAAACTTTAATGCTATGAATCAACCGCCTTCATTCGAACATCTATTCGGTACAGACTGGATGGGAAGGGATATGTTTACCCGTACCATGAAAGGTCTTGGATTAAGTGTTCAGATTGGTGCCGGAGCTTCAATATTGAGCAGTATCATTGCTATAATTTTAGCATTTGTCGGAAGCATCAACAGCAAATTAGACAGCTTCATTGCATGGCTGGTCGATTTATTCTTATCTGTTCCACATATTCTATTGATTATATTAATATCCATAGGATTAGGTGGAGGAGCATTTGGTGTTACCATGGGTGTTGCACTTACTCACTGGACATCTCTTACAAGAATCTTAAGAGCAGAAATAAAGCAGATCAACACATCAGAATTTGTTAAATTATCACAAAGATTCGGAAAATCAAAAATATGGATTGCAAAAAAACATATTTTGCCATTAGTTATAACTCAGATTATTGTTGGAACAATATTGATTTTCCCTCATGCAATCATGCACGAAGCTAGTGTAACATTCTTAGGATTCGGTTTATCACCGCACGAACCTGCAATTGGAGTAATCTTATCAGAATCCATGAAATACCTTGCAACAGGTAACTGGTGGTTAGCATTGTTCCCTGGTTTAGCATTATTAATAATAGTTTTATTATTTGATATAGCTGGTGAAAACATTAAGAAAATGCTCGACCCAACAAGTGCAAATGAGTAGGTGATGAAAATGGATAAACTATTAGACGTGGAAAATGTTTCAATATCATTTATACAATATACACAAGGATTAAATCAAAGGGATTTAAAAGTCATCACCGATTTGACACTTGACATATCCGAAGGAGAAATATTGGCAGTATTGGGTTCAAGCGGATCAGGAAAAAGCCTGCTTGCACATGCAATTTTCGGGATTTTACCGGAAAACGCAAACCTAAACGGAAAAATAAAATACAAAGGAAAGGAACTATCACAACAAGACAAAGAAGAAATAAGAGGAAAAGACATAGTACTCGTACCTCAATCAGTGAACTTCCTTGATCCCCTAATGAAAATCTCAGACCAGGCAATCGGACACACAGAAAGCGACGAAGAGAAAAAAGCAAAAAAAACAAAACAAAGAGAAATCTTCGAACATTACAACTTGGGTCCAGAAGTGGATGACATGTACCCATTCCAACTATCAGGAGGAATGGCAAGAAGAGTACTCGTATCAACAGCACTGCTATCTGACCCAAAACTAGTGGTGGCTGACGAACCAACTCCTGGACTTGATGAAAAAACAGTACAAGAAACCCTAAACCACTTCAAACACATGAAAGAAGACGGAATAGGAGTACTGCTCATCACACACGACATTCATGCGGCACTCGAAGTGGCAGACAGAATAGGAATCTTCTACTCAGGATACGTAATCGAAATCGCACTAAAAGAAGACTTCACAGGCACCTAACAAAAGGACACCAACCACTACACGGAGAAATACCAAACGGATGCCCATACTACGACAGATGCGAAATGAGATTCGACAGATGCAAAGAGGAAAGACCACAACTTATCGACCTAGGAAATAAAAAAGTCAGATGTTTTAAATATGAGGAAGGTGCATAAGATGGAACTTAAAGGAACAAAAATTTCATTTAAATACCCATTAGCAAAAGAATACTTGTTACGAGATATTGACATACATCTGGACAACAGTAAAATCACAGGTTTAGTTGGGGACAGTGGTGTCGGAAAGTCAACATTATGCGAAATCCTATCCGGATATTACACAAACTTCGAAGGGACAGTAGAGCTGGACGGTCAAAAATTGCCTGAAAACGAATTTTGTCCGGTTCAGTTAATCTACCAACATCCCGAAAAAGTAATGAACCCAAAGTGGAAAATGAAGGATGTACTGGAAGAATCATGGAATGTTGATGACAATCTTCTATCTGAATTCGGTATTCAAAAATCCTGGTTTACAAGATTTCCACAGGAACTTTCCGGAGGAGAACTGCAGAGATTTTCCGTGCTCAGAGCATTAAATCCAAAAACAAAATTCCTTATAGCTGACGAAATGACCACAATGCTTGACGCAATCACACAAGTGCAAATCTTGGATGCAGTATTGAAAATAGTAAAACAAAGAAAAATGGGATTCTTACTCGTAAGCCACGACATGGATCTTGTAAACACCATATGTGATGATGTAATCTATTTTAATGATATTAATGGTATTTAATCATTAATATCCCTTTATTTTTTTTATAAACATTATTTTTAATAATAAAAACTTTGTACAAAAACGTGAAAGTTAATACTTTTTTTAATGAATTATTTAATTTTTTATTACTTCCCTTAGATAAATTTAAATATTATATTTTAATAATATTTTATTAATTGTTATTATTTAAAATAATAATTTTTTTAATTATTGTAATAACAAGATTATATTTAGAATTGGAGAAATTGATAATGGATACAAAATACATTATTGGAATAATAGCAATATTATTAATTGCAATAATTGGAGGAGCCATGTTCTTAGGAGGAGGCTCTTCTGTACAAAGAGCAGACAATGAACTAGTAGTTGCTGCTTACAGTCACGGGGGAGAACCGGAAACCGGTTTTGACCCTATCCTTGGTTGGAACTACTACAGCGAACCTTTGATTCAATCAACATTATTAAAGGTTAACAGAAACCTAGATTATGAAAATGATTTAGCTACAAGTTGGAAAGCAAACGATAACTTTACTGAATATACCGTAAAACTCAGAGATGACGTTAAATTTACGGATAACTCAACATTAGATGCTGAAGATGTTGCATTCACATTTAATGAAGCAAAAGCAACTGGAGCAAGTTTAGATTTAAGCAGCATGGACAATGCGACTGCTGTGGATAATACAACTGTTAAATTTGATTTAAACAAAAAAGATTCAACTTTTGTAGATAAATTTGCATACATCGGTATTGTTCCATCAGATTCATACAATAATGAAACCTACGGATCCAACCCTGTCGGATCAGGACCATTCAAATTTGTACAATGGGACAAAGGTCAACAAGTAATCTTAGAGAAAAACCCTGACTACTATGGAAAACAACCGGAATTTAACAAATTGACCATTCTCTTCGAACAAAATGAAGCTGCATTAAATGCTGCTAGAAACAAAGAAGTGGATGTTGCAGCAGTGCCAATGCAATATGCTAATGAAACAGTTGACGGATATAACATGGTTCTTATGGATACAATTGACGTAAGAGGCCTTACCTTACCAACAGAACCTAATACCGGCAAAACAACTGAAGACGGAAGCCCAATGGGTAACAACATAACTGCAGACAAAGCAGTCAGAGAAGCATTGAATTACGGTATCAACAGAACTGCAATCGCTGAAGGAGCATTGAATGGAGTTGGAGTTCCTACTTCCGATGGAGTACCTCACTTATTACCATGGTACAATAAAGAAGCACAAATCCAGGATGCTGACGTTGACAAAGCTAAAAAACTCTTAAGCGATGCCGGATGGAAAGACACCGACGGAGATGGAATCGTTGAAAAAGACGGTGTAAAAGCATCACTTAACGTATATTACCCATCCAATGCACCGGAAAGACAAGCAATTGCTGTAGCTCTCGGTGAACAAGCAAAAGAATTCGGAATCGAAATCAATGCAACAGGTTCAAACTGGGACGAAATGGGATCACACAAATGGACCGACCCAATCGTATTCGGATATGGTTCAACAGATCCATCAACAATATTTTCCAAATATCACAGCTCACAAATTGAAACCGGAAACTACGCTATGTTAAATGACAGTGCTGTTGATGCACATATCGACAAAGCAATGGGCGAATCACGTGAAGCATCATATGATGATTGGAAAGCTGCATCTTGGGATGGAAAAACTGGATTCTCAGCTAAAGGTGACGCACCATGGTTATGGGTTGGCGAAATCAAATACGGTTACTTTGTAGATGACAGTTTAGACATATCTGAAGATACTGCTTTAATCCAACCACACGGTGGAGATATTTTCGGAAATATCCTTGATTGGTCCCGTACCTCTTCAATTGAAGAAAGCAAATAAACAATTATGAGTTGAATTTATTTCAACTCTTTTTTCATTTAAACTTATTTTTCAATCAATTTTTTAATTTCAAAATCGGCCCAGACCATCGTAATGTTATTTGAAACAATTTCACCTAAAACAATTCCCATCCAGGCACCCCATACACCAAAGCCAAATACAATAGCCAACAAATAAGCAAAGAATATTGTAAAGCCTGTTTCTCTCATGATTGTCTGAAACATCGCAGTTATGCCTTTTCCTATGCCCTGGAAAACGTAAGTCGATGCAACACCAACACCCATTGTAGGATAATATATCACAATCCAAGCGAGAAAGCTAGTAAGCTCTTGAGCAATCCTTATGCTGCTTCCCGATGAAGCAAATACTGATGCTATGTCTCCTGCAAAAACATTAGTCAAAACTGCCACGATTATTCCAATGACTATTGACACTTTCATTGCATATCTATGGGCAACTTGGATATTATTATAGTTTTTAGCACCATAGTTGGCTGCAATGACACTGATTAATGCAGTTCCGATAGCCAAAAGAGGTGTTGTTCCAATAATTACCACTCTCCAGCCAGTTGAGTAAACAGCAACAGAATCTGTTGACCCAACATATGCAAGCAATGCTGAGAAAACCGCTGCGAAAAATGCATTGTTCAAAAGCTGAATGCTTGCAGGAATGCCCACTTTAGCAATATCTATTGATATATCCATTTTAAAATTGAAATTATTCCAATTAGGCTTTAAGTAAGTATCTTTTTTGATATAAAACCAATACAACAACATCAAGATTACAAATACTGAAGATATGATTGTTGCAATTGCCGCTCCTTTGACTCCCAAGTTTAAGGTGTAAATGAAAATCGGATCCAAAACCATGTTCAGGATAGCTGAGATGATCATTGCATACATCGGCCGGGTAGTATCCCCCTCACCTCTAAAAATTCCATATAATGCATTGGAGAATATTATGAAAATCGAACCTAAAAGGATGATTACACCATAATCAGTTGCATAGCCTATGGTTTGACCGGCACCCATTGCATTCAAAATCGGCTTTAAGAATATTAACAATATGATTGTTAAAATCATTGAAATGACAATATCAAGAATTATGGAATGAACAGATGCATTGTTTGCCTTTTGTTTATTGTTTTCGCCAAGATACTTTGACAGTGCAAAAGCTGCACCTGAACCCAAACCATTTCCAAACCCTACCAGAATCATGAATATTGGTGTGAAAAATCCAACACCCGCAAGTGCATCAGCACCAAGTCCTGACACCCAAGCAGCATCAATCAAATTGTAAAAACTGGTTATAAGCAATGAAACAATCAAAGGTATGGACATTTTTATCAGTGCTTTTTTAGGATTTCCAAGCATTATGTCAACACTATTCGATGAATCATTACTTAACATGAGTTAATATTAAAATTTTTTCAAATATAAAAGTAGTTATTTATTAAATTATTCATTTGTTCGAATTTTTCGAGTAACTCAAAATAAGCATTTTTCCATTAGAGAACAACAAAAAAAAGAAAAAAAGAAATTAGAATAGTGGATCTTTCACCATTCCAATTCTAAATGCATTTAAGATAACGAATATTGTTAATCCTAAATCACCAAAACCGACAGACATCATCAATGTGATGATTCCCATAATCGCAAGAATTACACACAATAATTTAACTAGAATAGCAATAGTGATGTTCTGTTTGATGATTCCCATTGTTTTGCGACTTAAGGCGAACAGATACGGCAATTTTGATATGTCATCCTGCATCAGTGCAACATCTGCTGTTTCAATAGCTACATCAGAACCTGCAGCACCCATAGCAATACCAATGTTTGATCGTGCCAAAGCCGGGGCATCGTTGATTCCATCACCAACCATAGCCACGTCACCGAATTTGTTTCTGATTGTATCCAGGATGTTAAGCTTGTCTTCAGGCATCAGATTAGAGTATACATAATCGATTCCTATTTCATCAGCAACGCTTTTTGCGGCAAGCTTGTTGTCTCCTGTAAGCATGATAGTCTGTACTCCTTGATTTTTCAAATCGGCAATTACTTCAGAAGCATTGTCTCTAATCTTATCGGATACTGTGATGATACCTAAAACCTTTTCGGTATTTCCGACAAATATCAAGGTCTTTCCTTCACTGGAGTAACTGTTGATTTCATCTTTTGAAATGTCAAATGCACTTCCTTCAATCAAAGCCTCATTAGCCGCATAGAACTGCTCGCCGTTAATGTTGGCTATAATTCCCTTACCTGGAACATTTTTAAACTCATCGATTGTATCAAAGATTATGTTATGCTCATCTGCATAGTCAACAATGGCTTTAGCAATAGGATGAGAAGATTGATGCTCCAAAGATGCTGCGATTTTGACAATGTCTTCTTCAGAGTAGTTTTCATCAAATACACCAACGTCACTTAACACCAGTTTTCCTTCAGTCAATGTACCTGTCTTGTCAAAGATGACCGCCTTGACGTTACGCATTTCCTCAACATATGTACTTCCCTTGATGATAACCCCATTTCTAGTAGCTGAAGTGATAGCAGACACCATTCCGACAGGTGTTGAAATCAAAAATGCACATGGGCATGAAATTACCAGAAGGGAAAGAGCCTTATAAACCCAATCGACCAGATTCTGACCCCATAACAATGGAGGGATTAATGCGACACATAATGCACCAACCATCATGATTGGAGTATAGTATTTTGCAACCCTTTCAACCAAAGATTCTGTTTCAGAACGGTTGAGCTGTGATCTTTTAACCAATGTTACGATTTTTGAGATTACTGAATCCTTAGCGGCTTTGGTTACTTTAATTTCAAGATATCCATCTTCATTAACAGTTCCTGAAAAGACATTGTCCCCAACTTCTTTTAGGACAGGGACACTTTCACCAGTAATTGAAGCCTGGTTGATTGAGGAGGAACCGAAAACAACTTCACCATCTAAAGGCACCTTATCTCCAGGTTTTACAATAACAATATCACCAATGTCAACTTCATCGACATTTCTAATCTCTTCCTTATCACCTACTTTGACTCTTGCAGTGTCAGGAGCAATTTCAACTAAGGATTTAATAGAACGTTTAGCCCTATCTTCAGCAACATCTTCTAAAAATTCAGCAATATAATAAAGGAATGTTACAGCTGCACCTTCTTCGGGATGCCCAATAATGAATGATGCAACACAAGCGATACATACTAACATTGCAGGACCAATAGTATGTCTGTTAACTAATGACTTATAAGCCAAAATAGCTATTTCATAACCTGCAATCACGGCACCCACCATATATGTAGCAGTTACGATTGTAGGGCTGAATGACATCCATTCAAAAATATGTCCTAAAACAAACATCAGACCGCTCGCAAGAATGATTTGCACCGGCCTATTTGCCCAGAACGGTTTTCCTTCAGCAAATAAGTCCTCATCTCCATGAGCATGGTCGTGGCCGTGGTCATGTCCATGGTCGTGGTCATCATCTGCACAATCAGGACAAGCGCAAAGGCTAAATTCAACATCATCGTCATGGCTATGGTCATGTCCATGATGGTCATGGTCGTGATCATGACAACCACAATCATCATCAGTACAAACATCACTTTCAGAATGGTCATGATGATGCTCCTCATGAGAATGCTCATGCTCGTGATCATGGCCATGATGATGCTCATGCTCATGGTTGTGATCATGACAACCACAATCATCATCAGTACAAACATCCTCTTCATGATGATGCTCATGCTCATGGTCATGGTCATGACAACCACAATCATCATCAGTGCAAACATCCTCTTCATGATGATGCTCATGCTCATGGTCGTGGCCATGATGATGCTCCTCATGAGAATGCCCATGTCCATGGTCGTGGCCATGATGGTGGTGATCATGGTCATGGTCGTGATCATGGTCGTCAGCACAATCGGGACAAGCACAAAGATTAATATCTACATCCTCATCATAATCAATTTCTTCTCTGTGATCATATACACTTAAATCAGCATTTTTCTGATAATCTCTTAATAACTGTTTATCATAATGGTTAGAATCTGTACAGTGAGTTTCATCACAATTTGGATCGAAACAGATGTAATTGTAATGTTCTGGATTGTGGCAGTTTTCATCAGCACAATCAGCATCATAACACCTATTTTCAGCCATAGTATCACCAATTAAAAATTATTCTAATATATGTTCTAAACCTACTTTGTAAATCATTTCTATGTGAAGGTCTGTGAGAGAATATCTTGCCATTTTACCTTCTTTTTGGTATTTAACAATATTATTTGCACGCAATATTCTTAATTGATTTGAAACAGTAGTTTGATTTAAATCAAGTGCCTCACAAATATCGCAAACACATAAATCTTCAATGCTAAGCAGAGAAATAATTTTTAATCTTGTCGGGTTTCCAAATATTTTAAAGAATTCAGATAATTCAGTGAATTCATTTTCATCAGGTATGCGTTCCTTTACACGGCTGACAACATCTTCATGAGAGTCGAATATTTCACACATATCATCATTATTGTTTTCAAGATTATTATTTTCCATAGTCATCACATATATTATATAATGATATTATGATATGATTATGTATTTAAATGTTGTCATATCATGATATCGTGATATGTTATTTTAAAAAAATAAAAGAAAAATTAACTGCCTTGAAGGTCATGAACCTCCTGGCCAAGATAATCTACATTTTCAACCAGCAAAACATCTTTAGGATACTTGACATCACCTATAGAATGGTTTTCCAAGACATTACATTCTATAAACTCTTCAATATATACATCACATACATATTCTGAAGGAATCTTTCTTGCATCCCAGCTGTTCATCACCACAAAGGCATCATCAGAAATGAAAACCTGCTTGTTTCCCAAGGATTCCATCCATGCAAGTGTTTCATTATCATGACCTTCATAATACTCCGCTGTTTTAATATCCTTGATTATTTCAGTCAACGGAATTGGGCCTTCTGAATATACCGTAATGGGTGTTTTAGTTGAATCATCAGTTTCCTCAAATGAATAAACCAAAACCAATGATAAAACCGCTAAAAGTAAAATTACCACAGCAATAATACTTTTATTGTTCATTTTAAAGCCCCTTTAAAGATTACTTTTTGACCACACCAATTAATGTTCCATCAATGACACAGTCAAAATCGACCTTTTCAAGCCAACCTGCCTTGGTAAACATGTCCATGAAGCAGACTCCCATAAGCTGACCATCTTCTTTTAAGATTTCATTGACCAGTGCCTTTACATCTTCTGTGTCAACATCATACTTCGGCATGGACAATCCTCCCAACAAAACGACAACATCAGAGTCGTGAGGATCGGAAACTTCATCCTTAAGCACCATAGCATAAGGTTTGGACTCAAATTCATGACAGTCATCAATATCCAATAGGGGAATGAAATAATTTTCCTTATCCCTAACGGAATAAGCCAAAAACTCTGCAAATGGAGTGCAGACACCTGGAGATCCAATAAATGTAATTTTTTCAGCATCTCCAACTTCCTTTTTAAATGTTACAAGCTGTCCGTTCAATCCTTTCCATTCATTAACATCTTCCATGATACCACCTTCAATAAGCATTTTATTGGTAGAATAGCTTTAAACAACTAAATTAAACCTTCAATAATTTATCTCATTTTAGTTTTTTAAAAATTTTGCTATTATCTGAATTCATTTTAATTTTGGAAAAAATCTATTTGAATTTTTAACATATTCTTCATAATCCTTTCCAAAATCTATCTTTAAGCGTTGCTCTTCTTTTTTAACTTGAACATTCATTATTAAAACTTCAATTATGAAAATCAATAGAGATTCTACAGATAAAAGAGCTATTAAAACTCCTATGTGATATATGAAAACACCCAACAGCATCGGATTTCTACATATTCCATAAGGTCCATCAGTCATTAGTGAACTGGTTCTAGGGGCAACTTCATGGTTAAATGCATCAAAGGGATTTCCGCCACCGACATTTTTCATATAAACAATTGACCAGACGCTTAATCCTATACCTGTAATTGCCAATATGATCAGAATCAACAGTCCCCTCAATCCAATTTCGGCCAGGTTAGGGCTTCCTGATGCCAAATACATCACATATGGAATTCCAATTATGAAAATAATCAAACCTAACAAATATCCTATGAAATCACGATTCATATTATCACCACACAATTATTAATTAAACATTATTATATAAAATATCCGGTGATTTTTTAAGATATTGCTGAAACTGAAACAGGGGATTAAATTAATTGTTTATACCATGAAATCATAATATCAATCATTAGAAAGAATTTAAGTGATTGAATGAATGCAAAATTATTTTCACAAGCTTTAAGCAAATTCCTTTTCGGATTAATAATAATCAGCTTATTGCTATTTATACCTGCAGGAACTCTAAACTATCCCAATGCATGGTTATTCTTAGCATTATTATTCATTCCGATGTTCATTGCAGGAATCATCATGCTTATCAAATCACCAGAACTTCTAAAAAAAAGATTGAATGCTAAAGAAGAGGAAAATGAACAGAAAATAGTTATCTTGATTAGTGGAGCAATATTTTTACTCGCATTCATCATAGCGGGACTAAATTTTAGATTCAAATGGTCCGAACTTCCACAAATCGTGATAATTGCCTCTTCAATAATCTTTTTATTGAGCTATATCATGTATGCGGAAGTATTAAGAGAAAATATGTATCTTTCACGTACTGTTGAAGTGAGTGAAAATCAGAAAGTGATTGACAGAGGATTATACGGGCTTGTCAGACATCCAATGTACACTTCAACAATCTTTCTATTCCTATCAATGCCATTAATTTTGGGCTCACTCTTTTCATTTGGTATTATGCTGATTTATCCGATTATCATCATTTTCCGAATAAAAAATGAAGAAAAATTTTTGGAAAGCAAATTAGATGGCTATAAAGACTATAAAGACAAAGTAAACTATAAGATTATACCATTCATATGGTAAATTATCAAATTAAAGAGCAAATTTAATAATAAAGTGATTTAACATGACATCAAGCAAGGAATATCTGGAATACATAATGGAACAGCTGTCTGATTTGGATGACATATCATACAGGGCAATGATGGGCGAATACATTATCTATTATCGCGAAAAGATTGTTGGAGGCATTTACGATGACCGCTTTCTCATAAAACCCGTAAAAACAGCTATGGAAATGATGCCTGATGCTGATATGGAACTGCCCTACGAAGGCGCCAAGAAAATGCTGCTTGTTGAGGATGTGGAAAACAGAGAGTTTCTAAAAGAATTATTTGAAGCAATGTATGATGAGCTTCCTGCTCGAAAAAAACGCAAATAACTTCAGATTATTCAACATCCTTAAGTGCTTCAACCATGTTCAAATCACTGATTTTATCCGAAAACAACAGATTAACTCCGATTGATATTGTGAAGGTTATAAAGGCTGTCAATAGAATGTTTCCCCATGTTAAAGAAGGTACATAATACAGAGAGTCTCCTGCAGCATTGAGCATCAATGTCATGAAGTAAAATCCAAGCGGAATTCCCAAAACAAATCCAATGGCTGTGAAAATTAAATTTTGAGTTAATAACAGTTTCCTTAAGCTATTTGTTTTAAAACCTAAAACCTTTAAGGTTGCAACTTCCCTTTCCATTTCTGTAAATGACAATATTCCTAAATTGTATAACACCAAAATGGCAAGGGCTACGGCCACGATAGTGACTACATAAACCATCATCATAACTGCTTCTGTTAATTCATCCCAACCTTTCTTCATTTTTTCCATGCTTGAAACGGATTTGATTGAATTGAAGTTTTCGCCGAATTTCTCTTTGGTCAAGATATTAGTTGGTGTAAAGTTAAGTCCCTGATCTTCAAGGGTATCAGGTGACATTATCAAACCCTGTGAAATCGGTTCTGCATGAATCTGGTCAATTTTTGAGCTCACCCAATCATCACTTCCGACAATGTGCCATTTCACCTTATCTCCAATGCTCAAATTAAAAGTCTCGGCAAGTTTTTTGGAAATTGAAACATCACTCTCGTTAATCTCTATCGGATTTCGGTCGCTGTCAGTATAGGATATCAAATCCGTGTTGTTTGAAACCAGCAGGGTTACCGTGTCCTCCATGTCGTTTGCCTTCATCTCGATTGACTGCTGCATTATGAAGCTGCCGTTGGTCTCATTTAGGATATAATACAATTCCATAGGATTGGCTTCATTTGAAAGAAGCAATTTTGACTCGTAATGGCTGATGTCATCATATTCCCATGATTTCAATTCGCCCATGCTGTCGTTCATACCGAATGCTGCAATCAACAGTGCAACGCAGCCCATAACTCCAACGATTGCCATGACTGCTCTGAAATTATTTCTTTTTGCATCCCTCCAGTTCCAACGGAAATTGAAGCTTAAATGATTCCATAATCTTGATTTTTCAATGATCCCATTTGAAGATATCTTAGGAGCTTTCGGCCTTAATGTATTTGCAGGATTTTCCTTTGAAATCCTTCTGCATGACAGAAAAGTAACCAAAACAGATAAAAAGACCATCAACAATGCAATATAGATAAATCTCATGTCAAAACCCGGATGCCAGCTAGGCATGCTATAGCTTTTGGACATTGTCGGATAGAACATTTGAGGAATAACCATAGGTCCGGTTATCAAACCTAGAATAGCTCCCGCCAAAACCGGCCAGAACGAATATGACAAATAATGCCTAATTATTGTTTTGTCTTTAAACCCAACGGCCTTTAAGATTCCTATTTGAGTACGCTGATGGGCAACAATCCTATTCATTGTAGTCAAAAGGGTTAAAAATGTCACCAATATGAACACTATCGGGAAAACATCACCTATCATTTTGTGCTGCGCCATTTCATCGGAAAATTTGGCAACACTGATCTGGTCCTCTTTTTTGGTGAATGACAAATAATCAATTGATTTGTCCAGTTTCTCTTTAAAATCACTATCCGATTGATTATATTTGACCAGCAATCTGTTATATTCCAAATCTTCAGGATATGCTTTACTTGAAAGATAGGCAAATCCCATTTGTGAAAAATCGGGAGTCAACGAACTTGGAGATGATTCATAAATGTATTCCGGAGAGTAACCAATACCCTTAATTTCCTTTTTGATTTTTGAATCTCCGAATTTGAATGTGATTTTATCCCCTACTTTCAAATCCCATTCATCCGCAAAACGCTTATCCAACCATACACCGGATTCATCTTCAGGGTTGAAATCCTCCCCTTCAGTTGAATAAAACTTGGAAATCGTTCCCTTTTCTATGAAATGCAATGTAAAATCAGGTTTGCTATCCAGATTTGCAACGGCCTGAATAACCTCTTGCCTATCAGTCTGGGTTGAAAAATCGCTCACCTTCTCCAGATCCAAGTCATCAAAACCAGTATTGTAAATCCATCCATCAGCCATGTTAGTATCGGCATAAAAACCTTCTGAGGTCTGTTCCAACCCATAATATTCAGCATATATTCCACAATATGCGAAAATACCTAAAAATGCCATTAGAAATATTGCAATAAATTGGGCCTTATTGATTTTTATATCCCTCAGCATTTTTTTGGATAGTGACATGATAATATATTAGAAAAATGGAATATAAAAAACCTATTTTAAATTGATGATATGCCCCATTAAATTATATTGTTAACGATAAGATCACAAAATAATAAATTGCAATTTTCATTAACATCAAGCATCAGACCAATAATACATGCTTTAAAAAAGAGATATATCTGAAAACAGAAAAAAATAAAAAATATTAAAATTTTAAAGATTTCATCACTAATTAAGTGCGAATAGATACAAATCTATTCGACACCTTTTAGAGACTCGACCATGTCCAAATTCTTAATCTTGCGTGAAAACATTAGGTTTACAAGAATTGATAAGGCAAATGTTATCAAAGCAGTCAATACCAAGTTTGTAATAGTTATTGAAGGGAGTATATAAAATGAATCTCCGGAAGATTCCCACATTATCTTCAATATGTAGTAACCGATTGGAATGCCCAACAGGAATCCTATAGCTGTAAACCATAAGTTTTGTGTTAAAAGCAGCCTTCTCAATGACCCTGTTTTGAAACCTAATACCTTTAATGTTGCAATTTCACGTTCAATTTCAGTAAATGACAATAGTCCCAAATTATAAAGCACCACAACCGCCAAAAGAGATGCGAAGAATATTAAAATGTATATCAGCAGCCACATCGCTTCTGTTAGCTCGTCCCAACTGGAGGTCATGTCCTTAAGTGAATTAGCTGTTTTAACGGCAGAATAATTCTTGTCGACATGTTCCGCTGTTACAATGCTTGTTGGAGTGTAGTTCAAGTCCAAATCATCAAGCTTGTCGCTGGACATTATGAAACCCTGTGATGTCGGATCTGCATGAATCTTATCTATTTTTGTTTTAATCCATTTATCAGAACCCATTATATGCCATTTGACAGTGTCTCCAACACCAACACCCAGCATGTCCGCCATCTTTTGTGAAATTGAAACCTCATCATCAGCTATTTTGATTTTATTCCAATTATAATCTGTTGGAGTTATCAAATCAGTATGGTTTAAAACCAATAGCGAACCTGACTTTTTAACCGAACCTTGTTCGATTTCAATGGCAGATTCCATTACCTTATCACCGTTTACTTCATCAGCCACATCATCAATTTCAGACAGGCTTGCTTCATCATCTATAACCAATTTGGAATCATAATGGTTAATCTGATTGAATTCCCATTCCTTCAAATCATTCATTCCATCATACATTCCGAAAGCGGATATCAAAAGTGCAGTACATCCGATGACACCAACTATTGTCATCAATGCCCTGAATTTATTTCTTTTTGCATCACGATAATTCCAACGGGCATTGAAGGACAGATGCTTCCAAAATGCAAATCTCTCAACGAAACCTGATGATGACACCTTAGGAACCTTTGGCCTAATTGTATCGGCAGGATTCTCATTGAATATGCTTTTTACTGCATAATATGAAACCAGTACTGACAGTATAATCATTGCCGCTGCAACATAGACAAAATCCATACTCCATGCTGGCTCCCATGAAGGTAGGATGTATGTAGAACTCATTGACGGATAGAACAGCTGAGGCAATGTCATCGGCCCAATGATTAGGCCTAAAACAGATCCGACCAAAACAAGCCAGAATCCGTAGGATACATAATGAAACATTATGGACCTGTCCTTAAATCCGCATGCCTTTAAAATACCGATTTGAGTTCTCTGATGAGCGATGATTCTTGTCATTGTTGTAAGCAAAATCAACATTGCAATCAGTATGAACACCACTGGAAAAATTCCAGACATCATCTTATGCTGGTCCATCTCTTCTGAAAATTGGTTTACGCTGGAATGCTCTGACCTTTCAACAAATGAATTGTAGTCTCCATCCAACTTGTCAGACAGCAGATCGTTGAAGGTTTCTGGTGTTCCATCAAACTTAACATTTAAAACATTATACGGAACTATGTCTGTCGGGAATGCCTTATATGACAGATATGCAAAACCTAACTTGGAGAAATCCGGAATTACAGATGATTTTGAAGCATGATAAACATATTCCGGAGAATATCCTATTCCCTTAATTTCCTTTTCGATTTCAAATCCATTGAATTCAAAGGTGATGTTGTCTCCGACTTTCAAATCTTTAGCATCAGCAAAGCTCTTATCCAGCCATACCCCATCACCATCACTAATATTCAACGGTTTTCCATCAACCAGATAGAATTTTGAAATAGTGTTGTTTTCAACAAAATGCAGTGTAATTTCGGGGTCATTTGAAAAGTCCGCAACCGAATCCACAACCAATTGCCTTTCCATCTGGTTAGTTGGACCCAGACAATATACATCATCCAGAAACTTGTCGTTTAAATTGGCCGAATAAATCCAACCGTCTGCCAGATTGGTATCATTATAAAAATTTTCACTGTTGACTTCAAGGCCTACTGATTCTCCACCGACACCGGCAAAAACAAACACTCCTAAAAATGCCATCAAAAAAATTGACAGGAATTGGGTTTTGTGCTTGCGGATGTCTCTCAACATCTTTTTGAAAAGCATTTGCTCACCATTCCAAATCAGCAATCTTTTTTGGATTTTCATTAACGGCAATGCTTTCTATCTGGCCATTCTTAATCCTGATTACCTTATCTGCGGCTTCAGCCAAAATTGCATTGTGTGTAACAATAACAACAGTTGTATCCTTGTTATTGCTCATATCCTGAAGTAAATTCAAGATTAAAACACCAGTTTTTGAATCTAATGCTCCTGTTGGCTCATCACATAAAAGCATTGTAGGCTGTTTGGCTACTGCTCTAGCAATAGACACCCTCTGCTGTTCCCCACCGGACAATTGCGCCGGAAATTGACTTGCATGGTCCTTAAGACCTACGGAGTCTAGAACATCCAAACCATTTATGTTTACATCAACAATGTCTTTCATTAGTTCAACATTTTCAAGAGCTGTCAAATTTGGAATCAAGTTATAAAACTGGAAAATGAAACCTACATTTTTTGCTCTGAAATCTGTAAGCTGATTATCAGAGAAGTTTTCTACATGGTTGCCTTTTACGATAATCTCTCCTGAAGTGACGGTATCAAGACCTCCCAAAAGGTTTAAAAGTGTTGATTTGCCTGCACCTGAAGGCCCAAGGATTACAACAAATTCACCTTCATCAATTGTAAAATTAACATTATCCATAGCTTTTAAAATATGATCTCCAGATTTATAAATCTTTTCAACATTTTTAAATTCTATAATTGTACTCATTAATATTGCCTTCTTCAATTAGTTGTAGTTAAATTTATTTAACATACTATATAAAATTTAGGTATGCCTAAAAATTTTATTTTTAATTAAACAATACATATAAAACATTTCAAAACAAAAGTTATATTATAATAAAATATTATAGGAAAAAATCCAAATGTCATTCAATAAAGATGAAATGTTAATAATGCCCGCAGTTGACATAAAAAACGGCAAATGTGTTCAACTGGTTCAAGGCGAACCTGGAAGTGAAATGGTTGAAATAGAAAATCCGGAACTTGTTGCAAAACATTGGGAGGATTTGGGAGCTCGTAACATCCACGTCATTGATTTGGATGGAACCATAAATGGCGTTGCAAGCTTTGACATTATCAAAAAAATCCTAAAAGAGGTTTCCGTCCCGATACAACTTGGCGGCGGAATAAGAAGTGTTGAATATGCAAAAGAACTTTTAGATTTGGATATCGAAAGACTGATAATCGGAACAATGGGAATACAGCAGCCTGAAACCATTACACAGCTTTCCGAAGAATACGGATCCGACAGGATAATGATTTCACTAGACAGCAAAGACAACAAAGTGGTCATTAAAGGCTGGCAGGAAAAGATTGACAAAAGCCCTGCTGAAATCTCCCAGGAGTTCAAAGACCATGGAGCAGGCAGCATCCTATTTACAAATGTTGATGTTGAAGGGCTTTTAGGCGGATTTTACACAGAACCTGTAGAGGAATTGAAAAAATCTGTTGATTTGCCAATTGTCTATTCAGGCGGAATTACAACAATAGATGACATTAAAAAATTAAATGAAAGCGGAGTGGAAGGAATAGTAATCGGCTCTGCACTTTATAAAGATAAAATTGATTTGACTGAAGCGTTAAAGTATCAAAAGAGGTAATCAGATGAAAAAAGTAATGGCAAGTGGAACTTTCGATTTGCTCCATCCGGGACATGGAGTTTACTTAGAGGAAGCGAAAAACCTTGGTGGATACAATTCCAAACTTTATGTTGTTGTTGCACGTGACTCAACCGTTGAGAAAAGAAAAAGAGTCCCAATTGTTGGAGAAAATCAACGTTTAGAATTAATTAAAATGTTAAAACCAGTAGATGAAGCTTATCTTGGTAATGAAGAGGGAGATATCTTTAAAATTGTAAAGGAAATCGACCCTGACATCATAGCTATTGGACCTGACCAAACCCACAATGTTGAAAAGCTGCAAAAGGCAATCGATGATAGGGGTTTGAAGGCCCGTGTTCAGCGCGTTAAAGTTTATCACAAAGATGAACTTGACAGCAGCTGTAAGATTATAAAAAAGATTAAAAATACTGACTTTGAAGGTAAAATATTAGATAATTGTGAAGATTAAGGAGGAGATTATAAAATGTTTAAAGCGGCTATTATAGGAGCAAGCGGATACACTGGTGGAGAACTTTTAAGAATGCTTTTAAACCATCCTGAAGTGGAGATAACTGACATCACTTCAAGACAATACGATGGAACTCCTGCACATAAAATTCATCCACACATAAGAGATTCAGGACTCGTATTTACAAACAAAAGTCCTTCTGAATTGGACGTTGATGTTGTGTTTACCGCAACCCCTCACGGCGCATCAATGAAAATCGTGCCTGAAATCTTAGACACAGGCGCAAAAGTGGTTGACTTAAGCGGAGATTACAGATACAGAGATACTGCAGTCTATGAAAAATGGTACGGTATGGAACATACTGACAGTGAAAATAAAGGTGCTTTCGGGCTTCCTGAACTATACAGAGATGAAATCAAAAAAGCAAACCTTGTTGCAAATCCTGGATGTTTCCCAACAGGTGCAATTCTATCATCCTATCCATTGGTTAAAAATGATTTGGTCGATAGGATCATCATTGATTCAAAAACTGGAGTTAGTGGAGCGGGTGTCAATCCGTCAGCAACTACACATTACCCAAATATTGCAGATAACGTAAATCCATATAAAATATCCTCACACAGACACATGTCTGAAATCCAACAGGAATTGCATGGATTTGATGACGTTAAAGTATCCTTCACACCACATTTGGTGCCAGTAATCAGAGGAATTCAAACAACAAGCCACAGCTTATTAAAAGAGGAAAACATAGATATTACTCCTGATGAAATCAGAGCATTATACGAAAAAGAGTATGGTGATGAATACTTTATCAAACTTATGGATGAAGGAGAAATCCCACATTTAAGTGCAGTCAGAGGGTCCAACTTCGTACACATCGGAGGATTCGAAATCGATGAAACTGGAAGATTAGTGATGCTTTCAGCTATTGATAACCTTGTTAAAGGTGCATCCGGACAGGCTATTCAAAACATGAATATCCTTCTCGGCATTGATGAACATGCCGGACTAACACACTTCGGTCTTCATCCTTAAAAAAAATCGGGGGAGATTTAAATGGCTACATTAATTATCTATTATTCACAAGGAGGAACTACAGAATTAGTAGCTAAAACATTAGCTCAAAATTTAAGAGCAGACATGGTAAGAATTCATGATTTGAAAAATCGTGAAGGCTTTAAAAATAGATTATTCGCATCAATTAATGCATTTAGAGAAAATAAAACTGATATCGTTCCGGCCAGGGTGGACTTGACCAACTATGACACAGTAATATTCGGAACACCTACCTGGGCTGGAAACCCTACTCCCGCAATTTTAACAATTATCGACAGATGTAACTTAACCGGAAAAGATGTAATGTTATTCGCTACAATGGACAACAACCGTGGTGATACAAACATTGAAAGGCTTGAAGAAAAAGTTAAGATGCGTGGAGCAAGAGTTATTGAAAGTTTTGCCATTGCTACTAAAGGAAAAGGTCCTGAAAAGCTAGTTACCGATACTGAAGCTATTATCGAAATGAAAGATTTAAAAATGTATACAAGGTAGATTAAATTGATTGAAAATAAAAAATCAGAATTGAAAATCAGAGCTATTGAAAACGGAACAGTAATTGACCACATTACGGCCAATAAATCATTGCACATTCTTAAAATCTTAGGACTTCCCGACTCAGATACTAAAAATGTTACAATAGCTATGAATGTATCCTCAAAAGAAATTGGCAGGAAGGACATCTTAAAAATTGAGAATAGGGAATTGGATCATGAAGAACTGAATCAGGTTGCTTTAATTGCTCCAAAAGCTACAATTAACATTATTAGAGATTATAAGCCAATAAAAAAAGATAAAATTGTTCTTCCTGAAAAAATCACATCAATCATAGAATGCACTAATCCAAAGTGCATCACCAACAACAAGAATGAGCCTATTACACCAATTTTTAATGTTGTAAACAATTATCCTCCTGTTGTTAGATGCCATTACTGTGAAAAATTAATAAAAACAGAAGATATCGATAAACAATTCGAATAATCTTCTATTCTTTTTTTAGATAATCTGCCAATCTTTTAGACAATGCGAGTATTGTCAATATAGGTGGTTTTCCTGGAGAAATTGGCAGTACGCTTGCATCACAAACAAACAAATCTTTAATTTCTGTTTCAAGATTGCTGTCCACAATTTCACCAATCTTTGCAGTTCCGCCGGGATGAGCTCCTCTGTAAACTGTTGAACCGATAGTATTTGGATCGACACCGGCTTTTTCCAATACAAAACCTGCAGTAGCTGCTCCTTCCGCCAGATATCTGATGTCCGTTATGGTATTTATCTTAACGACATCACCGTCATCAGTCACATACCCCTTGCATTCATCTGCTGTTTTTACCATGATGCTTAAAATATCATTATTGGTTACATTATCATCAGGAATATTTTCACGGATGAATGATGAAAAGTGAGGGGACAAGACAAAGTTTTCACCGATTATCAGACCGGCCATCTGAACTTCTGTGTTAAAGTTAATGTCTTTTATGTATCCTCCAACTGTCACAAATGGATCGAAGAATATTTCATGACCCGCTTTATCGATTCCTGAATTTCTCAAAATTAAAGTAGAACCGATAGCTCCGGCAGACAATATTACCTTTTCGGCATCAATAACCTCTTTCTTACCATCTTTAATGTATCTGACTCCACAGACTTTACCGTTTTCAGATAAGACCTCAACCACTTCAGCTTCAGTTATTAATGTTGCACCCGCTTCAACAGCCTCATCAGCAAAGTCCTTTCCAGACCATTTGGCATCAGCAGGACATCCAAATGCGCATTTTCCACATTGAATGCAGTCCTCTTCACGAATAGCTTTCGGCATTTTAAGAGTGTTCAATCCCAATTCACGTCCCGCATCAAGAAATGCCTGTGTGCCTTTCCCGATGTGTGAGTCATCCAATTGGTGCACTCCAACCAACTCTTCAACATATTCATAAGCCTCAGCCAGATCAATGTCGTAGTCAAGCAATTCCTCATCTAAAGCTCGAACCATATTTGACATGGATACAATTGTTGAACCGCCAATACAGGTTGTTGTTAGCAAATCAACGTCTTGTGAGTATTTATCATAACAATTAAATGCATCTTTTGAGTCTATATAAGAGCCTTTTTCCAAAATTGTAACTTGCTTTCCATCCAATGCAAGTTCACGGGCAAGGATTCCTCCGCCTGCACCAGTACCTACAATAACAATCATTCAATCACCTAAAAATATTAACATGTGTTATATTATAGTTCATGTTATAAAAATATGTATTATTTTTATTAAAACAAGCACATAAAATTACTTGAATTCATGAATTAAAAAACTTTTATTAAATATGTAATACAAAGATATAATATTATAATATCAATCTTATTGAGGGATAAAATGGAAGAATATATCAGTTTATTCGAAAATGTAATTGCAAAAACAAGCCCACAAGTAGATTACATCGATGTTAGAGCAGGAATTGGTGAAAATACTGCTTTATTAATGAAAGATGGAGAAGTCGATGAAATCAACACCGGAATGAGCTTAGCGGCAAGAGTAAGGGTGTTGAATAATGGAGCATGGGGCTTTGCATATACAACAGACTTATCAAAAATAAATGAAATTACCGATACTGCAATCAAATTCTCAAATTCACTTAAAGGAGATGTCAGTTTAAGTGAAACAGAAATAATTAAAGACAAAATAGCTGTTGATGTTAAGATACCCTTCAAAGACATTTCTATTGAAGAAAAAAAGAACATCATGAAAGAAGCTAACGATTCAGCAACCATAGATAAAGTCAACAGTACCACAGTCAGTTATGGTGACAGCGAAATAAATGAATTATTCATGAGCAGCGAAGGAAGCGAAATTCAAGTGAAAACAAGCAGGGTAAGAATGGCCTTAAATGCATCTGCAACAAATGGTAAAATCATCCAATTTGGACACGGAAGTCTTGGAGGAGTAAAAGGATTTGAAGTAATAGCTGATGCAGATATCGAGGAATTCGGAAGAAAAATAGGTGAAAAAGCCGTTAGATTACTTGACGCTGAAAGCGCGCCTTCCGGAAACTTCCCAGTTATAGCCGACCCTGAATTAACCGGTGTTTTGGTTCACGAAGCATTAGGTCATGCTGTTGAGGGCGATTTAATCTTACAAAACGATTCAATTTTAAAGGACAAAATGGGATGCCAAATTGCATCAGACATTGTTAACATATTCGATGATGCCAGCCTTAAGGAAGGATTCGGATATTATCCTTATGATGTGGAAGGCGTGAAGACCGCACCAAATCAATTAGTGAAAGATGGAAAACTGGTCTCACTTTTAAATTCAAGAGAAACCGCATCAAAATTGAATATGAAATCTTCAGGAAATGCAAGATCAATAATTGCCGACCAGCCAATTGTGAGAATGAGCAACACATATCTGCAACCGGGAGACAATACGTTTGAAGAGTTGATTGAAGACATTCCTGATGGAATTTATCTTAAAGGTTCAAGAGGGGGCCAAGTGGACACCGGTAAAGGCATTTTCCAATTTAATGCAGCGGAAGGCTACTTAATTAAGGGTGGTGAAATATCAACTCCGCTAAGGGACGTTTCATTATCCGGAAACATACTTGAAACATTGAAAAACATTGATGCTATTGGAAATGATTTTAAATTAAGTGTCGGATTCTGTGGTAAAGATGGTCAGACCGCACCTGTAGGTGACGGCGGCCCACACACAAGAATCTTGAACGCACTTGTAGGAGGAATGGGATGATGATAAGTGATAAAGCTGGAAAATACTTAGTTGAATTAGCTAAAGACTCAATTAAACATTATTTGGAAACAGGAGAAAAATTAGATAAAGGAGAAGGCTATCCAATCGAATTAGATGAAAAATTAGGTGTTTTTGTAACATTGAATAAAAGAAACAATTTAAGAGGTTGTATCGGATATGCAGAACCTATCAAAAGCGCAATTGAAGCGACAATCGATGTTGCTATTGCAGCTGCAGTTAACGATCCTAGATTTCCACAAGTGACCTTAGATGAATTTGACGAACTTGATTTGGAAGTTACCGTCTTGACCAAACCTGAAATGATTATAGTAGCACACCCTGACCAATACTTTGAAGAAATCGAAATCGGCCGTGACGGCCTAATCATCCAAAAAGGATATTCCAGAGGATTGCTGCTTCCGCAGGTTGCTACAGAAAATAAATTTGATATAGAAATGTTTTTAGAACACACATGCATGAAAGCAGGAATTAGTGCAGATAGCTGGATGGATGAAAGTTGTGACGTGTACAAATTCCAAGGACAAATTTTTGAATAGTGATTAAAATGATGATTCCGACAATACCAACGCCACAAGAATTACTTGACAAAGGATTCAGCAGAGGTAAAAAACAAGCAGACTTAATTAGAAGTCAGAAAATGCCTAAACATTTGAAAGGTAAAAGAATTGAAGAGAGAAGGGTGGTTACTTCCTGCCAAGTAATCAAGGATAAATTAAAATCAATCATTGATGCAGTTCCTGAAATTGAAAGCTTACATCCGTTTTATCAAGACTACATAGACATTACCGTCGGTGTAGATGATATGAAACAAGCTCTTGGAGCACTTAATTGGGCATATGGAATTATAACCCAACTTGAAAAGGAATATGGTGCAAAAATAAGAAAAAATCCATCTGAAAAGGCAACTGCAATACAGAAACAAGCTTATGGAAGAATAGCTTCCGTTGTAAATAAGATTAAAAAGGATTTGGACTTCTTGGATTTTGCAAAGCAGAATCTGAGGAATATGCCTACAATTGACTTTGATGCAACAACCATCGTTATTGCAGGTTTTCCAAATGTGGGCAAATCAACACTGCTAAGACAGCTCAGCAGCGCAGATCCGCAAGTTGCAAATTATCCGTTTACCACAAAGGGTATACAGATTGGCCATACTGAAAGACACTGGAAGCATGTTCAGATTATCGATACCCCAGGTTTGCTTGATAGGCCTGTCTTAGAGATGAATGATATTGAAATGAATGCGATTGTAGCTCTTGAACATTTAGCCGATGCAATCCTGTTTATCTTCGATGCATCAGAAACCTGCGGTTTCCATTTGGACAATCAATATAACCTTTTAAAGCAGATTGAAAAGATTTTCTCAGAGATACCGGTCATTTATTTATTCAATAAGATGGACCTTGTTGAAGATAGGGAATATCTTAACGAATACATTGATGATGAAGAAAACTCCATTTTCATATCCGCAATTGAAGGTGAAGGCATAGACGAAATAAACAAGAAAATCGATAAGATTAAAAAAATTGAACGCTATGCTGAAAATGAAGAAGAAGATGATGATGACGAATATTATTAGGAGACAATGAAAATGAAGATTACCGTTGCAGGTGTAGGATATGTGGGGCTTTCACTTGCCGTTTTGCTGGCTCAGAAACATGAGGTTACCGCCATTACAACAACAGAATCAAAAGCTGAAAAGCTAAACCAGTTCATCAGCCCAATCCAGGATGATGAAATAGAAAGATTTTTCAAAGAGGCGCGTGAAGGAAAAAGAGAACTGAATCTCCACACAACCACCGACAAGGAAGCCGCCTATAAGAATGCGGAGCTTGTCATTATCGCCACCCCAACAAATTATGATGATGTCAATCATTTCTTTGATACATCAGCCGTTGAAGATGCCATAGAATGGACCCTTAAGGTTAATCCGGATGTTCTTATGGTTATCAAGTCAACAATACCTGTCGGATATACTGAATCCGTGCGTGAAAAGTATGGAGTTAAGAATATTATTTTCAGCCCAGAATTCCTTCGTGAGTCAAAGGCACTTTACGATAACCTTCATCCAAGCCGCATAGTTGTCGGATGTGATGATAACCAAAAAGAAGAAGGACAGATGTTTGCAGACCTCCTTCTGGAAGGTGCGAGGGAAGAGGAGAAAAAATCAGGTTCACCCGAACAGGACATTCCAGTGCTTTTGGGACCTTTAACAGAAGCGGAGGCAATAAAGCTTTTTGCCAACACTTACCTTGCAGTAAGGGTAAGCTACTTCAATGAGCTTGATACCTATGCACAGACCAAAGGCCTCGATACACAGATGATTATAGACGGAGTGTGTTTGGATCCCCGTATTGGCGGACATTACAATAACCCCTCATTCGGATATGGAGGATACTGCCTGCCTAAGGATACAAAACAGCTGCTTGCAAATTATAAGGATGTTCCGCAGACCATGATTGAGGCTGTTGTTCATTCCAATTCAGTGCGTAAGGAGTTTATTGCTGAACAGATCATTTCAAGAAATCCGAAAACTGTTGGAGTTTACCGCCTTACCATGAAAAGCAGTAGCGACAATTTCCGTGCATCTGCAATACAGGATGTAATGAAGCACATACGTGCGGAAGGAATTCAAATAATTATCTATGAACCAACATTGGAGAATGGAAGCGAATTTTTCAAATCCGAAGTTGTAAATGATATTGACCGCTTCAAAAGCGAAAGTGACGTAATCCTTGCAAACCGCTTTGATTCAGAAATTCTTGGCGATGTTGTTGACAAGGTATATACAAGGGATCTCTTTAGAAGGGATTAATTGTTGAATTAGATATATTTAGTAATTCTATTTAACTGAAACTTATGGAACCACCATTTTAACCAAAAAAAAACAGATAATCAATTATCCTATGATAATTGATTTCTTTTTGTTTTTTATTTTAACACCTTTTAAATTAATCGCATTCAGTGAATAATGTTTTATTACTCTTCAATTTTATATAGCAGTTCTTTTTCTTCAATATATTTAACTATTTTAGGAGTATATTTTTTTAGTATAGGAATCTTGTCCATATACTGACTAAAAAAGTCTATATCACGTTTTGTTAAAACTTTTAATCTTATTAATGCTACAATATAGACTGAACTGCCAATTACAATTCCTACGATCAAACCAATTAATGTTTTAGGAATTACATAACAAACCACCATTAAAATTAAATTGCAAATTAAAACTAGCAATATATTCTTCCAAGGAATTGATATTTTGGTAGTCCTGATTACAAATAGCATTATAACAATCATTAATATACATGTAGTGATTGTTGTAGCTATAGCTGCACCTATAATGCCCATCATTTTAACAAAAAATGCATTGAATGCAATATTCATTACAGTACCCACAAGCAGTATATACATCGGCAATCTCGGATTTCCAGTACCTTGAAGTATGCTGCTACTAATCATATAAACACTATAAAAAGACATTCCGATTACCAAAATACTTAAAACTCCGGAACCGGGGGTATAAACTTCTCCAAATAGCAATTGAATAAGAGGCATGCTAAACATGCTTATAACTACACACATTGGAATAACTGTAAGAATGCAATATCTTAAACAGTCCACAACATATTCTTGCAATAATTTTTGATCTTTTAAAACATAAGCTTCAGCTGTTGCAGGAAGCAACACTGTTGAAATTGATAGTGAAATAACCAACGGAATTCTTGAAATAGGGTCCGCAGCATTATAAAACCCTACATCAGAGGATAACATGAAAACACCTATAACTAATGTGCCAACATCATAAATTGCCATTTCAGATAATGCAGTTATAGCTACAGGCACTGCAAAACAAATTAACATCCATAATAATTTTAATTCTTCTTTAAAACTTAAATCTAATGAATCTTCCGAATAGAACATTGGACTAATATATTTTTTATATAGCAATACTGCAGTTATGGCTGAAACTATGAAACCAAATGCTCCTCCCAATACGGCCCCCATAGCATATAATCCACAATAAACAAATACCACAGCAAAAACAATTGTTGCTAACTGTTCGGCCATCCTATTATATACAGTATATTCATTTTTATAAACTCCTTGAAATGCACCTCTCATAGCTCCTACAATTACACTAAAAGGAGTTATTAGACTAACCGCCCTTAATGGCCATACGACTAGTGGTTTATGAAATATTTCATTTGCAATAAAATCTGATGAAAATAATAGGATAATGCTTAATAATATTGCCATTAAAACCATGAACTTGGTTGCAGTATAAATAACCTGTCTAGTCAATGCCTTTTCATCTTTTGCATTATATTCCGCAACATATTTTGATATTGCTGGAGGCAATCCGCCGGCAGATAAAATTTGGAATATTCCTTGAAACGGTAAAGTTAATCCATATAACCCATATCCTTCCGGTCCGAGCATTCTACTCATTAATAGTCTATTAATGTAACCTCCTACTCTATAAAGTAAGTTGCCTATTAATAAAATGAAACTATTCTTAAGTACCTTATTAGACATATTCTTCACTTAATTGAATATATAAAATGTTTATATAACTTTATGAAAATATAATTATATATTTAGTATTTATTTTAGGCTAATTAACTATTTTATGGTAGAGGACTATGGATTATAAAAAATATGATATTTTTTCACCAATGGTGTTTGTTCTATTGGTTATTATTTATTTAATGTTTTCAGAAATAGCATTTCATTATCATTTACATAAGTTAATTGGTGTTGATCTTTACACCATTGGCGTAATCTTCTTAGGAATCTTATTTTATATCATAGGTACTGCATTATCAAATTATTTTCTTAAGAATAAAGAAATTACTATAAATACTGGAAAAACAGATAAAATTTTCTCGGAACGCTTAGTCTTATCATTGGTAATAATTGGAATATTGCTTCAAATAGTGAATCTAATCTACTTGGGGGGCATTCCCCTATTTAGCGGTTATCTTAAAGCGCATGCCGCAACAAGGATATGGTTATTGAGTTATCTAATCTTTTTGCCTTCTATTAATATTCTAATAGCAAAATATGATAACAAAAAATATTATTTGTTGTTCATATTAGGTTTATTACTGTTTGTATCCACCGGATATAGAACAACTGCAATGGCTATCGTGATAAGCGTATTAATAACAACATATTATACAAAGGATTTGCCTTGGAAATATCTGATATTATCTGTAATCGCCATATTCATATTACTAGTGGTAGTGGGATATATTGCAGTCAAATCAATTGAATGGCAAACCTGGACATCAACTCCAATTGAACTATTATTTTATAGGGCGGGATACACTTTACAGGTCTTAGACCATGCAGTATTTCTGCAGGGCAGCACCCACGGTCAATTACTATATAATACATTGATGGGATTTTTCAAATCTTCAGATCCAAGGGTAATTGTTGGCTCAACAACATTAGGTTATGCGCATTCAACAACTTCAACGATTTTTGGACCTGCATTGTTGGATTTTGGATTATATGCCATGCTATTGCAAATGATAATCTTAGGATTTATAATGAATTTAATCTATAAAGTACAGATTAATGTCAAGAGCATTTTCATTGGATTGTATGCAATATTGTTGGCTCATTTAATAATATGGATAGAAACAGGACCTACCGATTTGGTCATATTTTTATTCTATTTAATTTCAATAATCCTCTTGATTTATTTAGTTAATATAAAAAAGGTGGGTAATAAATGAATATTGCTATTGTGGCAGAAACCGCTCCTGCAAAAGCCTTTATTCCAATCATTGAAAAAATTGATACAAATATTTTATCTTTAACTCATAGTGAAGGGGCAATGGAATTATTGAGCCCTTACAGTAAGGAAATTTTTTCAATAGGCGAAGGTCGAAGGAATACAACAAAAAAAAGAAGCAATTTCACAATCGCCAGACTAGTTTTAAAAGATACAATCCGCACATATAACGCTTTAAGAAAACATCCTGTTGATTTAACATTAACATGCGGGAATGCAGGGGATGTGCGTAAAGGAATCGCAGCATCAAAAAAATTAAATCTGCCAAAACTTCATATAGAACAGGATATTTATAACCCAATAGAAATGATAGCATATGCAGATTTAATCACAGTTCCCAATAAGGTAGCTATGAAACAATTAGAAGAGATGTATGATATTACAAATACTGTAAATATAAATGGATATCCTCTAGCGGAATATGTAAGCAGAGTTCCGATATTGGAACCTGAGAAAATATATGAACAGTACAAACATGACGATTTTTATGTTCTTTTTTTAGGTGGAGATACAAGAGCTTCAGATATTCCTGAAATAATCAAAGAAGTGGAAAAAATAGATAAAACCATATTAGTCATTCCATATAGGTTTGAAACATCTACCATAACCCCTCATATCACTAAAAACAATATTTTTGTTGTTGAGGGTTATGTGGATTTAATCAGTTTGATGAATGCTTCACAGGGAGTAATTTACTGTGCTGGAATGGGAGTGACAATTGAAGTTGGCGCCTTAGGAGTTCCCGCAGTAAAAATTTTGGGCTTCCATACCAAACATGCAAGTAATGATCTGGCTCAAGATTTAGGAATAAATGTTGCTTCTACACAAGATATTAATCATGCTGTTTCTAGGATGAAAAAACCTCAAGGCAAACGTTTAATTAAAAATGGTTGTAAAGCAAGTCTTAAAGTAGCTGAATTAACAACAAGTATGGACTTATATGATCAAAATTGCGGTGGCCTAAGCAGTTTAAGGAAAATCTGGAACCAGAGAAAGCAGTATCGATAAGACATTCCCAATTATCTTTTTTTAGGTTTAATTTGTTTAAAACACGTCACAGTTATATCGTTGCCCCAATTATATTCAAAAAAATTTTAATACTTACATCCAAAATAAGGCAAATTTAATCTGAAAACATGAAAAACATAAATTATACCCAATACAACCAATTAATTAATTGATTAAAAAAAATATAATCTAATTTTAAAGATTTAAAAACAGGTATTTAGAACATTGATAAAAGAATTTAGGAATTCGAAAAAAATAAAGCATCACACATATGAAAAATCAAAGATTAAAAGTTATACTTTTTAATAACTTTTAGTAAATTTAATAGAAAACTTTATATACTAACAAAAAGTAACTAATATATACTTATGATAATTCATCAATAAGGAGTGTGAAAAATATGGTAGACGAAGAAACTATTGATACCGAATTCACTGAAAAAGAAGAAACTGTTGAAGATGAAATCAACGAAGAAAAATCAAAATTTGATGAAAGAAAAGACGAAACAAAAGAAAAAATCGATGAAACAAGAGAAAAAACCAAAAACATTGCTGATAACGTTATCAACGATTTATACAAAAGCATCGATGAATTCAGAGAAAGCATCAAAAACATGCAAAAATCTGCAGATCAAAAATACTCTGACTACAAAAAAACAACAGTACAATCTATCGATATTGATTTAGTAGAAACCAAAGACATCTACTACATTAAAGCAGCAGTACCTGGTGTTGAAAAAGAAGATGTCTCAATCGAAGCAGGTGACAATGACATCACTATCGAAACTTGTTTCAAACCATACATCGAAGAGTTTGAAGAAGAAGACGAAGCTGAAGTAATTTTATCTGCAATTAAATCCGGTAAATGTGTTAAAACTGTAAGATTTGAAAACAGCATTGACCTTGAAAACATTACCGCAAAATTCTCTAACGGAATCGTTATTGTAACCATTCCAAAATTAATTATACCAAAACACAAAGTAAATGTAGAATAGATTTCTACATTTAATCTCTTTTTTAAAAAAAATTAATATCTGACTTTTCCTATGTGTCTTGTTGCACCAGGATCTTCACCATTGAAATGTGCCAAGTAATATACAAACCATTCAAGCGGAATTACCAAGATGAATGGAGATAATAATTTATCAACATCCGCATAATCATTTAATTCATATATTATGGACTTTAACTCTAAATTTTTAGAAAATTCAATAGCTTTATCAGTAATTTCATCAGATGGGAATTCTGATTTTAAAATAATAATAGGAACATCTTTTTCTGCCCTTTCAATTAAACCGTGCCTGAATTCAGCTGAATATTCTGGACATGCGTGCTTAACTGCACCTTCCATAAGCATGGTCATTGCCAATTTATATGCAAGACCAAAGTTAGGACCGCTTCCTAAACAATAAAAGATATCTTCATCCTTATACTGTTCAGCAAGTTCTTTGCTTTCATCTTCAGTTAATAAAAGCAATTTCTCTAACATTTTAGGCATTTCAGAAAGCTGAGCCAACAATTCAGTTTTGTTTTCATAATCACTTGCTTTAAATAGAATTCTATAAAGGCAAGCCAATTGAGTGATGTATGTTTTAGTACCTAAAATTGCAGTCTCAGTTTCACACCTGGTTATAATTGGAGTTTTAGCTTCTTTAATCATGGAACTTTCAGGTTCATTTGAAATAGCGACCGTATGAACATTGAATTCATTTGCTTTTCTAAGTGATGCCAATGTATCTGCTGTTTCACCTGATTGGGATGTGAAAATAGCAATGGAATTTTCTCCATCGACTAGCTTTTTATTGTAGTAAAACTCATATCCTGCATAAACTTCGATATCTATATTGGTGCTTGACATTCTGATTGCATCACGTACACTGTAGCAGGTTGAAATAGAACTGCCACAACCAATTAAATATACTTTATCGGCACTAGAAATCAAATTGGAGACTTCATCCAATGTAGCAAATTCTGATTCAAAAGTCTTCCTAAGTGATTCAGGTTGCTCCATCATTTCATCATACATCTTATATTTCATAGCTTAAACTCCTTTAAAATTAAATAATATTAATTATATATTGATTATTAACATATAAAAACATTTATTAAAAAATTAGCAATGATTAGAATGCAAATAGATTTATCTTTAATAGGGATGGAAAAAGGCAGACAGTACGAAACTGTGATTACAACAGAAAATTGTGAAAAAATTAAAAATGCCGCTCCAATAGGCGTACTTTGTTCAGGCCCTGACATGATTTTGAATCGTATTTTTAAAGGCAGCCATACTTTGGAAAATATCATTTCACAAAGGAAATTCATTGTAAACATCACACACGATCCGGAAATATTTATGCTGTCAACCATCGGAAATCTGAGTGAGGATTACTTTAACGAGGACAATTCCTTAAAGTGTGCAGAAGCCTACTTTAAATGTGAAGTGATTAGCCTTAGCGAGGCAGTAAAACAAAGCGACCCCATCAGAAAGAAAGAAGAGGCAATCGTTATTAAATCAAAAGTTACCGATTTGACAATTAACCAGCCTACCCGTGCTATGAATAGGGGATTTAGCTATGTCATCGAGTCCCTTTCCAACCTTACACGTTTTGATATGGTTGGTGAAGAGCAAAAAGAGGAATACCTTAACCGCTTTAGGGAAGCATTTCGCGTTGTAAGAAAAGTAGGCTACAAAGAGGATATAAAATCCATGAAAATAATAAAAGAAGAGTTAAGAAAAAAAGGCTATGAGCCTTAATCTCTAATAACATCAATAAATTCAAATGCATCTCCATCGAATAATCCCATATCAGATATTTTAATGGATGGAATTACCAATAATGCCATGAATGCCATTGTCATGAATGGAGACTTGAGGTTTGAACCTAATGCTGAAACCATATTGTGCAATACAGTCAATTTCTCTGCAACAACTTCTGCATCTTCATTAGACATAAGACCTGCAATAGGAAGAGGCAATGAATCAGAGAAATCTTCACTTACAACTGATATTCCGCCATGATTATCAATAACCTCATTTACAGCTTTGGCCATCATTTCTGAGTTATAGCCTACAACGATTATATTATGTGAATCATGAGCAACTGATGAAGCGATAGCTCCTTTTTTAAGTCCAAATCCTTTAATGAAAGCATTTGATACCTTGTTTCCACCATAACGTTCAACAACAGATATCTTTAAAACATCCTGGATGATATCCGGCTGAACAACTCCATCTTTGGTTTTTAATTTTGCAGTTGCCTTATTGGTCAATAAATCCCCGTCAATACATTCAATTACATTGACTTCACATTCATCGCCATCATATGATATGTCAAAATCACTAGCGGATTTTTTTGTTGCGTTTATTGAGTTTCTACCCTCAACTTTGGGTGCATCAAATAAAACATTTTCACCATCGAATACACATTCACCGCCAATATATGTTTCTAGAATATTTAAATCATGAATACTGTCAACAATGATAAAATCTGCATTTGCACCAACCACTATAGCTCCGCAGTTTAGATTATAATGATATGCCGGGTTAATTGTCACCATATTAATGGCATTTAGAATATCGATTCCCAATTCATATGCTTTCTTGACAGATTTGTTTAAATGACCTTCAAGTAAATCGTTAGGGTTTTTATCATCACTAACAATGAAATCAAACAATGGCGCATAGATTTTCTTTTCGAATATATCTCTAAAAATTACCCCAAATCTCTTAGGATCTTCAACATACGAATAAATATCTTCAATATTGAAAAGGTTTTCCATGTCTACTGCAGATGACCCATCACGGACCATAATTTTCATACCTTTCATCTTCTTTTCAAAGGCCTCTTGAATATTGCTGCACTCATGGTCAGTTGAAATCTGTTGTTTAAGATATTTGTTTAAATTCTCACCGGAAAGCAACGGCGCATGACCGTCAATCGGTTTGTTATGGATTCTAGCCAATTTTAACTTATTTAAAACCTCTTCATCACCATTGATTACACCAGGGAAATTCATCATTTCACCCAATGCAACAATTTCATCTTTTTTAAGCAAATAATTTATATCTGATGAATCTATAACCGCCCCAGCAGTTTCAAAAGGTGTTGCAGGCACACAGGAAGGTGCTGAGAAGAAGAAATTAAAAGGCACTTTCTTTGCATTATCAATCATTGCTTCAATACCTTCTATTCCTAAAACATTTGCAATTTCATGAGGGTCACAAACCACACCTGTAGTTCCATGACGCACAGCTATTTTAGCAAATTGTGCAGGAGTAAGCATACTGCTTTCAATATGAATATGTGAATCTATGAATCCTGGCATCATCAATCCAGGCATATCCAATACGGTATCCTCATCAACGAATATTGGTGTGATTTCTTTATATTTACCATCTTCAATAGTAATCCTTGCAGGATAAAAAGTATTAGTAATTACATCCAACATGAAAGCTGTAAATGACATGTCTATTCCTCCTGTAATGCCCTACAACCTGCGCACTTCCCCTATCGGATAATTTAGTAACGGTAGATGGATTGATATCTACACAGATACTTTTAACCCTTGAAGGCAAGAGATTACCAGTTGCAATGGAGTGGAGCATTGTTGCAATCATGATTACCATGTCAACTTCCTGAGCATAGTGTCTCATTAACTTTTGTGCTTCTGCAGTATCAGTAATGACATCTGGAAGAGGTCCGTCATCACGGATTGAACCTGCAAGAACATATGGAACATTGTTTTTAACACATTCGTACATTATACCGCTAGTTAAAGTACCGTCTTCAACTGCATTTTTAATTGAGCCTGAATTGTTGATCCTATTGATTGCCCTCATATGGTGTGTATGACCATGAGCCACAATCTTACCTGTTTCCACTTCAATACCTAAAGAAGTGCCGAATAAATCAGATTCAATATCGTGAGTAGCCAAAGCGTTTCCAGCCATGATTACATCAATGTATCCTTCTTTGATGAGTGAAGCCAAATATTTTCCGGAACCTGTGTGAACAATAGCCGGACCTCCGACAATACCGATTTTTCCGCCTTTCGCTTTGATTTCTTTCATTTCTTTGGCAATACCATTGATTAGATTCATTAAAGGCTTTTCGGAGGATACTTCACTGTTCATGAACTCGAATACCTGCTGTTCTTCCCTTGACCTGTGAGGAGGTGTTACCTTTACGCCGTCAAGGCCAACGACAATCTTATCTCCGGCCTTGACATCGGCAATAGGCTTTACAAATGCCCTGTTTTGATCTTCGTCAACAACAACCAAACAGTCCATTTCGATTTCCTCAACTGGAATCCAGTTGCCTTTGTAAAAAATATGAGTGGTATGATTAGATGATGAGTAAAAACCTTCAGGAGCGACCTTATCTTTTGAGGCTGCAACAAGGTTGACTTCCTTAATCTCATCAATTGAAGCACCGAGAACAGACAATTCATCTAAAATAGATTCTAATAATTCGGGAGAATCCGCTGAAACTTCAATTTTCGCATGACTTATATCTGATTTCTTACGTCCAACATCAATTTCCAAAATATCAAATTCTCCGCCTTTATCCATTATTATGCCCATTGTCCTGGTCAATGTCAATGAGTCAATAATATGGCCTGAAAGCTCAATAGTTCTTTTGTTCATAACAATATGCTCCATTTTTAGTTAATATTATAATTTTGTTTTTGGTGATATTTAATGGTATTGTTACGGTTGAAAAAAAAAGAAAAAAAGGATGTGAAAAACATTTTCACATTTATAACATACCCTTGAAATTATCTGTCAATCCAAGAATACTTTCTTTAAGGTATTTGTTTGAGACATATGCCATAACCGCTCCTAAAATAACAATCAATATCAAATGTCCCCCGAAAAATCCTTCATAAAATCCTGCGACAAAAGCCCCATAAGTGAATTCGACTAATGGATTTTCCAAAAGACCTAAAATTAATCCAACAATCAAACCAAATATTATTGCATTGGCTTCATTATCAATAGCTGCACCAAAAAATCCCACAGACAAAATGATTGCAATGACAAATGAAAACCATGAAAATCCAATTAATAATCCTATTACTGACAATATCAACGCTACAATCAAAGCGACGATTGAAGGCTTGATGATTGTGCTTAGATTAATCTTTTCTGCAAAAGAGCCTGCGGTTACTAATTCCTGTTTATTCTTCTCACCGGTGAACACATTCGCTCCGCACTTATCACAGAATGTAATGTCATCTTCAATTTCAGCTCCGCAATTAGGACAGTTCTTCTTGTTGGCCTTTTGAACATTTTCAACCTTAGTTCCGCATGTAGGGCAGAACAATGTATTTTCAGGCAAATTTGAACCACAGCTTTCACATTTTAATGAATCATCTTCCTCAATTTTGACTTCAGAACCGCAACTTGGGCAGAATGATTCATTTTCTTTCAATTGTGCACCGCAATTGCCGCATACTATTTCAGTATCTGCAACTTCATTTATTTCCTCCGATTTGACGAGACTACTCCCACAATTGGGACAGTTTTCCAGATCATCGGAAACATCCAATCCGCAATTACCGCATTTTACCATGAAATCACCATATTACCCGAACAGTAAATCTTGTTTAAGCTGATTAAATTCTTCTTGGGTGATTGCTTCACTTTCAAGCAATTCCTGGAATTCCTTTAATTGTTGCGCTTTAGTTGGTTCGGCACTTTGATTTTCAACAATGACCGTTTGAGGTTTATCTCTTAAAGCTTCATACAAATCAACTAAATTTTGCCCAAATTCATAACTAGGCAATCTAATTTCATAAGAAGTATTGTCGACTAGTTTTATTAATAACCTGTCGAACATGTTTGCACTGTCATTGTTTGCAACCATATCCTTAAATCTAGTTGCTTTAAGAGATTGAATTTTATTCTCAATGTCACGACGAATATCATGAGGAGAAGTCCAAGCCCTTTTGGTGATATCCTCATATCTACTTTCATCACCAAGTCTTTTTGTCACTCTCATTGAAACAATTTTATCAAAGTAGAAATTGTTTATTCCGGCATTTACTTTTTGGAAATCCCTATTATCAATTTCCATGAAAACAAATTTATTTTCTTTTATCAAGAAAAATCCATCAATCATTGTTTCATTACCTATGTACATACTAGGATTATATCCTAAAATAAATTTATTGATAGTATTGTGTTTGGAAGTTGATTCCTCCAACATGTTGAAACGTTTAACGCTGGTTAGGAAGTAGTCTTCATCCTTGATGCCAAACTCTTCGGCAAGTTTATCATATCTTGCAAGTATCTCATCACGCCTTGCATTCCATTCCTGTTGTTTGAATGAGATTGAAGCGCCGTTATCTAATTTATGACCGCATTCTACGCAGAAATTGGTATTCTGATTGTTTTTTGTTCCGCATTTTGGGCAAATATCAGAAGTTGATTCAAATTTTTCCACTTTTTCACCGCAATTGAAACAGAAATCAGACCCTACAACTTCTGCACCGCAATTGTTACATTTAACCATGATTTAACCCCAATTATTTTGATCAAGAGTTCTTTTGATCTTGTTTCCCCATGCATTATCTTCAATATTTTTTACAGTGGAGTCTAAGTTGCTTGAAACATTAGAAATGGATGAGTTTAATGCATTGATCTTATTGTCCATAATATCAATTTCCAATTTCATGAAACCCTTTTCAATATCAGTGTAGATTTTTGAGGTTTCTTCTGAAATCAATTCTACATCAGTTCCTTCATTCAACATGTCCATCAATCTTAGGAATACATGTTCCTGATGCTGTTTTTCATATTCTTTGATATCCTCAACACTGTAAATCCTATCCAACAGCATTTTAATCACATTAATGAAATCTTCCCTGTCGGAATGTTCATTGACATTATGCGGCAGAATATCAGTTTTAAGTAAAAATACAGATTGGACATCATTATCATTTTTCAACACTAAAGAATATCCTTTGTTTTCAATATAAACCAATGCTATTGACTGTTTTTCATAAATATCAATTTCCACTTTTGAGAATTCTTTTGGAATTGACAAGAAATCTAGATTACGTACTAACATTTTAACACCTCACTTTTTAATAAAATCCTTTGCAAATTTTCCTATGAAATAAATAGCAGCGCCAATTATAGCCAAAGATACCAAAATGGATAAAACACTTCCCAATCCTATGAGTAAAACTGGAATAATTCTGCCAAGGAACAGTACTGCGAATAGAACAATGCATATTATAGTGACAATGCCTGCTCCAAGTCCCATATTTTCAAAAAAATCTATTAAATCCATCATTTACCTCATTTAAATTTAACAGAACTTGCATAAGATTTTAGCATATCAAGGTCATATCCACCAACAAAAACGACCTTACTATTATCAGCACTTCTAACGCCAACTACATATTTCGGCAGGTTTGTCATGCCAATATCATTATTAAACACCAGCATATCCCCATCACTTTGATAAAAATCATAGACAAATGATTTTGTCAACACATCAATAGAATAATCTGCAGCATTTGAGTAACCTCCCCTCACTTGGGAATCATCATAATAGTAAACCGCAAATTCATCCTCATCAATGACCCCATTAGCGTCATCATCATTTAGATATTCTTTTGCACAGCCTAACGGTTTATTTGAATAACACCAGACAGCATCACTATAATGCTGACCCAATGGAACATTCATGGTGAATAATCCGTCAAAATCCTGTGTTGCGGTTGCAAATGAACTAACAGCAGTGATGGCGATCAATGCCAAAATAACGATTAACAGTAACCATCTTTTCTTGATAAGTATCACCTCGTTTATTCTGTGATAATAATTATGTTACACACACAATATAAACATTGCTATTAGCATGCTAATATCGTATAGATATCTATTAAATAGCTAAAATTAAATTTTTAAATATGAGCAAAAAAGATGATATGAGCATTATATCCCTGCTTGTCCGCTCCAAAAAAAGAATCAAAGTCCTGAAATCTTTGGAAAAGGAAGACAAGATTCCTTCAAAAATCAGCAAGGACATTGACGACAACAGCAATCATGTATCAAAATATCTGAAGACATTGAAAGAAGCGGAGTTAGTGGAATGTCTTAATGAAGAGGATAAAAGATACAGATTCTATAGTATTACAGATAAAGGCAAATACTATCTTAATAAAGTAGAAAAAGATTATAAAGACTAATTTTAAAAAAAAAGAAAAAAATTAAACTCACAGAAGTGAGTTTAAAGTCCGAAGAATAGGTATATTACAAATACAATAACCATTAACCAGATACCCCAGCCTAACTCTTTTGCTTTTCCACTAGCTAAGCTTGCAATTGCGTAAACAACGAATCCCCAAGCGATACCGAGTGAAATGGAGTAGGTTAAAATCATCATGATAATGGTCATGAATACGGAAGCCGCAACAATTAAGTTACCCCATTCAACTTCTTGTAATTGTGCAATCATTAAAATACCTACGATTACAAGTGCTGCACAAGTAACAGGAGAAGTAAATAATGATAACACTAATGGAGCAAAGAATATTGAAAGGATGAATAAGATACCGGTAACAATAGCAGTTAAACCAGTTTTACCACCGAGACCAATACCTGTTGCACTTTCTACGTATGCTGTAACGGTACTTGTACCGAATATTGCACCAACAATACCACCAACAGCGTCAGCTAAAAATGCATTTTGGATTCCAACAGCTTGACCTTCTTCATCTATAAATCCGCATTGTCTACCTAATGCCATCAAAGTTCCAGTTGTATCGAAGAATGTTACGAATACAAGTGAGAACAACATCATTATTAAGTTTGGAATGTTTGAGAATAACTGTCCAAATCCTTTCATGAATCCTGCAAATAGTGATAAATCAAAATCGGCTGAAATGAATTGAGCTGGAATAGCAGGCATTAACATGTCTCCTGCACCAAATCCGCATAAAGTGAATATTACACCAATGATAGCGGTTACAACCAATCCGATAAATACAGCAGCAGGTACTTTTCTTACATATAAAATTAAAGTAATAACAATACCTATCAATGCAAGAAGTGCTGGAGCGGACAAGAGTGATCCCATAGTAACGAAAGTAGAAGGATCAGCTACAATAATTCCTGCACCTTTAAGCCCAAGGAATGCAAGGAAGAATCCGATTGCAGCACCGATACCTAATTTCAAGTCAAGAGGAATAGCATTTAAGATAGCTTCCCTTAGACCGGAAATGGTAATGAGTAAAAAGATTATGCTTGAAATGAATACTGCTGCAAGCGCAGTTTCCCATGTGTTTCCCATTCCTAAAATGATTGTATATGTGAATAATGCATTAAGTCCCATACCTGGAGCTAATCCGACTGGATATTTAGCAACTAGCCCCATAATTATACTAGCTACACCGGAAGCAATCGCGGTAGCAAAGAATACTCCGGTAGCAGGCATTCCACCATCAGACAATATTATCGGGTTTACACCCAAAATGTAAGCCATAGCGAGAAATGTGGTGATACCTGCAAGAATTTCAGTTTTAAAATCAGTTCCATTTTCCGTAAATTTGAAAAAATTGTCCAACATATAACACCTCATCAGAAAAAAATATATTCCGATAGTATTATTTTTAAAAAAAAGTATTATTAAATATTACTAAAAAAATTGAAATGCTATTCGATTAAAGTTAAAAAATCATAAATAATTTTTGCTGCAACAACAGCTGTCGGATCGCCTAATTTATCGCTTGCGGTTTCTACAACATCAAAGCCCACAACATCCTTGCGGCATAATGTTTCAAGAATAGTTTCAATTTCAGATACGAATAATCCACCAGGTGTTGGATTTCCAACATTAGGAGCAATAGCTGGATTCATCACATCCATATCTATTGAAATGTAAATCGGACCATCAATATTCACCAAAAAGTATTCGATTGCATCCATGTGCTTGTGGACATCCCTAGTTTTGAAGGTTTGAATATTATAAGTCGATTTGACATATTCTTCCTCCTCCTTGGAAGATGACCTGATTCCAATCTGAACCAAATCGACACCCATTTCATGTGCTCTTCTCATGACTGTCGCATGGGAATATTTCTCGCCTATGAATTCAAATGCCAAATCCCTGTGAGCATCCAAATGGATGACTGTCAGCTTTTCATATTTTTCGGACAATACCTTGATGGCACCAATGGAAGCGGAATGTTCCCCTCCAATAATGATTGGCTTGATATTCAAATCCAAGAGTTCGCCAACTGTCTCCTCGACGATTTCACAAGTCTTTTGACAGTTTCCTGGAATGACATTGACGTCTCCAAAATCATAAAAAGTAGTTGTCAAGTCTTTATTAAAAACAGTATTATATTTTTCAAAACCAAATGATGCTTCCCTTACAACAATTGGTCCTAAACGTGCACCGGAGTGATAAGAAGTGGTGCTGTCAAATGGAACTCCGATTATTCCAAATGAATTTTCTTTAAAATTCTCATTTTCTTTTGAAAATGCAAATTTCCATGGTTCATATGTATTTAAAAGCATAATTATTCTTAAAAGGAAAAAATAATAAGAGAATAGAATCTCTAGTTAGATCCTCTAGTTCTCATTATTTTCATGTTTCCTAAAGCAACAATATATTCAACTTCAATACCTTCAACGATAGAATCTTTTAAGTCTTCAGGCATTGGTAAGTCGATAGTATCGTAATTTTCCATGTCCATTAATTGAACAGTGTCACCTTGGATAGAAATAACTTGTCCTAATCTTTTATCGATGATAGGAGTGTCTACTTTGTTATCTACAGGTTTTACTAAACTTCTTTTTTGGTTGTCAAAGACACCAACAGCTTCGATTCTTGCTTTAGCAGCTCCGTGTTTACCTGGAGATGAAGTTGTGTAACTGATAATCTTACAAGCTTCTCCGCCTAAAACAATATATTTTCCAACTTTTAATGTTTTAATTTCTACAACTTTTGTTGACATTAATTTTTCCTCCATATTTAAAAACCGGTTTTTAATCTGATAATAAGGAATATTATTAGATTATATTAAATTATCTTTTCCATTTTATATAAAGTATTCGTTGAAAATAGGTTTTTTGAAAAAAATTTTATAAAAAAGAATATTTGAATATTTATTTAAAATATAAAATACAAAAATAGATTCAGTGATAAAATGAAAATAGCTATTGTATCTGGAAGTGATGAAGGTCCTACAAAACTGAATGCATTTGACAATGCTCTGACCGATGCCGGAATTGGTGATGTAAACTTAATAAAAGTATCCAGTATGCTTGCAGGCAATGCCGAAATCAGTGAATTGCCTAAACTAAAAGCTGGAGCCATGGTGAACTGTGTCTTATCAGAAGTCACATCAGACGTTCCTGGAGATGAAATTACCGCAGTAATTGCAGTAGCTATCGGAACTGAACTCGGTTGTGTGGTTGAAACAACCGGAAAAAATAAAGAGGCTGATGACCTAATAGAAGAAGCGAAAATGATGGTTGAATATATGATGGAAAAGCGTGGAGTTGAAATCAAAGATTTGATTGTTGAATGCTCCACTACAACTGTTAGCAAAACAGCATCAGTTGTTGCATCAGTAGTTTATCTAAATGATGAGATTGTTGAGGGATGAAAATGGATGCAAAAGACAAACAAATAGCAACAGACCTGGCATATGAAATAATCCGCGAAGTTTCAAGAGCCATAAGGCCGTATGTCGGAAAACCCGAATCCGCAGAAAAAGTAAAGATGGGAGCGGACGGCACACCGACATCACTGATTGACATCATAGCTGAAGACAAATTAATCAACATCTTAAAAAATGCGCCTGTACTCTCATATATTGTTAGCGAAGAGATTGGAGAGTTGAAACTCGGCCGTGGGACTAAAAGAAGCATTACACTTACCCAAGAACTTAGACGTGAAGACCTGGAGGAGGACGAAATCCCAAAATTCATATTCCTAATCGATCCTGTTGATGGAACAAACAATGCGATCAAGGAAATTCCTGCATACGCCATTTCAATAGCTGTCGCAAATGTTACACAAGGTCGTCTTGCAACATTGGACGATGTCGAACTAGGTTTTATTAGCAATTTGGCAAACGGTAACTTTTTTGAAGCTGAAAAAGGAAAGGGATGCTGGTTAAACAATGAAGAGGTAACACCGAGCACAAATGTCAACATCAGCAAAATGACTCTAGGAGGATTTACAAAAAGTGGAACATCACAGGCTTCCAAGCTTGTCGATAATGCACGCCGTATGAGAGTTCTTGGAAGCGTTGTATTGGAATTGTCATATGTTGCAAGCGGAAGATACGATGCGTTTCTTGACCTTAGGGGAAGTAGAATCATTGACATTGCAGCTTCCAAACTAATTCTTGAAGAAGCAGGATGCACAATCACAAACAAATATGGTCAAAAGCTCAACAACAAGTTAAGCATTTATGAAAAGGCCGTTGTTGTTGCTGCAAACAACAAGATACTTCACAAGCAACTGATTGATATCCTAAACGATAATCAGACAGACTTTATAGGAAAAGTCGGCATTATTGCAAGAATAGACCAGACAAGGCCAATACTCTTTTCAGCAAAAGTCATCGAATACCTCCTTACAAACGGGCGTGAAGTGATAATCGAAAAGAGACTAGCCCACGAATTGACTAAATTAAAAGAGGATCCGGACATTGACAACATAATTATCAAAGTTAAAGAGGAATATCCTGAAATAGCCCATCTTCTTGATGACATTAACCTTGATATTGACTTCAAACAGTTATCTGAAAATATCTTTGACTTCGACTGTGATATGGCACTGATTTTAGGAGGGGACGGAACACTTCTACGAGCGCAGGGAAAAATGAACCCAGACATTCCAATATTCGGAATCAACATGGGTACAGTCGGATTTTTAACAGAAATTGAAGCTGTACATACATTTGAAGCACTGAACGACATTCTCAAAGGAGATTACTATAAAGAAAAAAGAACAAGACTTGTCGTTTCACACGAAAACCACAAATACAGTGCAATGAACGAAGTAGTCGTAATGACTGACAAAACAGCAAAAATGCTTCATTTTGAAATACAGGTGGACGGCGAAATTATTGAAGAGGTTCGGGCTGACGGACTTATCATTTCAACACCAAGCGGTTCTACTGCATATGCCATGTCTGCCGGAGGGCCTATTGTCGACCCTAAAGTTGAAGGATTCATCATTATCCCAATTTGCCCATACAAACTTGGAGTAAGGCCGTTTGTAGTATCAGACAATAGTGAAATAACAGTTAAACTACTTAAAAAGGGTAAAAGTGCAGTATTTGTAATGGACGGTCAGATCAACGAGGAAGCGGAATATGAAGAGGAAATCAAATTCAAAAAATCAGATAAAGATGCATACTTCATAAGAACTTCCACCAAATACTTCTATGAAAAAGTGAAAGACAAGTTAAACGAAGGCGGAATCCACTAATGGTGAAATCATGAACCATCTAGTGATTGACTTGACCCATGGCGGAGTCAAAATCGCCATTAGCCTTGCAAAAAAAGGAAAAAATGTCCTTGCCTATGACCTCTACAATACATTGGACAAGATTGACGCCAAAATGCTCAGCATTTACTATGTGGAACTTATTCAATTAAATGATTTAAGTGATTTCAAAGGAGATATGAATGTAATCTATCCTATTCATATGCCATTAGCCTTTGAGGATATTACAAAAAACAACCCTGAATTAAATTATACTTTTCAAACCCACCATGAAGCCATATTTGAACTTCTCAAGGATTGGGGAGATGACATTCCAAAAGTTGAAGTTACAGGTGTGAAAGGCAAAACATCAACCGTCTTCATGCTCAAGGAAATCCTAATAGATGAAGATCCTCTGATTTTATCAAGCCTTGGCGCACTGCTTTATGAAGATGAAAGGGAGATAATGTTAAAACGCAATATTTCAATAACTCCTGCAAACATTAAGGAAACAATTGACCTAGCTTATAAAATAGCGAATCCCATCTGTAAAATTGCAGATGGCATTGTTGAAAGTCAAAACTTAAGAAAATACAATTCTGCAATATTTGAGTCATCACTTGGTGTAAGCGGCATTGGAGATGTTGGAGTTCTGTTAAATATTGCAGAAGACTATCCAATAGCCAAAGGAAAAAGCAGCGCATCAAAAGCGAAAAAGCAAGTATTCCGATGCAACACAGTCGTGTGTGAAAAAGATGCATATGACACTTATTATAGCGATGTGGAGCATGACAAGGTAAACACATTCTCATTAAATGACCAATCTTCCAACTTATATCTGGAAAATGTTGCATATTCCTTGGATGAAACTACAATGAGCATTGCCTTTAAAGATGTTAAGACCATAAACGACAATATTTTCAGCGGCAAAATCACTTTAAAAGCATTTGCACCTGGAAAACATAATGTAAGCAATGTTTTAGGGGCGGTTTTGACTGCATTGAGTCTAGAAATTCCACCGGATAAAATTGTCAGGGGAATTAAAAATTTCAAAGGAATACCTGGAAGAACCAATAAAAAGCAGATGGAAAACTCAACCATCATTGAAGAGATAAACCCCGGAATAAACACAAAAGCCATTGAAGAATCCATCAACATGGTCAGCAGTTTGGATGACTATATCGTGGCTATCGGCGGTGATTATGGCATAACCTGTGAAGAGATTGATGAAGATAAAGTAAGCGAATTTTTAGATAGTCTAGATATTGAAGTAATTCTTACAGGAAACGTTGGCTTTAGCATTTCTAAGAAAATGTCCAAAGAGTGTCCCGTTATTGAAGATTACAATAAGGTATACGATATTGCAGTTGAAAATAATAAAAATCTTCTTTTTATTTACAGATCGGATTATAAAAAACTTTCACAAAGATGATTTAAGCTATTTTTAAAGACTTTAAATAACCCATTCAACAAAAAATTCTAAACATTTAATAATAATTAACTTCAAAAATTAACAATGTAACTATCTTTATAAGTTATACCTTATAAAATGAATTTGAAAATAGGAGATTATACATGATTGTAGGAACACGCGGAAGTCAACTAGCTTTAGCCCAAACCAAGCAAGTATGTGCTGATTTACAAAAGATTACCGGCAAAGCTATTGATTTAGAAATAATTAAAACTAAAGGAGATAAAATAACTACCTCTCAACTATACAATATGGATTCAAAAGGTCTTTTTACAAAAGAACTTGATATTGCACTTTTAGAGGAAGAGGTTGATTTTGCCGTCCACAGTTTTAAGGATTTGCCTACCGAATTGGATGAAGATTTGGAAATAGTGGCCGTTCCCAAACGTGAATCTCCAAATGAGGTGCTTATTTCTTCAAAATCATGGGCAGAACTTGAACCGGGATCCAAACTTGGAACAAGCAGCCTTAGAAGAGAAGCATTCTGTAATCATTACAATAAAGAATTTGAACTTAAACCTATTAGAGGAAATATCGAAACTAGGATTGATAAGGCGCTTAATAGTGATTTGGATGCAACCATTATGGCCGAAGCCGGCCTTAAAAGATTGAATCTTACAAAATACATCAAAGAGGTGTTTCCGATTAATTATATCACACCGCCTGCAGGCCAAGGTGCACTAGCTATCATCACTAGAAAAGATTCCGATAAGAAAGAGACAATTCAAAAGTTAAATGATTACATATCCATGCAGGAAGTTCTTGCAGAAAAAATGGTCTTAGAAGAACTTGGCGTAGGTTGCCAATGGCCAATCGGAGCTATTGCTCGCATGAATGATAAAGAATTTAATATTTATTCAATATTATTAACTAAAGAAGGAGAAATCCTTTCTGAAAAACAAGAGAAAGGTTCTATAAGAAATGCACTTGAACTTGGCAGGCGCATTGGGGAACATTTCCAAGATTATGTTTAAACGGAGGAATTAAATTGAGAACTGTTAACGTTGGAGTTATTGGGGTAGGTGCAATGGGTGAAAACCACGTTCGTGTCTATCACAAAATGGAAGAAGCGAATTTAGTCGCAGTAAGTGATGTAAGTGAAAGAGCGCTTAAGAAAATTGAGAAAAAATATGGTGCAAAAGGATTTACAGAGTATAGCGAATTGCTTGAAAATCCGGATATTGAAGCTGTAAGCGTATGTGTTCCAACCACTTTCCACCACGATGTGGTAATGGAAGCAATCAAACACAAAAAACACGTTTTGGTTGAAAAGCCGATTGCATTTACAGTTGAAGAAGCTGAAGAAATGATTGCTGCTGCTAAAGAAGCTGGAGTATTGCTTGCAACAGGACATGTTGAAAGATTTAATCCTGCTGTTCAAAAGGCTAAAGAACTTATTGATGATGGAGTAATTGGCGATGTAGTATCTGCATTTGCAAAAAGAGTAGGGCCCCTCCCACCAAGAATAAAAGACGTTGGTGTTTCAATAGACTTGGCTATTCACGATTTAGACATTATGAATTATCTATTTGATGAAGAAGTGACTCAGGTTTATGGTTCAATGAACTGCAGTTTTGATGACAGTGAATTTGAAGACCATGCTGAGATTATGGTAAACTTTGATGATGAATCAACCGGAATTATTGAAGTTAACTGGTTAACCCCATACAAGCGTAGAGAATTAGAACTCACAGGTACTGCAGGAATCATATCTGTGGATTATATCAAGCAAAGTATTGAAGTTTACGGTAAATTCGCACAAGATATCCAAATCAAACATGAAGAACCTTTAAAAGGTGAATTAAAATCCTTCTTAAATGCAGTAGTGAATAACATAGAACCAGAAATAACTGGTGAAGACGGGCTTAAAGCTCTCAAAATGGTTATTGCTGCTAACAGATCCTCTAAAGAACATAAACCAATTAGTTTTGAAGAATTATAATTAAGGTGATAATGTGAAAGAAAAATTAATTGCAAAAGCACAAGAATTAAGACAACACGGTTTTACAACCGGTGAGATTGCTGACGAACTTAATGTGAGTATGGATACCGCAAGATGGTTAACACTTCAAAAAGCTGAAATTAAAACCGAAGCTCCAGTAGACTTTGCTATCAACTGGAAAAGCATTGGAGGAAATTCCACTCGTTTAAGTTATGTATCAGGTGCTTTAAGTGATATGGCATTAACCCATGGAGATGTGGATACCATTGTGGGCGTTGCAGTTAGTGGAGTTCCATTTGCAACCTTAATGGCGGATTTTATTGAGGATATGACTGGTATGGATACATCTATTGCTATTTTCCACCCAAACAAACATAGGTTAAACAATGATGAAATCGATGATGAAGGTGCAATAAGTACTAACTTTGGAACTGTAGAAGGCAAAAAAGTTGTAATCGTTGATGACGTTATCACCAGTGGAAAAACTGCAAAAGAAGTTATTCACACAGTAAAAGATCTTGGCGGAGAGCCAACATGCGTTACTGTATTAATCGATAAAGCAGGCCTTTCCGAAATTGAAGGAATTCCTGTTGAATCTTTAATTAAAATTAGTAGATTATAAATCTACTATCACCTTATTTTTTTAAGCAAACGAAAAAAAATGTTGAGGACAGGAAATTCCGTCCTAAAACTTAATATCCAATTCATCCATCATTTTATCAATTTTCTTATTTAACTCTTTAATATTTGAGGTGATTTCTTCTTTTTCATGAGTCAAATCACTTAGTTGAATGAATTCGCCTTCAAATGTGTCAACATATCTTGAAACAGACAGATTAAAGTCATTTCTAACAATATCTGATATTTTTACAACATTTGAATATCTGTCAATGATTTCCTTATTGACGTATGTTTTAACAAGTTTGCTGACTGTTTTATCATCCAATAGCAAGTTCCTCTTGAACGCACCCGGCAAAGCATTATGGGCTCTTTTTGTATCGAAACCTTGTGAGAGATCAATGAATAAAACATTGTCATCGGACTTGTTTTTCTTGAATACACAAATGATTTCAGGCCTTGAATATCTTCCAAGAACGTCAGGCATGCTTATGATAGTGTCAATGAAGTTATTCTCATAGGTTAAGTATTTTCTCAATGTCTCAAGCGAATTCTTGAATAGGAAGCTTTGGGAAAGTGATACGACCATGACTCCATCATTTTTAAGGCAATTGATCAAATTAATAAGGAACAGATATTCACTGTCCTTGAGTGATTCGTACTCGCCTGTGAATTGAATTTGGGAGTTGAATTCATCATCAATTTGTTCGAGTAAATTTTCCAGAGCATCATTCAGCTGTGAATCGTTTGCAAAGGAGTTTTCATCCATTTTAAAGTTTTTTGAAAGTACATTTTCAAGTTTTCTTCTTCTGTTCCTCTTTGCCAATTCAATATTCTGAACCTTATTTCTGGCTTTTGAACTCCAACCGCCGATGTGTGGGAATTTTGACATGATTACATCAAATGAAGCTCCATTGATATCGACTGAATCAATTGAATTTCCGAATTCTAAAAATACATTATCCAAATCGAAGTAGTGCATCAGCATATTTACAATACTTACGCAGTAGGTAATCTCATCATAACCCTTTCCATAAGATTTGCCGTAACTGAATGGAAATTTCTCTGATAATTTAACCAGTGAAGATGCATCATTCAAAAACGGATTATAAACATCCATCGGCGATGATTTGCTTGCACAGACCAATTCCGTTAGAATATAATTGACATAATCGGGATCATGGTCAATATTGATGTTTCTGAATTGGCAAATCTGGTTGAAAACTTCGCTGAACGGGAATTTTTCTTCATATATATCCAATTTCGAAATGGAATAGATAATGTCTTTATAAAGCAGATTATGTTCAGAGTCATATTCCAACTTGTCAATGTTGATTTCCCTTTTAAATGCATCAAACAGGAATTTAAAGTATTTTTCATAATTTGAATTCGGAACAAACTCGATATTCTTACTGAATGATGAAAAGAATGATGATAAAAAGAATCTTTCCTGATATTTGGTGTTGATTACTTCATCAATGTACGCTTCGGGATTGTTGATGTAGTATCCGAACATGTGAAATGCATCATCCCTAAATACTTCCCGATAATAGGAATCTCTGAAAGCTTCATCCAGGGTGATTTCCTTATCTTCAATTGCGCTTAAAAAATAATCCTTAAGTGAATCAGAACAGTATTTATATAAAAATGTAAAAACCAAAAGATAAGAGACATCTCGGGAGTAGTCTGCCTGTCTAAGTTTGGTTCTGATGTTTCTGAAAATTGTGTTGTTTGATGATCGTTTCTGCCTATTCATCATCTTGCCCCCAAAGCTTGTTTAAAATTCCCTCTTTGAGACGCCTGTCATATTCCACAACTTTCAAATCCTGGGCGATTTTTTCATTAATGGTGTTTAGGAGCTCCCCGTATTTTACCTGTGTTTCATAATCGGGGACTCTGAGGTTGATTTCCTTAATTTCTTTGATGGATATATGTGGTATTCTTTCTGTACTTCCAATGTCATGCAATTGTTTTTTAACATGGGCATTGGTGAGTAAATGAGCAATAAATGCTGGGTCATGGTTGTTATGAAGTCTTATAATGGCGATTCTATCGCTTATTACAAGGCCTTCCAGGTTTGGGTGAACTACATCAAATGGATATGGCATTCTCATCAACACGTCACATTTTTTTGAAAAAAACCTTTCCTTAATTTCTGAATTTAGCCTGATTTTTTCAAAATCGTTGATGACTCCATCTCCCTTGATGGATCTTTGAACGACGACATCGCATTCCACTCCGTTATCGTCTAGATAACGCCTATATGAAAGACCAGAGTATATCTCTGCAATATCTTTTAGTTTTACATCATGCATCTTTCTCACTAATTATAGTTTATTTTAATAAAATATAAAAATTAGGTTCCAAAGCACCTGCCTGGAACCAATGTTGAGCCAATGATTTTGGCCCACATAGCAATATGATGGGGAACGTGGTGGTATTCTTCAAGGTATACAAAGCATGTGAAGCGTTTCCACATCATATATATTGATTTAAAAAGGGAGAGTTGGCTGAAATAAGCATGTTTGCGGTTGTATGATTTTTGCCAGACTTGATACTCCTGAAGTCCGAGCAGATATTTTATCTCCTTTCTTAAAGCATCCATTTTGTGGTATTCAGATGCTATAGGAGGATTTGAAAGATTGTAGAAGTTGTTTTTAAACTCCTTAATCTTTCGGTTAATCAGCTGCTCCCTTTCATAATACTCATTGTTTGACTGTCTTGACCTTTTATTATGCCTGTATCTGGACATTTCTACCTCACTGATACAATGCGCTAACATCGTCAATCAATGGCTTTTCATCAGGTACTTCTGATGGGTCCAATTTTTCAGCAGAAACGCCGCCTATTACACCAACGCTTTGAATGTTGTCCTTCAAAACGGCAGTTGATGTAATCCCTGCACCCTGCGGAGACAAAACAAATAAATCAAGGAATGTTTCATCTTCCCCTACTATGAACGCTGGTTCGATGGCTTCGGCGGATTTGGTTTGGACCTTAATTAGGATATGCTTTGCTTCATTATCCCCTTCAAGCCCGATTTCACGCCTGATGTTTTCGTCTAAGTTTTTGACTTTTTCACTCCAGTTGATGGAGTTAGTTGGGTAATCATTCATATTATCACCTCTATTTTTTTAAATCCACTTTTGTGGAGGAGTTCAACAATATTTTTTTGAAAATACAATTACAAATAATCTGCATTTTTGCAATGAAGATTTAATTTTGTAATCATATTTTGTATACAATAGTATATAAACTTAACTATTTTTCCTACTTTTTGATGAAAAATACATCAATAAGAAAGGCAATTACTACTTTGGTTGTACTCATATATAAAGTTTTTGTATTTAGTAAAAAAAGACAAAAAAACACATGTGTGAAATATCACAAAAATTTTAAAAAAAAGTAAAAAAAAGTAAAGTTGAAGCCGAATTATTCTTCAGCCTCATCTTCTTCATCATCATCGTCGTCCTTATCTTCAACGATTACAAGTCTCTCATTTTCTTCGTCAACTTCCATAACAATAGGATCTTCTTCCAATGCCCCAGGGTCCTTTTCAACGCATTCATTAATCTTTGATTGAATTGCGCCAATATCTTCGGTATCAATCAAATCAACTATTTCCAATTGTTGCTGGAACCTTTCAATACCGTCGAGAGGGACATTCTCTACGAAAGGAATAGCACCAGTAGCGCCGATAATTTTCTTCTTATCTGGATCCGCACCGTTATCGTACAATGCTTGAATACTTTGACCAGTAATGTGACCTTGCACTTCAGCACCAGCCAAAATCAAGAACCTAATATTCGGATTTGAAATAATATTTGCTACAACTTTTTCAATACCTAAGTTTTCAGTTTTACATGGTCCTGCAATTGCTGCTCCAGATAAATCAGCTTCAATATGAGAAGCCAAAGTTGTAACAGCCACGGGACTTTCAGGGTCCCCAACAATGTAATCCCCACTGATTACAGGCCAGCCATCTGCAGGTGCTTTTTTATCAGCCATGATTAATTCCTCCTAATCATTGTGATTAAAAATATATTTTAACTATATTTAAATATTTTGAAACTTTACTTGTGAAAAGGCAACTACTAAAATTATTTAACAAATAAAAAGAAAAGTTAAACCAATGAATCCGAACATTGATATTTTTTATTTCATAAACAATACACTATCAAATCCGATTTTTGATTTGATAATGCCCCAATTAACAAATGTTGGAGGGTTTATCAGCCTTTTGGTTTTATGTATTCTGGCCATCATCATTTCAAGACATTATAATAATGAAAAATATTCCCGAATAAGCAAGCTATGTTTATATTCTCTCCTGCTGTCTGCAGGAATCGTTGCATGTCTAAAGCTGGGAATCGTTGAAGAACGCCCGTTCAAGGTATTGGGCCATGTAAACCAATTAGTTATACCAAGCGAACCGAATTCCTTTCCTTCAGGACATACTTCATCAACTTTCAGCATAATAACCGTTTTAATTCATGAATATAAACAGAACAAAGCATTGATTGCATTATTAATAATATTCGGTTGTGTCCTTGCATTTTCTAGGGTGTACTGTGGTGTGCATTACCCTCTGGATGTGATTGTGGGAGCAATGGTTGGTATTTTAAGTGGCGTTGCAATTCTAAAAGTAAAGATCTGACGGATGCCCGATATATTCAAAGTCATCTTTGTTATCCAAATATTTGACTCCAATGACCTTTTTATCCGGAAATACGGTAACGACACTCATACCGTCATTCACATCAATAACTATGACTTTTGTGTCCTTTTCGCCCTCAGCTTTAATCTTAATTATTTCACCATTCTCAACAAGTTCAGGTTCTTCAAAATCATTGCTTACGTCTGTTGAATACCAGTGCTGTGGCAATTTGATTCTAATATCCAAATCATCCAAAATATCTTTAACGTGCATTTTAAAAATCTCCTAGAGTAGTTATATCTAAATAAAATTCTATGGAAAAATATATATAAATATATTGTAACTTTCCAAGGGTTAAAAGTAGTCAAAATCTCCAAGAAACGCTTCCTTGATAGATGAAAGGGCAATGCGAAGATCATTATGACCCACCGATTCCACTCCTTTAATCATAGATTTGAATTGAGGATGCTTATTCAAAAAATCAAGAGCAAAATCAATTTGAAATTCCTCAGCTTCATCAAATTTACCTTCTTTCAACAATTCAGAAGTCAATCTAATTTCCTTATTGTCAAGCTCTTCAAATTCAGGATGGGTTTCATAAATATTGAATCGCTTCAATTCAATGTCCTCATCGAATTCATCCAAAATGTTCATCAACAGAATTGGAAGAGCATCAGGAGTGCTTATGAAATCCTCGATGAAAGTATCATCGATGACTTCGCCGTTTGCAATTAAAACTCTTTTTGACATGTTAAACTAAAAAATGAATCTTGCTTTTATCAATGTCGTCCAATGTGTGAGGCTGCGGAATGTCATCAGAATGGCCAAGCGCCAGGATTCCAACAATCCTGTAATGGTCATCAATTTTAACAATATCGCGTAAGACTTCCTCTGCATCTACACCATCTTTATCCCTTAGGTGAATCTGTACCCAACAACTGCCTAAATTTAATTCTGTTGCCATTAAATGCATATGAGTTAGAGCAATTGATGAATCTTCACACCAAGTATCGGCAATCATAGTATCTGCAACAACAACAATAGCCTTATCAGCATTTGCAATTAGCTCAGCGCCATGGTTCTTGCATTTTGAAAGTTCAACTAAAGTCTCTTTTCTTTCGACCACCAAAAAATTACATGGCTTTCTATTCATGCTGGTTGGAGCAAGAAGTGCCGCTTGAAGAATCTTTTCAAGTTCCTCCTTAGTAACCGGCTCATCATTGAATTTTCTTGTACTCCTTCTTTTGAGCATTATGTCAATTAATGTCATGTATAAAAATTAGTTTTTAGGATATAAAAATTTTAACACCCAATTTGATATAATTCAAAACCTAAATCCATGATTTTTTTATCATAAATATTTCTTCCGTCAAATATGACATTATGATTCAATTTTTCTTTTAGATATTCCCAATCAGGTGTTCTGAATTCTTTCCATTCAGTAATCAATATCAATGCATCTGCATTTTCAACAGTTTCATACCTGTTGTTGGTAAATGAAATGGATTCCAAGCATTTGTCGCCAATTGCTTTTTTAAACTCTTCAACTGCCTGTGAATCATAAGCCTTGATTTTTGCACCTCTCTTAATGAGTTCAGATGCAACGACAAGGGATGTTGCCTCCCTTACATCATCAGTTCCAGGCTTAAATGCAAGTCCCCAAATGGCAAATGTAAAACCGTTCAAATCCTCACCGAATCTTTTAGTTATCTTATCTACCAGGACAAGCTTTTGCCTTTGGTTTACAATTTCCACATGAGATAAAATTTCAGGCTCATATCCGTTAGATTGTGCAGTATTGATTAAGGCCTGCACATCTTTTGGAAAACAGCTGCCCCCATATCCGCATCCTGCATAAATGAAGTGATATCCAATTCTTTTATCAGATCCAATACCCAATCGAACCTTTTGAACATCAGCACCAGTGACTTCACAGATGTTTGCAATCTCATTCATGAAGGATATTTTTGTTGCAAGCATTGCATTTGCAACATATTTTGTCATCTCTGATGATTTGACATCCATAAGAACAAAACGGTCATGATTTAAGACAAACGGAGAGTAAAGTTCTCTTAATTTTAGGAAAACCTCTTCCTTTTCAGCACCTATAACTACTCTGTCAGGACTCATGCAATCATCAATCGCCCTACCCTCCTTTAAAAATTCGGGATTTGAAGCAATGTCAATCTTTACATCAGAGTTCTTTTCTTCAAGGATTTTTTCTATATGTTCCTTAACTTTAAAGCATGTGCCTATCGGAACTGTTGATTTTATTACAACAAGGGAATCTTTTGTAATGTTGTTTGCAATATCAGATGCTGCTGAGAAAATATAGTCAAGATTAGCGCTTCCATCTTCAGCCATAGGAGTTCCAACAGCAATAAAAACAATATTGGAATCATCAAGCGCTTCTTTAATGTCTGTTGTGAAGACCAAATCACCTCTTTCCTGGCCGTTAATGACCATAGTCCCCAAATGCGGTTCAAAAATAGGTAAAATTCCTTTTTTCAATCCGTCAATTTTAGTTTCATCGATATCTACACAGTATACCTTGTTTCCCATTTTAGAAAAGCAAGCCCCTGTAACAAGACCAACATATCCGGTTCCAATAACAGTTAAATTCATAATAAATCCTCATGTGAAAAAATAATTACATATATTTTTGTTTATAGAAACATAAAAAATTATTCTTAAAATCTAATAATAGAAATTCTCATCCAACTCCAAGATTGCATCAATGACCCTTTCCGAATTGTTCTTGTCAACATACTTGAAGAAGTCATTGACACGTTGTACATATTCTTCATCCATGATGCAATTATTTTCAACCAACCTCATGACCTGTTGTTTTAATTCATCACTTGTTTTAGTAACTGGACCGAACCCCATAGTTTCATATTTGAAGTATGACCTATCTATATCAAAGTGATAATCTTTGTCATGTTGATAATAAATTAGAGGTTTTGCAAGATAAGCGAAATCAAATGCTACTGATGAATAATCGGTAATGATCAAAGAAGAATTATTAAATATATCTGTATAAGAGATATCGCTGCCCATCTGAACATTTGATGGAATATCAAACAGATGAGAAAATTTCAAAATATTCCTATGCGGTTTGAATATGAATTTATACCCTTTTGAATCCAAAAATTCCAGCAATTCTGCATCATTCAAAACTTCATTGATGCCTTTGAAGTAATTGGTTTGGACGAATTCATCATCTTCAAGCTGGTCATATTGCCTTCTCCAGGACGGCATGAAAACAACTTCCTTTCTATCGACAAAACTTTCCAAAAAGTCAAATCTCGGAAATCCAAGAACCTGAATAAAATCTTCAGGATAACCATAATCATATGTTAAAAACGATTCCCTTTCCTTTTCGGAAACTGTAACGATTAAAGATATCCTCTTGTCATACTTGTTGAGCCAGTATGAAATATCATCCTTAGTCACACCATGCTGCAAGAATACTGTCTTGGATTTTGCAAGACCGGAAAGGTGAGAATAATTGCCCCAATATGGATAGATAAGTTCATTGTCGGGGTGAGAAGAAATAATATAATCCGCAAACAATAGATAAAGCCTATGCTTCAAGGACATGCTTGGAAGCACATTCCCAATCTTGTTGATTTTATCATATTCGCTATTTCCGCTTTCCAAGCCCAATAACTTTTTGATTTTATCCCATCGTGAACTTGCAACATATAATTTTTCCATTTCAGGCAAATTAGCGGAAAGAGTAGGTGACTTTGAAAAAACGAAATATTTCTTAATGTCTTTAAGTTTATCGTTATCAATCGCTTTTTTAAATAAGAAAAATCCATTATCTCCCGCTATATTCGGCAAATCCATAAATATCCACAGATGCTTATTTTTAAAATAGTAATAAGACATGAAGTACAATATTCTTAGAATTACACCAGTACGCCATCCCTGCTTTTTTTCGCTTAAAATCATTGATAAAACTTCACGTTCTAATTTAATGCACTTTTTGAAAGTTTTTTCTGTGATTTCAATATAATCTCCATTATCAATAGCAAGATAATCTTTCCCAAATCTGTATTTTGAAGTTTTACTGAGTCTTGAAGTATGATTATAATCAATGGTCAGATTGTTCCTTTTTGATTTGAATGAAATCTTTAAATCCTTTCCAATAGGCAAAACGACTTCAAAACAGTGATTATAAGCATAATTAAAATTAAGGGAATAATTGTCCCTTTGGGGATATTCCACTTTTGTTGTTTCGACAACTTGGCCGTTTACAACCGCATAAACATCATCGTTTTTAATGAAATTTGTTAAAATCCCGCCAATGAAGACATGATTTTTATTTATAAACTCAAAATGGTCTATATACACTGTTCTTAAATTGGTATCTTCCTGAAAACTATCCTTATTTAATCTGTAACCAGTACCATAATCCTTTAAAAGCTTTAAATGACACTTTAGTTCTTCAGATATGGAAGCCTGAAAGTCAATGACATCTTTATCGATATATTTCAAAAGATAGAATATTTTGTCATACAGTTCATCGATTTCATTTTTGTCAAGAATCTTATTGACAGACTTGATTTCAACAATCCACTGCAGGTCATACATCAGCAAATGCTGAATAAACTTTGGAACATGACCCCACTTATTTAATGTATAATTTAAAAGGCCAATGAAGTATTCATCAACCCTTGTAGTAAAATAAGACTTGAAATGAGTTGAAGTTGCAATTAAAGAGTTTCCAAGCGCATTTCGTCTATAATAATATTTGACGCCATGCAAAAGACCAATTTTCGGATTGTCCAAAAGCATTTGATTGATTAATAGAGGATCTTCAGAAACCCTCAACTTTTCATTGAACCTATAGTCCTTAAGTTTGCTAAATCTGAAAAAACTTGATGGTCCGGATAGCTGAATGAATTCCGGATGTTGCCTTAAATCAACAACCTGAGTCTTTTTAAACTTATAATTCAAATTATGAGGTCCTTTTCTGACTCCAAAAAAATACATAGGAATGGATGCAATATCCACATCAGGATTCTTCTTTAAAAAGATATATGCCTTTCTGAATGCATGCCTTGAGATGTAATCATCACTGTCTAGAAAATTAACAAATTCCGCATCAACATGACTGAGACCGACATTTCTCGCATAGCTCGGACCGCAGTTAGTCTCATTATGGACGACAGTTATATTATTAGGATATTCCCTTTGATATTTAATTGCTTTGTCCAGAGTATTGTCAGAACTGGCATCGTCAACAATGATGACTTGAATATCTTTTTTAAAATCCATACTCTGATTTATAATTGAATCCAATGCCTTTGAAATATATTTTCCCGTATTATATGCCGGCATCACAACTGCAACCTTAAATCCCAAAGAAAATCCTCCTATTCTTTTATAAGTTAAACATAATATTTAAACAATTCCACGATTAATTAAATTCAAATTCATATATAAACTATCAAATATGCTTTAAATCTTAAATGATAAACATACAGCAACTTTTATTGCAAGTTGGAACATCAACGGATTATTTCATTTACTCGTTCTCACCCAACAGCAATAGCTTATCCAACAGCTCTTTTTTGGTAAAATCCGTTTTTTCCTCTCTGTTTGGACTTCTCTTTTCATCAAATCCGTGACATACATAATGAAGGTATGGTGAGAACAGCCTTACCCACTTAAACCTTGAAATATCCTCATTTTCACTAAGATAAAAGCCGACATTGAACCAATCACTATCCTTTAAGGCGTTGTATAAATCACGATTCAAACTCCTTTCAGATCCTGAAGTAAGGAATATGTAAACATGGCTTAAGGGATTTGATATGATTCTGTTAAACAGGTTTCCATGATTCTTATAGAACTGCAACTCATTATTCTTATCATTGATTATGTCATCCTTAATCTGAACTAACTCAAAGGATTCGTTAGTTAACTTATGCAAATCATCATAATCATTTTTTAATTTAGTCTTTTCCAGATAATCAGATTCCATCTGACTTTTAAATGTTGAAATTTCATTCTTGGCCTCTCCCACTTCAGCAACCAGTTCAGAAATCCGTTCATCCTTCAATCGAAGATCATCACGTAGAGAGTCACATTCCTTTTGGAGGGAAGAAATTTCGTCTTCCTTGGAACTTGCATCAATCGCCAGAGCATTGATTTGTTCATCCTTTAGATGAATGTCCTCAATCAGAGAATCGCAGTCTTTTCTTAAAGATTCTATGCGCTCATCCTTTGCATCCATTTCCTTGACCAGGGAGCCATACTTACTTTCCATTGGTTTGATTCTTTTAAGGCTTGAATTCAGCTCATTTGTTTTGCCTTTATACAGTTGTGTCTGATTAAACCAATACATCCTCTGACCGTATAAATCGTGAATGACATTGTTCAGGTTTGTCAGCCTGTTTTGGTAATACTCAATGTCGAGAACCTCATCAAATATGCCATCAACACCCAACTTATCATTAATTATCTTTTCAAGCATGTTTCTGGAGGATTCATAGTCAGTGACATAAGACTTGTATTTTCCGTCTTTCAAATCCATGCAGCTGTTCTTTTCACAGATGTACCAAATATCATTGCCTGATCCTAGATAATCTGACACTTTTGAAGGCAAAAATGGATTTATGTCAAAAGCACCCTCTGTTATGGTGTCATTTACAATCAAAACATCGATTTTAGTTGTTAAGTTTAAGAATTCCAAAAATGGAAGCTTCTTACCTATTTCAATGTTGTCCTTCATGTCCAAATCATTAACGTTTAACTTCAGGACGTCTGGATTTGGAACGAACATATGCAGTTTTATTTTAGATTTGACATCATCATTCAGCTCTTCAAATGATTTGAATAAGTATTCTAAGTGCCTTTTTCCCACATATGTTCCGAAATATGCGAAATTTAAATAATTAGGATCAACATCATATGAGGAACTCTTGAGGAAATAAAATTCAGAATCCAATGTCGGATGTACTGAAACTTCAGTCTTTTTCAAAACAAATTCCCTCATGTCAACTGGGAACATGTCCAGCATGACCTGACATTGAATTTCATTTGTATACCTGACGACATCTGCAAAAAGATATGGCAGGTATTCAACTAAATAATAGACTTCCTCATCAGATTTGACATCTGGGAAGTATTTATCAACGTTATCGCCAAATTGCTCCTTATTAATATTTGAAATCAGTTCATTGAGCTTTTCAACAAAGTCATCATCAAGATGATATGGCTTGTTGCCCCTGAAAGCACGATTCATATCATAAGCAATAGGATCCGAAAACTCGGCAATCCATGTGACGTCCGGGTTCTGGAGCTTATAATCCAAAGCTAAAAAATGTGATTCGATAGTCCAGGCCCTACTTACAACTGTTTTGTATTTCTTGCCGGACTCATTTAATCTCTTTAACCCTTCCTTTCTAAAGTAATTGATTTCAGGGATGGTGTTTGGAGCAAAATCCCCACCAAGAAGGAATTTTTCAGAGATGAAATTGTTTATCAATTTATCAAAAGACTTGTCCTCATCTCCAATAAAATCAGAACATAATACATCGACCTTTTTGCCTGCAACCATGATTCTTTTGGAAAAAACGATTCCGCTTACGTCATTGAGTGGAGGAAACCTGGAAGTGATGTATAAATCTTCAACCTCATTGTCCAACTCATCAATTAATGTTAAATCATCTCGAAATCTTTTATTGGGACTCATTTTATCACTTATATGCTATCTCCATATTTTTCCAAATATTCCAATTCCTTGAAGCTTCTGGACTGGATTACCTTATTGTAGAAATCCCTATTTTCATCTGTTAAATCTTCTATGGATTCCTCTTTAATTTTTGAAAAATCATTCTGCATCATGTTCCAGAAATCTTGCTTTTCACTTTCATCGAAAGAATAATATGACTGTTTAACTGATCTGATTTTATAATTGATTAACTCCTTGCCGTACTGTCCATCAACATCATGCCTTTTGAAAATGTCAAATATCTTATTCATATCTGATATTATGCTGAATGAGTTGTTTGAAGTGGCATCCATATCAATGCATCGATTACTATCTATCTTAAATGAATTTGATGACAATGCAGCCTCCCAAAATAAGGGAACCTCATCAAAGAAATCAATACCTTTCAACAATTCCCGTTTATATAACTGTTGACAACCGGCTGCCTGAATATTGAACATTTCGCTTCCCATATTGTTATGGCTTAAAACATTGCCCTCCAAATCGATATCATCATTTGAGAGAATCAATAAATCCACATTATTTAGTTTAGCATCTGCATAGACACTTTCGCATGCATCCATCTTTAAACAATCTGAAGCGTCTAAGAACATCACATATTCCCCTGATGACTTTTCGAAACCATATCTTTTGGCTTCGGCAATGTTCAAATTATTCTGGGCATGAACCTTCACCCTTGAATCTAGTTTAGAATAATCATTTAATAGTTTTAAAGAATCATCAATTGATCCGCAATCGACACAAACAACCTCAATATTTCTTAATGTTTGATTTGAAACGCTTTCCAAACATCTTTTTAGGCATTTCTCTGCATCATATGCTGCAATGACTATTGAGATTTTCGGCCCGACATTAGCAAAGTTTTGACGTGAATTTGAGCTTGGATTTGAAGCGATTTCCAATAGCTCCATCTCTTTTAGATATAGCATGTCATTTTTTCTGGACATGTTCTCATTAAATCTAATTTCCCTTTCGCTTAATTGTTTTTCTTTTTCAATTAACTCTTTTTGCCTTTTTAAAATTAAATTCTCAAATTCTGATTGCTTATCAGCCAATTCCTTCTCACGCTTATCAAGATAGGCTTCCTTCTCTTCCACATAACTTTCAAAGCTTGCCTGCTTTTCATCGACTAATGCGTTTTTTTCCAAAATCAACTTTTCGAAATCTGCCTGTCGTTCCACCAGTTCACGCTCACGGGCATCATAATAGGCTTTCTTTTCTGCAAAGTATCGTTCAATATTATCATTTTTGATGTCAAGAATCTTTTCCTTAGATTCGACCCTCTTGATTTCCCCGACCAATTTCGCATTTTTATTCAAGAGGTCCTCTTCCATTGAATCCAGTACACGGGACCGGTTGTAAATTCTTCTTTTTTCTTTATCAATCTGGTTCATATGATTTTTCTTTTTTAAATCCAATTGATTTGACAAAAGCAGCATGTCGAGTTCCTGATAGCTGTTTGATTCTAAAGCGGCCGAATAAAATTCCCTATATTTGTCCACAAGATTATTTAAAAATAGGTTATGTTGCTGCTTGTCATTGTAAATCCTTAAGAAATCGTCATGCATCAATTCCCAGTACTGAGGCTTGAATTTCTCTTCTATCAAGTCATACCACATGCTGACATAACGCAATTTGAAATCCACTATCTGCACAACATATTCATTGAACAGATTATGCTTCCGGAATACGTCCGGAACCATGTTGCTGATTTCAATGACATCCAAGAACTTCTTGTCTATATCTGAAGTAATGGAATCCTCGCGCCTACGTCTCATTACAAAATGCTTTCTCAATATTGACATTTTCCTTGAGCTTAAAAGCACTTCATAATGGAACGGGTTGTCCTCAAAAAAAATGTTTTCAGGAAAACGAATATGGTATTTTTCAAGTATGCTGCGTCTGTACAATTTGTTATAGGGTACAACAGCTATAGAAAATAGATATTTTTGAATATCCCTATGATTAAATACGGTTTCATCAAGGGAATTTGGCAATAATGAGTTATTGTAGTAATCCTCTTCATAAAATTTATCCTGAAGGTCATCATAGTCTTCAGCCAAAAAGATCAGCAAATCCAAATCCTGAGATTTAGATGTTTCATATAAAATCTTGATGGCATCCAAATCCAACCAGTCGTCGGAGTCCACGAACAGCAGATACTCCCCTTGGGCATTGTCAATACCGTAATTACGGGTTGAACCAGGACCTGAATTTTCCTTTGAAAATACTTTTATTCTCTCATCTCTTGATGCATATTCATTTAGAATATTTAATGAATTATCTGTTGACCCGTCATTGACGCAAATAATTTCAATATCCTTGAATGTTTGGTTGATTAAACTGTCTAAACATTCTTTTAGATACATTTCAACATTATAAACTGGAACAACAACTGATACTGACGGATTCATCATAACACCAAAAATTTGAAAATCCAATTTTATTTGGAGAATTCCTTTAAATTCAAAATAAATAAAGGAAAACTGGATAAATTCTCAAATTACTTTAATAAATATAATTTTATAGGAATAAGTATTTAAATATATATTCTAAAAAGAAAATAGAACATATTACTTACTATAAATAAAATTATTAACTTTCCTTGAAACTTAAACGACATTTAACAATATCTGCTTTTGAATATCACCTAATTACTTCTAAAGAACTTTTTTAAAAATTACTCAAAAGAGGAATTATTCGGGTCAAATGAAGTCCATTCCATATGTATGGACATGGATTGGCCATCTTTAACCTTCCTATTGAAGTTAAATGGCTTATTGTGAGTTACCAATTTCCTTTCATCTAAAACTGGCTTGCCGTTGATTTTTATATCTGTAAAGTCAATGTATATCGGCAATCTAGGCTTTTTATTTTTGTCACGAACGTCTGTGCTTCTAAATGAAAGCTTCAAGTTCCCATCACCGACAAATCTAACTATCACATCCAAAATTCCCTTGTTGCTTTCGACTACAACACCAGATCCCCCTTTAATCCAGTGAGGAATGCGGATGTTATTCTCATTATCTGAACTGTAGACAAGCTCGACATCGCAGTCTTCACCAAAATTGATGATATCCACCCTGCCTGACATGTAAATAAGCAGATTTTTAAATCTATTTGAATCAAAGGCACCGTTGAATGATGAGACATTTAAAAATTCCTGGAATTGCTGAATCAAAATTTGGCTATCCTCCTGCCTAACAATATTTAGGATGTCATATAGATTTTTATTGGAATCCATAAAATCATCAATATTGGACTTGTCGTTTCTACTTAATTCGACATATTTCTGATTCAAATAATGATTATCAAGATATACGTCCTTAAATTCTTTAGGATTGCCATCACCATTGCTTATGAAATATTTTTTTAGACTATTTACAGACGAAATGAAATCATCATCATCGACAATATTATTGCACAAATCCAATAGGCTTGGGAAATAATCATAAATGAATTTTGTTTCGATGTCCATTGTGATAATCTCGCCATCCACACAGGAATATGTGTATGAAACCGAATCATCATGCCACAATAGCTTATCGGTTAAAACTGTCTCATTATTTAATTTAACATCAGAAATGAAAATTTTAACAGGTATCCTATTCTTATTTAATATGTGCCTAAACTCAGGACCTCTGAATCTTAAAACTAGCTCGCCTGCATTGACACAGCGAAATGTAACTCTTAACTTATTTTTTCGGGATGTGATCTTAAACCCTTCACCTGTTTCATCGGTCAGCCATTTTGCAGAGGATACCGTAACATCATCATCGAGATTTATAACTTTTATAGAATTGGCAGAATCCCCTCTGTTTTTAATATCGATGCGTGTGAAACCCCATTGGTCAACGAATAAATTCTTATTATCTATAAATTCGGCTAAACTAATGTCCTCATTAAGAAAACTGTCATAAAGTTCATTGAAATAATTTGAAAAGGAACTCAACATTTTGGCTTTTAATATCCCTACATTCTGGAACTCATGACTTTCAACATCGTTATCCACCATAAACGCACCCATTAAATATAAATTATATATTATTATTAGTAAAGTAAACTTTATAAATCTATCTAATTTAAAAATCCGATAGGAACCCATTTTATGATTGATTGAATATTTTTATTTAATAATATTTAAAATTAAGTCGTTTGACTTTAAAATAATAAATTGAAAAAGGTAATTAATATATTATAACATTTCTGAGACGATATCTTCAAATTTGAAAAAATCAAGAATTTCCTTATCAACATTATCCCTAATATCATTATATAATCCATAATCTTCAATGAAGGTCCTATAGACCCCTTGAACTTCACTGAAAAACCTTTCCTTGTACTGGTCCTCAATTTGTTGGTATTTCCAATTTAAAACAGTTTTGAAGATATAAGTCAACACTTCCTTCTTATAATATTCATAAAGTTCAGCATCTTCCATGAAAACATCAAGAACAAGACGGACTATCGCAATGTTATCGAATAACCTATCATCATTCAAAGCCATTAAAGAACCAGGACGTCTTCGACGATTGTAAAAATACTTATTTATAAAAGAGATTCTTTTAGCATGAGTCATTACCCTGCATGAAAACGGATTGTCTTCATGAATATAATCCTCATCGGGAAACCTTATGTTATTCTCATCCAAAAAGGATTTTAAGTATAGCTTATTCCAAACGGCAATTGGAATGTCAAACAACCTTGTTTTATCCAAATCCCAATGGTCAAATACCTTATGATCAAATTTGCCCATGAATTCGGCATCATAATATCTTTCCCTGCCAAAAGATTTTTCCTCTTCATAAAAAACGATAGGCTTGCCCATTACCATATCCAAATTATTTTTTTCGGCTTCATTGAAAAATGTCTCTAGAGTATCGAAGCTGTACCAGTCATCACTGTCTAAGAAAATTATATACTTGCCCTTTGCGGCATCAATACCCCTATTACGGCTAGGACCTAATCCAATATTCCTCTCATTGCGAAGAATTTTAATTCTTGAATCTTTGCTTGCAAAATATTCAAGAATTTCACTAGAGGAATCTGTTGATTCATCATCAATGCAAATAATCTCAAAATCTTGAAAAGTTTGGTTTAAAATACTATTTAAGCAAACATGCAAATAGTCTTCAACATTATACACTGGAACAATAACAGAAATCACACTTTCACCTTGGTATTATTCATGATTCGAAATATTTAAACTCACATCCACATGTTTTTATGAGAAACATGCGCCGGGGAGCATCCCATTTTAAAAAAATGCCCCACATGGTTACTTATCACATTCCAATAAATAATCCAATAATTCCTTTTTGGAATTCGTATTGAAATATCTCTTATTAAACAGCCTATCCTCTTTAAAGCCTTCACAAACATAATGCAATTCTGGTGAAAAGTATTTACACCATTTACTATCTATTAAATCCTTATTCTTATTTAGATAAAATCCAATATCAAAACAGTTGCTGTCCTTAAGAGCTTTGTATAAATCAATATTTAATGACAACTCCTTTGGTTTGGATTTGAAAATTAAATATAAGTAAGCTACAGGACTTAAAATCTTTTTAAGAATTGGACTCTTTTTAAGATAGTTGATTTCCAAATGATTGTTAGAAATCTCATCCTTAAAACAGCTGATGCAATACCTATTTGAATCTAATTTGGATAATTGCTTTGTATAATTATGTTGCAAATTATCTAATTCACTTTCCACATCACTTAATTCCCTTTCCACATCATCCAATTCATGTTGTTTGATTTTAAGTTGATTGTCTTTTTGTTTAATGTTGCGGGATAATGTGTCAAATTCACCCTGCTTTCTCATTAACTTATTTTCAAGGGAAATGATTTGACTATTGAATGATGTCTCCTTTTGAGAAAAATCAGCATTAGCAGAGTCAAGCTGACCCTCAAGAGCATTAATCCTCTCATTAAAAGAAGACTCCCTCTCAGAAAAATCAGCATTATTAGATTTAATCTGACCCTCAAGAGCATTAATCCTCTCATTAAAAGAAGACTCCCTCTCAGAAAAATCAGCATTATTAGATTTAATCTGGTCTTCCAGAGTAGTTATCATTTCATTCTTATTGACTAATTTAGACTCAAAATTTTCAATTTGGGAATCTTTTAGATTTAATTTGGATTCTATACTCTTAATCTGACTATCCATTAAAGTCATTTCTGAATTTTTAATGCTGAGTTCCTTTTCATAATTTGCAATAAGATTATCTTTCTTAGAGAGTTCATCTTCAAACTCAATGAAATTTTCACAATATTCATTATATTTGTTAATATGAGAAACCAATAAATCATTTTCAATTAATTTATCTGATAAGTTAACTGATTCGGTTTCATCATTTTTAGTCAAGTTATTGATGATATTGATTCTTTTTTCATTAATCTGAAGTTTCGGATATAAAATTGTAGTTCCATCTACAAAGTTGATATTCATGAGACTAATATGAGAATTTTCGCTTAAAAAATCTTCAATTGCGGTTAATACACCATTTCTAGGAGTGTTTTCCTCACAGGCATGATAACACTCATCAACAATGTTAATTGTTTCACCATCATAGACCAAAGGCAATTCCTTTGCAAATTTTTGCCTGAATTCTGAAGGAATAGATTCAGGATTTTTATATGAATCCCTCCTTTTGTTTGGAAAAACATTATTGCAAATGAAAACCAATGGGAAATCCTTATTTGACTGTTTTACAATATTCAATTCATTGAAGACAGTGTACCAATTTGCATCTCCATCTATAAATATGGCATCGTAATTTGTTAATTCCGGAAGAACATCCAAGGGATTATTGTTTTCTTCATCTGCATTGATTAAATTGAAATCAGATTTTTTAATAGCATCAATCAGATTCCTATTAGATACATTGGATAAGACCACATCTTTTACCTTGAAAATTCTTAGAATCTCAAGAATCGTATTGGAATCATAAAATTTGGACATATTAATCATCTCCTTTTAAATAACCAATAGTTTTATCCTTTTCTGCTATGATTTCTTTTAAAATTTGGATTTCTTCATTCAAATAATCAATTTGAGCATTTTTTTCTTTTAGATTCTTTTTAAGGAAATCATTCTCATCATTTAAAATTGAATTTTGGTCTGCTTTATCAGATAAGTCTGATTCAAATTTGGAAATATCATCTCCAATTGCATTAATAATTTTATCATTTTCATCCACAATTTGGATAAAGTCATTGACAATACCAACTTTTTGATTTAAAGCATCGATTTCTTCATCACGTTTCTTCAAGGCACTATTCAAATCATCAATTTCAGAATCCTTCTCCTCAACAATCCTCTTAATCTCCAAATCCTTAACAGAAGAAATCTCACCAATCTTCCCCTTCAAAGAAACAATCTCATCATCACGTTCCTTTAAACTATTCTTTAAATCATCAATAAGACCATCACTTTCATCATAATCTTTCAGAGCAGAACTCAAATCATCAGAAATCCTCTTAATCTCCAAATCCTTATCAGAAGAAATTTCATCAATCTTCTCCTTCAAAGAAACAAGCTCATCATCACGTTCCTTTAAACTATTCTTTAAATCATCAATAATCTTAGTCTTCTCTTCAAATACGTTTTTTATCTCTAAATCTTTTATTGAAGAAATTTCATCAATCTTTTCATTTAAGGAAACGATTTCATCATCACGTTCATTCAGAATAATATTTAAATTATCAATTTCAGAATTTTTCTCATCGAAAACCTTTTCAATCTCCAAATCCTTAATAGAAGAAACTTCATCAATTTTTTTATTTAATTCATCGGTTTCTTGTTCTTTTTGCCTTAAAATGCTGTTTAAATCTTCATTTTTGAAAGACAACTCATTGATTTCTTCAGTTTTATTAGCTAATGTTTGTTTTAATGCCCCAATTTCTTGATTTAATGAAAATATTTTTTCATCATCATTATTTTTTAAAATGACAAGCAAATCATTGTATTTATGTTCATTTTTCAGTTGTATCTGTTTCTGCTTATCCAAACTGGATTCTAGCTCCAATAACAGATACTCCTTGAGTTTATTGATGGTTTCATTTAAATTAGAGAAATCATTGTTTAGATTATTAATTTTAGCATCATATCCCTCTAATTTATTATTGATTAGATTATCTTGATTTTCAAAGCAGTTTTCAAGCTTAACTAACTCTTCTGTAAATTTGGAAATCCCTTCCAATAAAACATCAATATTTTCATCATTTTCAGACATGTTATTACCTACATTATTTCAAGAATTTTTATTTTAAGACATTAACAGCCAAGAATATTAAAATTTATCATTTGCCTCTTTAAGTTTTGAAAGAAACTCCTCGAATTTTGCGCTTGCATCTTTCCTGTTTCTGAAGTTATCAACCCTACCATGAGATCTTATAGATTTAGGGACGTGCATATAATTATTTCCATAAACTTGAGTCAAATAAGCATCAGGATTATTATGTACCGGAAATACATGGTTGCAATACTTCACTTTACCTAACGGGAATATATCGTCATAATTCATGACAAATACTTCAAGCAAATTGGTTCCCCCATATCCGAAGGACCCTTCAACACCATGAACAAGGTACTTTGTAGGTTCGTAGGATAGATTTAAGGTTTTGAAATAATCATCCATGACTTCATCTTCATTTAACCCCATGTACAACTGTTTTGTATCAGACCCCTCAGTTAATTTCTTATAAAAATCGTTTTTAGCTTTTTCATATAAATCTCCAATTGTAGAATTATCATAAGAAACTAAAAAGTCATATGGGAAAACGTCAACGCCTGCAAATACTGTTTTATCAGGCAAATCTCTAACGAAAACTTGAAGGAAACCATTTACAACATCTTTTCTTTGATATTTACGATACCTGTACTGCACATCAACAAAATCGGACAAGTTAAGTTCCTTAATTTCCAACGGCAGAACTTTATTAAGCTCATGGTAATCTTTTCTCATCATACCAATATCAACATCATCATCCCACGGTATGAAACCACCATGTCTCAAACCGCCTAACATATTACCGCTATCAATCCACCATGGAAGGTCATATTTATCACATACATTGCCGACAAAAAACAATAATTCCTCACATAAATCCTGGACACTTTTTAACAACCCTTTTGGCTGTAAGTTATAATCAATGAACAATGTATCAAAATAATAATTATAAGAATCCAATATTTGTTCATGAGTTTCGAATTTATTTTCCAAACCAATGAAATCCTCACCATGAGGCAAAGCATAAATGTAATTTTCCAGCTGTGAAATTTTATCTTCCAAAAGTTGAGTTTCCCTACTTTTAGTAATGTATTCCCTGCCCGCTACCGGAGCAACATTAGCATAGAATTCTTTAATATTGACTTTACGGCCACTATTATAAATCCTAATGACAAACAATTCCTCATTAGATACAACTGTTCTAACTAGAGAACCATCAGCTTTAATGGAAACAATGTCTCCTTCTCTGCTAAATTCCATATCATGCCAAACGTTTGTTTCCAATGCAACATCATTTTTCATTTGTTTATTTCGGAAGTTTATCAAATGTTTTGTGCCCAAGTAAAAATTAACAAGAACCTGATAATTTAACTTGAATTTTAATGTGAAATCACCCTTTAAAGGATAATTTAAAATTACTCCTTTCTCCAATAAGGGATATTCATGGTAAAAAGTAATTCCCTGATTATAGTCCCTCTCAAAAAAGGTTCCCTCATCAGTTATCCACAAACCTCTATTGTTTGTTAAATCAGAAAATTCTGAAGGAATGATTCCATGGTCCCCATCCTTATGTTTGATGGTTACCTCTTTAAGATTTAATAAATTGTTTAAATAAGATATTTTAATTTCATCTCTGCTTTTTGTAGGTTTATTCTCTGGTTTCATTTTATCACCCCCTCATTAAACTGCACCCCATTCAACAAGAAGGTCTACAGTTTGACCATCTTCAACATCAATTTCATGGGAAAGTGGTTCATCATGCCAAATAAATGCAGGATTTTCAATAACGTTCTCATCATCAATCATTAACTTAGTGTATTTAACATAAATAGGAATTCTGTTGTCGTAATCATCTCTAAAGTCAATACCTCTAAGTGTTACATTTAATTTTCCATTATTGATACATCGTATTTTTAAGCGAATGTTGCCCTTTTTACTTTGAATTTGGGTTCCGATACCTTTTTGATTTGTAAACCATTTAGGTTGGGTAACTGTTGCATCCATGTCGGAATTCTCGATAACTTCCACCTTATTGTCTTTTCCTCCGAAGTTTTTAATGTCAATTCTGCCAGTGATATATTTTGATAAAATAGCTGAATCCTTACCGGAGGATTTTTTTGCAGAATCATCATTGTTGATTCTTTCATTGATTTTTGTCTCTTTGTTTTTGAAGTCATCAAGAGAATTAGCGGTCAATATTAAAAAACACTTTTTGAGCAATGGAGTTGATAATAGCTTATTGTTCCAAATTCTATAGCTTAAAATTAATTTTTTAGCTTTCATAAAAAAGTCATAATCATCGGAACTGCTTAGATAATCAGTAATCTGTTTTATACGGAATTCCGCGATTTGATCTTCGAATCCTTCAAAATACTCGTTTCCGGAACCGAAAACATCATTGACTATTTTAAAGCCGGTTAATTCAAAATCATTATTGAAATTGTTATTGAGATAAATGAATAATTTCTTCTTATACCTTTCCACCAAATCAAAGTATCCTTTTTTCTCTAAAATATCATAAGTAAGTTTGTAATGAGTGATGTAGTCATGTCTTTTAGGGAAACTGTTTACCTTGCTTTCAGCACCCCCTCCGGATTGGAAATGATGACCATACAAATCAACAGGAATAACTGGGATTTCACTGGTTGAAACAATAGCTTTAGCTAAAAATGGAGGATCCTGTCCTCTTTTCAAATCAGGGAAATAAATCTCATAATCCAATAGGAAGCTTCTTTTGAATATGTTCTTATAGAAAGATAAAGGCAATCCATAATCACTTGGTGAAATAACATCCTCTTTGGATATGAATAGATAATCCTTATTATTATAGAAAATGTTATCAACGATTTCATCATTTTCATTTATGAATTGAAGATTAGCTGAAATCATGTCCGCATTGTTGATACTGGATGCATTATACATTCTTTCCAATGCGTCAGCATCTAAAAACTCATCATCGGCATCTAAAAAGGCGACATATTCTCCAGTGGCATTTTTAATACCGTTATTTCTAGCTATTCCTGAACCTTGATTCTTTTGAGTCAATATTTTGATGAAATCATATTTTTCACTCAATTCATTCAAGAGTTCCAAAGACTTGTCGGTAGAACCGTCATCAATGCAGATTAGCTCCACATCTTTCAATGTTTGTTTTGCAACACTTTCTATTGATTTTTCTAGAAAATTATAACCGTTATAAACCGGCATCACTATAGAAACTTTAACCATCAAAACCACCCAATTATTTACCCAATTTTAATGTTTTTTTAATTTTTGAACCTGTTGAAGAATTATTTTTGTCATTTAATTCCGTTAATTCACTTACTTCTTTTTTCAGGTACTTGTTATCTTCAGTCAATTTATAAATCTTTAATTTTAATTTTTCATTGTTTTCCAATAATGAAGCAATGTTCTCATTTAAACTGTTTCTTCCATCAATTAATGAATCTGCAGCACTGCTTAAACCTTGCACTTCAAATTCAGGATTGAATATCTTTTTAGCAGCCACTAACTCATTTCCAGATGATTCATTAATTATAAATTTATGTAAATTGAGTTTGTATTCTTCAAATGAATTTGATGACAGCACAACAAAGACTTCCCTAATTACGCTGTTGGTTAGTAAATTGTTCTCCCAAATTGGAGTTTCGCTTAAAGTATTTTTAGCATAAATGAAAAATTTCTGGTCATTGATGTTATTCAATATCAATTTTACTTTGTAAAGCATGAACTCATCGGAATAGTCATCGAAGTAGCGTTCATCCTCACCAAAGACTTCATGAACCAAATTGAATAGTTCAAGGTCATTTTCATTACCGAAATGAGTTAAATATGTTATAACTTCTTTTTTAAACCTGTGGGCCACTTCACTAAATCCTGCATTTTCCAAAATGTCAAAGGAAGACTTGAAAGCAATCAGATGGTTTTTCTTAAATGAATAATCGAATAGCTTGTTATTGAATCCTCCTCCAATACTCCAATTGTATCCGTATAAGTCTACAGGCACTGTGTAAATCACAGAAGCTTCAGCCAATGCTTTTGCTAAAAATACCGGATCCACACCACGCTTAAATGGAGGGAATCTGACATTATTTTCATCTAAAAATGATTTTTTGTAAATATTTTTATAAAATGCCCAAGGAATTCCATAATCCTTCGGGTCCATTGTGCCATAATCATCACAATATGCATAATTGCCGACATCATAATTGAAGTTTGCCATTAAATCTCCTTTCAGATTGGTTCTCTTGAGATTTCCTGCGACAATTTCTGCATCATTTTTAATTCCATAATTATACATTTTTTCCAAAGCAGTATCATCAACATAGATGTCATCCGCATCCAGGAATGCGATATATTCCCCGCTGGCTTCACCAATACAGCGGTTCAATGCAGGCCCTGCACCCTGGTTTTCCTGTGTGAATACTTTAATAAAATTATATTTCTCTTCAAATTCCCTTAAAATCTTCAGGGAGTTATCTGAAGAGCCATCATTAACGCAAATGAGTTCCAGTTCATCCAATGTTTGGCTAATGATACTTCCAATTGATCTATCAAGGTAATTTTCAAGATTGTAGACCGGCATCATGATTGATATCTTGATAGGAGTGTTAGGGTCTCTAGGAGCCATTCTTCTCAATCTTCCAGAATCGAAATCCTCCATTATGTTTTTGTACTCCTCAGGAGTTTCTGATTCAAGCGCATAATTGAATATTGCTTGGTCACGTTTGGACAATCTATTGAAAACCTCATCAAAGTTGCTTTCCTGTTTGATTTCATTAAATGATTCCTTAAGTGCATCCAGATAACCCTGCTTAAATTCGTCTCTGATTAATCTGAATCTCATGTATCCGAGGTCAATCCTTCTGTGATAAAGAATGTCCTCAAATTCGTGGAAAACACCAAATTTTTTAAATACTTCCCAAACTAATCTCATCACATCAATAGAATCTTTAAACTGAGGCCCTCCAGAAACTGTAAATGAGGAAGAGTGCCAACGGCGTACGAAATAATGTTGCCTATGGAAATATATTCTCTCAGCACTGAAAAGAACTTCCCAGAAGAAAACATTATCTTCAAAAACAAGCCCCTCAGGGAATTTTGCACCGGATTTTACAATGAATTCCCTATTGTATAGCTTACTCCAAGGAGTTACGGTAATGGTAAATATGTAATCTTTAATGTCACGCCAGTTGAATACCTTATCGCCAATGAAATCGGCAAGTGCATTCATACTGTAGTTTTCTTTTTTAATCAATTTATTTGTATCCATATAATAATTAATGGATTGGAAAATCACAAAATCAAGATTTTTCTCTTCCGCAATATTATATGTGTCTTCAAGAGCAGTTTCAACCTTTAATATGTCATCAGAATCCATCAAATAGAGATATTTCCCTGTTGCCATGGACATTCCCCTATTGGTCGCCACAGCATGCCCTCCGTTTTCTTGGGAAACGACAGTGAATCTTTCGTCCCTTGCAGCATAGTCGTTTAAAATATCCAAGGACCCATCTGTAGATCCGTCGTTGACACAGATAATTTCAATGTCCTTCATTGTCTGATTAACAATACTATCCAAGCATTCTTCCAAATAATTTTCCACATTATACACGGGAATTACAACAGAAACCTTAACCATTAAAAAACCTCATTTATAAAAGAATCAACTAAAATAATTTACAATATAAGTTTGATATATTATAGTTAACTATATTATTATTCTAATATAAAATTTTCTTTAAATATAGTAAAAACCCATTTAAAAAAGGATATTTAATTTGAAAACATGAAAATTAAAATTCTATTTACCTTTTTTTAAAATCATCGCAGAATACTTAGAGTTTATAACATATAATAAGATTTATAATGTTAATGTAAAAAATATAATATCAATAATGTAGGAGATTCTGTTAATTACAAAAGGTTGTTAATATGCAAGAGAAAACCAAAATCATTTTAGATGATGATCAAATTAGAACCGAACGAAAAAATAATTTGATGAACATTGAAAATACGATTAAAAACCATAATAAAGGAAAATATGATTTAATTACTTCAAATATTGATTTAACAACTGATGAGAAATTTTGGATAATAGATAAAGGAGCCAAATTTAATATCAGCCCAGATACTGGAATTAATTTCTATCATGAAATGTCCTCTATGCTTAAAGGAATTATCTTAAATCATCCTTTAACTGGAGACTTCAAATTAAAATTTAAATTAAACTATCAAGTTTTAGTTAACTTCTATTTGGGAACTGGTACTTTAATTAATTTTAGAAATAAAGACCTCAAAAATGATGTTGCATTGAAAACAAACGTGTGGCACGATATGGAATTTACTAGGAAAGATGGAATAGTTTCCATAATTGCAGATGGAAATCTAATTAGAACTGTTGCATCTGACGAAACATTGTTTGTTATTAGAGTCTTTAATGACAATCGTGAAGTAAACATTAGAGAGTTTCATGCTAAACTTGGATCAATTGACACCGATGAAACCACGCCTGAAAATAGGGAATTATTAGAAGCAAGAATTGCATATTTGGAAAATCTTATTAAACATCCAGATGATGAAGTTCCAGAATTAAAAAAAGAACTAGAACAATATAAGATTATTACTGATAGAGTATTGGATTCATACAATTACCTGTTTAATAATATTTACCTAGATTATGAATTAAAACCTAAGAAATTATTTAGCGACCTCCAGACATTACTTCTTGAATTGATGGAATTTGTAAGAAACGTTTGTAACAAATATGATTTAGAGTTTTGGATAGATTTTGGAAATCTCTTAGGTGCTGTCCGCCATGGTGGTTTTATTCCATGGGATGATGATGCAGACATCGGTATGATTAGGGAAGATTTCATTAAATTCGAAGAAATTCTGCAAAAAGAAATTGATGAGCACAACCTTGGTGAATATGTTAGAATAGCATATCACCCTCGAAAAATTGATAATCAACCCGTGGAAACATTTATGGCTATCCGAGTTTATTCCGAAATGAAATCATACAAAGGCAAAAGAATAATTTCTAATATTGACGTGGTACCATACGATTTTATGACTGAATATGAAGAAAAAGGATTTAAACAAAGAGTCAAAGCGAGCAAAGAAAATCTGTATAGAAATAAACTTAAAAATGTCAGTAGAGAAGAATATCTGAAACAATATTATGATGAATTAAATTTAACTTTCGAAAGGTCAAAATATATTATTCCAGGTGTTGATGCCCTCGAAATCAACAGATCAGTAATTGAAACTAAAAACTTATTCCCTCTCAAAGAAATAAAATTTGAGGACAGAATGTTTCCATGCCCAAATAATCCGCACAGGTACATGAAAGGCAGTTATGGCGATTACATGAGCATACCTAAAATACTTCATAAGCATAGAAGAATGTCAATGCTTAGATATAATGAAAACAATGATGAAGTGTTTGAAAAAATTATCTCAATATTTAAGGAAGTGAATGAAAACTTCTGAAAACTAATCACTAATTTAAAATTAAATTTTTAATATTAAATTTTAACAAAATAAATCTCATTTATAACTAGTGTACCCTATTTCCATTAAAAATATTAATTATTAACAAGGCGTCCATTCAATATGGACTTTCACCATTTCTCCATTTTCAACATTTTTATTATAAATGAATGGATGATTATGATCAACAACAGTATTATCCCCAATAATATCATCATCGTTGACAATGAACTTGGTATAATTAATAAAGATAGGAATTCTTTGATTACCCATTTTGAATGATACTCCCCTCAATTTAAGGGACAAATCTCCATCATCAAGACAAATTAATTTAAAGTCTATAGCGTTATTCCTATTAGTAATACTTAAACTTGAATTGGGATTTTCCATCCAAGTAAGTTTAGATAGATTCGTATAATCATCAATTTCGGCAAGTTTTAATGTGTTTCCTGTTTTATCTTTTCCATCTAAATAAACATCAATTCTTGCAGTATTATATTTATTTAATTTATTACCTACTCTTTGAAGAATTTGCCTTCCTTCATCTTGGTAGTCACTAGTGTTGTCAAATGGTTTCCACTCAAAGCAAATGTCTAAAATTTCTGAATCTTTTACAGGACGGGTAATCAGGTAAGGTTTGCCATGAGTAACTAGAGAACTATCCTCCAAAAATTCTTCACCATTAATAGTGCATTTTGTATAATCAATGAAAACTGGAAATCTCTTTTGATTTTTATCTTTAAGATCCCTAGATCTAAGGCGGATATTCAATTCCCCATCATTTATGCATTTTACTTTTAAATTTAATGAACCTACATGACTTAAGATAATCAAACCATTTCCGTCAGACCCTCCAAGCCATTCTGGATAAGTTAATTCAGAGAAGTTATCGGATTTTTCTAAAATTTCTATATTATTATCTTGATTTCCCATATTCATCAGGTCAATTCTTGCAGTTCCATAATTCAATAACAACTCTCTTGAAATTGGTGGAACACTATCATTATTGCCATATTCCTCCTCAATGTGACTGGTCAACCATGATGAAAATGAATAATCCTTTTTGGACTGGCTGAATTTTATGTCATTTATTATTTTCATTATTGAAAAAATTGGAAATGCATATTGTAATGGGAAATATTGCTTTGTTTCAATACTTTTTGAGATATTATTATACAAATTATCTGTGAAATATTTCTTAAATTCCATTTCAAATTTTCTTGAATAGAAAATTTTCTTCAAGTATTCATTCACTGCATAATTTGTTCCTAAAGGATAATTGAAATTTTTCTTATTCTCATTTATCTCTCCTATATTTATAGGAGGTCCTGAAATAAATTCATAATGCTTAGGTTTGAATGGTTTTATTCTGTTAATTTCTTTAGCAATTCGAATAGTTTCCGCATCTATTTCCCTACCTCCCTGAACTCTGAATTTAAGTAATTTTGGACAGTACCTCAAGAAAATTACTGCCATTAAAATGTTTTCATCATCACAATTTTTTGTTGTCAATTTTAATTTATTTATCTCAGAATCCAAAAGTGGAGTAAATCTAATTAAATTCCTCATATAACGTTCTACAGATAGCTTACCAAAATGATTCTTAAATCTATTTTCACTGTACAATAAGTCAATTATTCTTTTTGAAGTGGGGTCATCAATTTCAAATTCTTCAGCTACCCTATTAATATTTGATTGCATTAATCTTAAAGAAGGTTCTATTAAACTGTTATCAAATCTTTTAGAATTTTTTTCTGTATTTAATAAGAATTCCTCAGGATTTTTTTGGTTGTAACTTCTTAATTTCTCTCCACCAGCACCACTAAATGAGTATACTGGTTCTTCGCTTTTATAGAAAATATAATTCATTTGATTATTAAAACCCAATTTAACATTAAATGATATGTTTAATATGGTTAAAATGTCCTTAAAAGTAATTCTTTTTTCAAAGAATACTTCCTCATTTAACTTAAAATTAAATTCTTTTGCTATTTCACTTGCAATTTCAAAATCTTCCTGAATTGATTTATTGGTTTTATGATTCATAGACCCAATTTTTACTTTATTTAAATCAATGTTTGAACATAACGCGAAAATAAATGTCATCCTTGAGTCAAATCCACCACTCAAATCAATTATTATATTGTTGGTTTTCGCCTTAATAGACCTAAGAATATTAATATATTTATAAAACCAATTATCCAATACCTCCAGTCCTTCTTTGGAATCTAAATCGATTGTTTTTTCTTTAAAATCAAGTTTATCAAATGAAACAAATTTTTTCCACTTATCAATATGCACAATATAATTTCTAGGTATGGACATTACTTCATTAATTAATGTTTTTTCAAAAATATGTGAACATAATCCTGCAGAAATTAATCCATAAGCATAATCTGAATTCAGGGTTAATTTAAAATCATGTTTTAAAAATTCCACTAATTTAAGGAATGAATTGGATATAGCAAAATAATCATCTTTCCTAAATAAATATAATCCATAACTTCCGTTAATATCCTGAAAAATAGAAATATCATTATCTCTGACATCTATGTAAACATATGCACCCTCTCCGGCCAATTCTTTTTTGACCTTGCTTGCATCATATATAACTTCATCACCATTTAGTGCATATCCATATAATTTATTTTCTAATGAATTAATGTTATTTGAGTCAATAATAAAAAATTCATCCCCAAATAATTTTTCATATTCACTTTTTTCCGTTCCACTAATGTCATTGAAACTTTCCATAATGAATAATTTAATTGAATAAACATATAAAAATATTGTATTATTTAATTGAAAGTGCATCTAGTAATTGCAACATCAATTAAATGAATTTATGTGATGTATAAAGAACACTTTTTTATATATTTGATGCAACATATATCTAATTAATATTACGAAAAGGAGAATGAAAATGAAATATGATTTTCTAATTGTAGGATCCGGCTTATTCGGTTCCGTATTCGCCCATGAAATGACAAAGAAAGGTAAAAAATGTTTAATTATAGAAAAAAGAGGCCATATTGGTGGAAATGTTTATACTGAGGAAGTGGAAAACATTAATGTCCATAAATATGGTGCGCATATATTCCACACAGACAAAAAGGAAATTTGGGAATATATTAATCAATTTGCTGACTTTAACAGGTACACAAACTCCCCTGTTGCCAATTACAATGGAGAATTATACAATCTCCCATTCAATATGAACACATTCTATCAAATGTGGGGAGTAAAAACACCTCAAGAAGCCAAAGACATTATTGAAAAGCAGAAAAGCGAAGCGAATATTGAAAATCCTAAAAATCTTGAAGAGCAAGCAATCTCCCTTGTCGGTAAAGATATATATGAAAAACTTGTAAAAGGATATACCGAAAAGCAATGGGGAAGAAAATGCGAAGAATTGCCATCCTCAATTATTAAAAGATTGCCTGTAAGGTTTATTTTTGATAACAATTACTTCAATGACTTATATCAAGGAATCCCCATGGGAGGATATACAAAAATCATCGAAAAGATGCTTGATGGAATTGAAGTCAAATTAAATACAAATTTCTTTGATGACAAAGAAAAATGGTTAAATATTGCCGACACCATCCTATTTACTGGAATGATTGATGAGTATTATGACTATTGTTTTGGTGAACTCGATTACAGAGGATTGGACTTCGAGTTTGAAACCTTGGATATTGAAAACTATCAAGGAAATGCCGTCATAAACTATACTGATGCCGAAACTCCATATACCAGAATAATTGAACATAAACATTTTGAAGGATCAGAATCTCCTAAAACAGTCATTACAAAAGAGTATCCGAAAACTTGGATAAAGGGTGAAGAAGCTTATTATCCTTTAAATGATGAAAAAAATTCGGAATTGTTCAAAAAATATCAGGAATTAGCTTCCAAGGAGGAAAATGTTATCTTCGGTGGAAGACTAGGAATGTATCAATACTTTGACATGTGGAAGGTTATTGAAGAATCCTTGAAACTTGTGGAAAAATTTGATTAAATTATCATTTTCCATTCTTTAACCTTTAAAAAAAACCACCATCATCATTAAATCTTAAATCAATTTTGTCCTACATTTGACAACCGTATCTGCTAAAAATGGCCATGGATGGTCCTTTTCTATTTCAAATTCATATCCCAAACCTAAATTTGCAATCCAGGGAATAATCTCAAAAAAGTCTGACGCCTTATGGTAAATGCTTATTGTTAAAATCGGCTTTTGGCTTTTGATGGTCTCAATAGCTCCTTTCAGCAAATCCATTTCAGCCCCTTCAACATCCACACTTATCAATCCTATATCCAGTCCATTATCCTCAACGAATTTGTCAATTGTTGTTTCTTCAACCTTGATTTCCTTGTCATGCTTTCTGATATTCGGATCATTGGTTATTCCCTGAACATTATCTCCAGCCAAAAACAAGGTTCTTTCACCGTTTATATCGCCTAAAGACTTGTTGATAGGAACTATGTTTTCGATATTGTTATCTTTCACGTTTTTGTTAAGCAAATCAAAGGATTCCTGGAAAGGTTCAAATGCATAAACATTTTTTTCTGTAATCTCTGAAAGGGGAATGGCAGTATCTCCTGTGAAAGCACCTGCATCTATTATATGCTTATCCTTAATAAAATCCATTTCCCCATCGTTAAATCCTAAATCAATAAACATGTGCAGATTATAATTTCCATTGAAATTATATTTTCCGATTTTATTGTCCTTGCAGTTATTTTTCCTAAACTCAAGGAATTTTTCCTGATTTTCAAGCTCTTCATCAAAATACAATGAGTCCTGTCTAATCATGTTCACCATCAATACCCTAAGCAGAATCAGTTTGAATTTTCTTTTTGCGTCGCTGTCCAAATTTTCGGTAACATTCTTTAAGATATCCTCAAAATCATCTTTTAGGTAGTAATCTAAGTATTTCCAATTGCAGAATGAACTGGCATCGTCATAAATTTCAAAAAACTCATTTTTTAAATTCTTCTGCTTGCTCTCTTTTAGGTCTTTTATTTCATTCCTAAGAGATTGGTTCTCATTTGTCAGCCTTTCGTTTTCCTTTTTGTAATATGCATAAGAATTGCTTTTGGATAAAATCTTTTCTTTAAACGACACAAAAACTCCTCGATTATTATATTTGAAATCAATTTATATATAATATGTTTTTCTAATATATTATTATGAATGAAGTCTCTGTAATTATTTCCGTTTCTAATGACTCTATTTATTTTCCTACATGTTTTGAAAGTGTTTTAAACCAGAACTTCCAAGATTTAGAAATTATTTTAGTCAACAATGCAGAAAATAATATCGATAAATTGATAGGGCAATATTGTGAGAAATTTAATGATGTCCTAGTTGTAAATGATTTGGAATCTGCAATCAATGAGGCCGACGGAAAGTATATCAGTTTTATAGACAGCAATGATTATCTTAATGAGGGCATGATTGAAAAATTAGCCAATGCATCTGAAAAAAATGATTTGGATATTGCAATGTGCCAATTGACCTCACATGATGATTTAACAAATGAATTTGATGAAGACCTGCATGATTTATCATTAGATATCTTAAAAGGATTGGAAAAAGACGTTTTCAATCGTGACGATATTATTGATGTCATTACACGAATTTATTCTAAACCTTTCAATAAACTGTTCAAATCTTCATTTCTAAAGGACAATGAAATTGACTTTACCGAAAACAAGTTTCATGATGAAATATTTTTCTACGATACAATCCTAAAAGCGGATAGGATTTCACTCGTCAAGGACCCTCTTTATGTTAGAAGATTCAATAACCGTTTCATAAAGGGGGAGAGCTATGGTGACTATACCGACATACTCTTCGCTTTCAGGTCAATAAAGGAAAAACTGATTGCCGCCGATTGCTGGCAATTCTGCAAAGTTGATGTCGTGAATCTATACATTAAAAGAATTTTTCACTATTTCGCAATTACTTCAGATGAACACAAAGAAGAGTTTTATAACGAGTTTAAAAAAGAATTGGAAGATTTGACTCATGATGAGGCAATCTTTTCCAAATTAAGTGCTCAGCATACCTTAGCCATCAGCAGAATTCTGAATTCAAAAGATTATTCAGATTATCTGAAAACCAGCGACAAATTGATTTCCGTAATTATTCCATGTTATAATGCAGAAGATTACATCCATGAAACTCTTGACTCTGTAATTGGGCAGACCCTTGATTTTAGAGGAAATATCGAGCTTGTTTTGGTTGATGATGGAAGCCGGGACGATACACTGGAAATCTGCAGAAGATATGAAAAGAAATACCCTGACAACATCAAAGTGATTCATCAGCAAAATCAGGGACAGGCCACCGCCAGAAATGTGGGGCTGCAATATGCAACCGGAAAATATGTCAATTTCCTTGATGCCGATGACACATTATGGAAAAATACCTTTTCCAATGTCATAAACTTCTTTGAACAGCATTATTCCGAAATCGATCTGGTTGCCTTTCCGATGTACTTCTTCGGAAGAAAAACGGGAAATCATCTTTTAAACTATAAGTTCAAAAAGACAATGGTGGTTAATCTTGATGAATACTGGGACTATCCTCAGCTGTCCGCTTCATCTGCAGTGTTTAAAAGAAGCCTTTTCGACAAGTTTGAATTCGACACCACATTAATCAGCTCTGAAGATTCAGTTATGGTCAATAAGATTTTGCTTGAGAAAAAAGCATATGGAGTTGTTAAAGAGGCGGGTTACAACTATCGCAAGCGTTTTGATGAGTCTTCAACCATTGATACCACTATTCAGGATAAGGAATTCTTCAATGGCCGCCTAAAAGGATATTTCCGAGAATTAATCGACTATTCAAAAGAAAAGGTGGGATACGTTCCAAAGAATTTAATCAGCACATGAGATATGTCCTTGCAAACATCGACGATGAAGTTATAAACTTCCACTTTAAGGAAGACCCCTATAAAGTCAGGAACCACATGTACAGAATCAAATATGATGGTTTTACATTAAGTACTGAAAATGATCAGGTCTCCATCAGCATTCCCGGTCAGAAGCTGGATACTTTAAATGACCATATCTTTTATTTGGACATTGTAGAGATTAAAAATAACACCCTATACATTTCAGGAGTGCTGTCTTCATATTTCAATAGCAAGGATATGGATATCGTGCTTATCAAGACCGTTAATGGAGCCGAAGAGGTTTTTGAATCCAAAATCGTCAGCTACAGCAACAGGAGGGAATCATCATATTCAGAATCCCAACTCTGCTTTGATTTCGAAGTTCCGGTTGACTCAAGTGAAAATTCAACTGTCAAGCTTCAGGTAAGGTTCCATGACCATGGCAGGGACATCCCAATTGACCTGTATGTAAAATTCTTAAATCATGCAAGACTATCCCATTTCTCCACCTGCGCTGTATGGGACGATTATCTGATATCATTTAAAGACAACACATTTTTCATAACTAAAGCCAGTTATTTAAAACTTTTAAAATATGAATTGCGCATTCTTTTAAGGTTAATTTATCACAGATGGCCATATTGGACTTCAGCGTTCTTTTTCCATTTGGCATATGTAATCCTATTTCCGTTCTACAGGAACCGGAAAATATGGATGGTTATGGACAGGAAAGATATGGCTGACGACAATGCGGAACATTTCTACAGATACGCAAGCAAAATGGAAGACGGAATCGACAAATACTTTACTATTTCCAAGGAATCAAAAGACTTCAATAGATTATCAGAGACATTCAATAACGTGATTCCATATTATTCAATTAAGCAAAGGCTACTGTACATATTTGCAGACAAGATCGTGTCATCCCAGGTGGATGATGAAAACGTGAACCCATTTTTTGGAAAGCACATCCAGCTATACGCAGGAATTGCCAATGCAGACAAGATATTCCTGCAGCATGGAGTCATAAAGGACGACATGTCCAATTGGCTTAGGAAATATGATAAAAATGTGCAACTGTTAGTTACTACTGCAGATATCGAAGCGGAATCATTTAAAAAATACGAATATCATTACAGAGATGGAATTGTGCAGGTATTGGGGCTTCCAAGGTATGACAATTTAGAAAACAACTCCAAAAGCAAACAGATTCTTATTATGCCTTCCTGGAGACGCAGCCTTATTCATTTGGACAATGACCAGATTGCAAAATCACAATATTTCTTAAGGTTCAATTCACTAATCAACAACGAACGCTTAATAGAATTGGCCAAATCCAAAGGATATAAAATAATATTCAAACCTCATCCAAATACATTCCGCTTCATTGAATTATTCGAAGAAAATGATTATGTCACAATCGACAGCGAAAGCAAATATCAGGACCTGTTCAACAATTCTTCATTGATGATTACAGACTATTCAAGCCTTGCCTTTGATTTTGCATACATCAAAAAGCCTTTATTGTACTACCAATACGGAAATGACTATCACTTTGGCGACCAGTTCTTCGATTATGAAACTATGGGCTTCGGTGAAGTCATAAAAGATGAAGACAAACTAATCGATGAAATCGAAGAATACTTGAATAATGACTGTGAAATGAAAGATATCTATCGTGAACGTGCGAATAAATTTTATAGGTATAACGATAAAAATAATTGTAAACGTGTTTATGATGCAATTTTAAAAATAAAATGAATGAAGGAGTGACTTATGGAATCCATTAAGGATATTAAAAATCGTGACGATTTAAGAGATAATGAAATTATAGGAAATCCTAAACTATCCAATACAACAATAGCATTTACCGGAAAAAATAACATTTTGGTCTGTGAAGACAATATCAACATTGTCAACAGTTCCATCAGGTTTCATGGGAATGATTCTGTTGTTTATCTTGGATATACAAAAAGCAATTACGCTTTAGACCTAAATGTTTTCCAGAACTGTACAGTATTCATCGGAAAGGACAACAAGCTAAGCCCTACAATGCACATCAATGTTCAGGAACATCAGAATTTCATCATGGGCGACGACTGTATAGTCGGAAGTAATTTCAATGCAAGAACTGCCGATGCGCATATCGTCTATGACATGAATTCCAAAAAAAGAATCAATCACAGCGCAAGTGTGTTTATAGGAGACCACGTATGGCTAGCGCATCAGGTTTACGTTGAAATGGGTGCAAGAATCGGTTCAGGTTCCATCATCAACAACAATTCACATGTTTATAAACATTCAATATTAAAATCCAACAAACTATATTCCGGAAATCCTGCAACAGCCGTTCGTGACGACGTATTCTTTACAAAAGAGTACACCGGAAACTTTACTGAAGAAGAAACAGTGAACTATGACGATTACAACAGCAGAATATTCATGTTTGATGTCGTAAATGGTGAAAGCTTAGATACTGCTAAAATAAACGATTTGATTCTCAATTTAGAGCCTGAGAAAAAAATAGAGTTTATAGAAAAGCTGTTTATTAGAAACAAGCTTCACAATCGTTTTTCAATTTAGATTAAATTTAAATAATATGATAAAAATATAAAAAAAATAATTATAGGAGAAAATAACATGCATAAGAGCTCATACTTAAAAATGAAATGGTTTAAAAACAAATATCTCAACACCTCTGCCAATTTAAGAATTTTGGATGTGGGATCCTTAGACGGCACCGGTGAATTCAATTATCGCGAAATATTCAACGAAAAAAACTGGCATTATACAGGACTGGACTTCCAAGACGGAAATAATGTGGACATTCTCGTAAGCGACATCTACAACTGGACCGAAGTGGAGGACAATAGCTATGATGTGGTAATTTCCGGCCAACTATTCCAACATTTGGAATACTTCTGGTTGACAATGAGCGAAATTGAACGTGTTTTAAAACCTGGAGGCTATGTGTGTATTATTGCACCTGCAGCAGGTCCAAAACATGGCGGAAATATGCCAAACTGTTATAGATTCAGGGAAGACGGCCTTGCAGCTATGGCAAAATATGTCGATTTGGAAGTCTTGCATACTGAAGTAAACGGCAGTGACAAAGCTGCTCCATGGCATGACGCTTGTCTGGTTGCTCATAAAACCGGCTCTAGCGAAGTCAGTGAAACAAAAAAACTAGAAAACAGAATGGATAATCTCGAAAATAAATTAGATGCCATTTTGCAAGCAATTCAAAAATAGAAATTCGATTTTTCTATTTTTTTACTCATTTTTTATAAATTCCTCATAATCCTTTGAGTTGACTACAAAAATAAAATGCATAAAGTACTCATAAGGAATGCTATTTACCTCATCACTGCTCAATTCAAGGGAATAATAAAATTCCTTAGTTTTTTCAAAAAATTCCTGTTTGCTATCATCATCGATTGATTTCAACTTATTTCTTAGCTCAAAGATAGTGAAGTTTATGAACTCCTTTCTGAATTCATTGAACATATCAATTTCAACCAGAAAATCAACAATTCCATATAAAACGTCAAAAAATACAATTGCCTTGCTTGTCTTAACAAAAGAAGTCTGCAGAGATGCATGTCCTGAGCGGTTGTAATGATAAAAGGTTCCATCGACATATGAAATCTTTTTTGCCAAAAGAGTTGTCTTTATGTGGAATTCCACATCATTGTAGATTTTATGCCCTGGGAAAGTGATGTTATTGTCTCTTATAAAAGAGGATTTGTAGAGCTTATTCCATATGACACCATATTCCCCATCAAAAATCCTGTCTCTGAAATATTCATAATCAAATACACGAATTTGATAATTGATGTCGTCGCTTTTCTTGAAATGAATTAAAGCCAAATTCCTATCATTTGGGAAATGTCTCATGGAATTAAATAATATTAAATCGCAATCCAACCGACTTGCCTGTTCATATAACATTTCACAGGTTTCCCTTTCTATATAATCATCGGAATCGACAAATAAGATGTATTCTCCACTGGATTCTTCAATGCCCCTATTTCTTGCAGATCCCGCACCAGAATTTTCCTGTTGATATATCTTGAAACGAGCATCTTTTGATGAAAATTGCTTTAAAATATCAAAAGATCCATCACTGGACCCATCATCAACACATATGATTTCAATATCCTTTAAAGATTGATTTTCAATTGACTCTAAGCAATTGCCTAATAAATCTTCACTGTTGAAAACTGGAACAATAACCGAAACCTTTGGAGAATCCACAAAATCACATCAATAATTTCTTCAATGAATATTTTTGACCAATTTATACTATAAACATTGCTAATAATTATTAAATTGACATTTAATTTAATCACTGCAATTAGTTTACATAAATAATCATTAAAGTTTCTAAAAAATGACAAAAATATTTGTCAATACATCAACTTCAGTTATCAATATTTAAAAATATCACTAAAATGACGAATTTTTTTAAAAAAACATTCAATTTAGCTCCAAAATCCTTAAACTACTCCTATTTATAATAGAAAGAATAAAAATGAGTGTATAACCAATAAAAGGTGAAAAAGGATATGAAGATAAATATTAAATTTATTGCATTATTAGCCATCATATGCCTACTCTCACTATCTGCAGTATCTGCAGATGGAGATAATCAAACTGATACCGGCGATTTGCCGGCGACTGATGATGCTGATAATGGCATGGTAAATAATGATGATGCTGGTCAAGAAACGGACGGAGGAGAATCCAATATTCAGAAGACACTAAATGAAGTATTAAAAGGAAATAAGATTAGTGCAGCAAATAATAATGGTGTCGAAGATGGAGATACAATTGTATTGGATAAAGATTATGATTTAGACGCAACTATTTGCATTGATAATAAAATAACACTTGATGGACAAGGTCACACCCTTAATGGAAAAAATACAGTTAGAGTTATTGCGGCTCGTACAACCGATGTGACTTTACAAAACATTATTTTTAAAAATGGACAATCCGATTCAGGTGCTGGAGTATGGGCTAAAGAAGGTAGCATTACCCTTATCAATTGTACATTTATCAATAATAAAGCTACTGGTTATGGTGGTGCATTTTATAGTCCTTTGAGTGGAAATACAATCATAAATTGTATTTTTGAAAATAATACTGCTGCTCAAAGCGGAGGAGCATTAAACATTAACAACAACGAAAATACCCTCATAAATAACACTTTTAAAAATAATGTGGCTACATCCAAAAATGGAGGGGCTATAGCTATCACAGGTCAAAATACCGCAGGTCAAAATATAATTAAAGGAAATACATTCGAAAACAATAAAGCAACCAAAGGTGACGCTGGAGCTTTATACTTAGATAAAACAAATGGTGATGAAATTAGCGATAATATATTCATTAAAAATACAGCAATGAGAGGTGGAGCTGTCAGTTTATATGAAGCAGGATACTCAACAATTACCAACAATACATTTACAAGCAACAATGCAACTGTACTGGGTGGTGCTGTAAGAGAATCTATTACTGATTCCGATACTAAAACAACCATTTCAAACAACAAGTTCAAAAGCAATAGTGCGCCAAATAGTGGTGCATTGCACATTGACGGAAGCAAAGTGGAAATAAACACAAATGAATTTGACGGCAATAAAGCTACACAAGGTTACGCCGGTTCCATGCAAATCAACGGAAATAACATAAAAATCTTAAACAATAATATCTCAAATACAAACGCTAAAACTAACGGTGGAGCAATCGTAGTGAAAACAGGCACTTCAATAACAATCCAATCAAACAACATTACAAATGCAAACGCTAACGATGGTGGAGCAATCCATGTGGAAAGCGGTGCAGCAACAATCAAATCCAATAATTTCACCAAATGCAGTGCATCAAATAGAGGAGGGGCAATTAAAAGTGATACAAAAGTCATAGTCACAGAAAATACTTTCAAAAGCAACACCGCAACTGATAAGGGATCAGACATACTGATTTATTATACAGGCAGCAAAGTTTCTCAAATAAAAAATAATGACTTTGTCACTTACACCACTAAATCAATAGTTACTTTTAGTGTACCCGTTGAAATCCAAGACAACAAAGGAATTAAAGAAACACTCAAAATAGAGACTTTAAACAAAAACTATGCTGTTACAACCACTACAAAATACTTGACCGTTGTCCTTAAAAATTCAAGAGGAACTGGAGTTTCAGGCAAAACCCTTACCATTTCACTCAACGGCAAAACCTACACAGGCACAACCAATGCAAATGGTAAATACAAAACCAAAATTGCAATTTCAGCAATCAAAAAATACTCCTGTACAGTTAAATTTGCAGGTGACGATACTAATCTCGCTGCCAAAAACTCATTCTACCTATATGTAACCAAAGCAGCTACCAATAATAAGTTCCCCTGCAAAAACATTCAAGAAATCAGCAGTTAAAAAAGTCGTGGTAACCCTTAAATCCGGTAAGAAAGTCCTTGCAAAGAAAAAAGTTACTTTAAAAATCAATGGTAAAAAATACACAAAAACTACCAATGCAAGAGGTAAGGCAACAATTAAAATTAAAATAACCAAAAAAGGTTCCTTCAAAGGAACCCTGAAATATACAGGTAACAAAACCTATAAGGCATGCACCGGTAAAGTTACAATTAAAATCAAATAATTTGGCTAAATGCCAAATTTATTTTTCTTTTTTTAAAATCAATATAATACCTATTTATACAACAACAAATAACAATAATATACATAAAAACTGTTAGGTAATGGGTATGAAAGCAAATTTAAAAATTATTCCATTATTTTTGATAATATTCCTGCTATCATTATCTTTTGCATTTGCAAACGAAGATTCAGAAACAGATATAATTGAATTGGAAGAACCTGATACTAATTATGATAATTTAGCAATTAGTGATATTGATGAAAGCATTGCAGCAGGCAATTCTGCTAAAGCAAGGACATTCACAGAGTTGGAAACTATTTTTAATAATTCTGAAGTTGGAGACACCATTGATTTGGACTCAGATTATGAATATGACACTGATTTCAAGGATATCGGCGTTGAAATCATCAATAAATCATTGACCATCAATGGAAACGGACATACATTAGATGGTAAGAACAAAGCAAGAACCCTGAATATACTTGCGGATAACGTGGTTTTAAACAACATAACTTTCATTAATGGTTATTCGGCCGAAAGCATTGGAGCCTTACGCTGCCATGGTAATAACATCATCATTTCCAATTGTACTTTTATCAATAACAATGCTAACGGATCTTCTGCAGGCGACAGGGACGGAACTGGAATCGTTGGCGGAGGAATTTATATAAACGGTAATTACAACCACATAATTTACAACACTTTCATAAACAATACAGTTGGAGGCAGTGGTGGAGGACTTGCCCTTGATGGAAAAAGCTGCGTAGTCGAACACAATTATTTTGAAAACAACAAAGCTCTCCGCCACATGAACGGTGGGGCTATGCAGATTGGAAGAGGCCAGAACAGCATAATAAGATATAACATATTCAAGGACAATTATGCCGGAATGGGTGGTGGAGCAGTTGAATTACAGCACAGTTCCGGAGATTTGATTGAAAACAACACTTTCATACACAATGGTGCCGATTATGGTGCAGGCATCAGCATTTACAACACAAGCTATTTCACTTTGAGGAACAATGAATTCACAGAAAACTATGCTGATGGAGAATTGGGTCTTGGTGCGGCCGCAAGAGTTTATTTGATTGACTTTAAAACCACAAGCATTATTACAGGAAACAAAATTAGAAATAACAACGCATCAGTAACAGGAGGAGCATTCTATATCTATGGAAACAACATCAAAATAACCAAAAATACATTCATCAACAATACTGCAGCCAAACAAGGTGGTGGCATAATCAATGCATTGGGTAACGATATTTCAATATCCGACAATGAAATCAGCAGCAGCACTGCAGGCACATGCGGTGGTGCGATTTATATCGATGGAAACAATGCGAAAATAAGCTCAAACAGAATAACAAATTCCAAAGCTGTTACAGGCGGTGGAGCAATTTATGTAAAAGGAAATAACACAATCATCAACAAGAACAATATCATAAATTCCACTGCAGGATCTCACAGCGGTGCAGTTTATGTTGAAGGAAAAAACGCCGTAGTTTCAAATAACCAATTTACAGACAATACTGCGGCCAGCTTTGGCGGTGCAGTATATGTCAATGGTGCAAATGCCAATATCTACAAAAACAGTTTCATATCAAACCATGCAGGTAAAGCCTCAAAAGGAGGGGCGATAAGAACTACTGGAAGCAGTGCCAAAATAACAGAAAACATTTTCAATAAAAATACCGCAGGAAAAGGATCAAGCATCCTTGTCTGGAATGGAGACAACACAAAAATAACCAAAAACAACTTCATGGACTATAACTCCAATTCCATATTGTATTATGGAAAAAATCTCAATATTCAAGACAATAAAGGAATTATTGATAAAACAAAATTGGTGGTTTCAGCCAAAACATATTCCATTACAAGCTCCAAACCATTAACTGTTACCCTTCTCAATTCCAAAGGGTTGGCAATTACCGGCAAGACAATTTCAATAAGGGCAAACGGCAAAACATACAAAGCCATAACCAATTCCAAAGGTAAAGTAACAGCGAAATTGAAATTGCCTAAACTAGGAAACTACAAATGCATAATTAAATTCAACAAGGACAAATATAACTTGGCATCATCCAAATCACTCTTTTTGAAAGTGAAAAAACAGACAACAAAATTAACAATGCCTAACAAGAAATTTAAAAAATCTGCAAAAAGCAAGAAGGTTACAATCACATTGAAAACACCGGCTGGAAAGGGAATTGCAAAGAAAAAAGTTACATTAAAAGTCAATGGCAAAACCTACAAGAGAATTACAAACTCTAAAGGTAAAGTGACAATAAAAATTAAATTGACTAAAAAGAAAACTTACAAAGCAGTTGTTAGATTTGCAGGTGATAAAAAATACAAAGCAAGCAAAAAGACTGCTAAAATTGTTGTTAAATAATTTCCGCGGAAAATTATTAAAAAGATAATGACTTTCTTAAATTATATATTAAATTAATGACATAAATTGTATGTACGAACATTTTGGAGAGTGTAAGAATCATATTGGATTTATTGCAGGAAAGCTTGAATAATGGAAACTCAGTCAAGCCACATATCTTTAAGTTTGAAGCTGATGCTCAACGATTCAGAATCCATTATCAGATACCTGATGAGCTTTCCGGAAATTATCCTCATATGGGCGTTACTGCCAGAGAAGGAATTCACGTTTTATATAGAATTAGTGGCACTACACAATGGCTTAATGTAGATGCCTATACTTATAGAAATTCACCAATAAACGTAAATATGAAGTATCTGGCCAATGATGACCAATCTTACGAGATTTTAATATATGGGCCAGTCTTCAGCGAAATCAAATTGCTGAAAATTGAAGTTGAAGACAGCTCAAAAATCACTCTTCTAAGCAATGACATTTCAAACGATCTTCTTTTTGTTGGAGGAATTCACAGTTCCGGTATCGGATGTACCGCATCAGGAGTGATGTTTCCAAATATACTTGCAAGAAGATTTGACAAGCACTTCCAGAATATCTCTTTTAATGAAATCAATTACCTGAAAACAATTCATGAAAAGTTAAATAGCTATAACCTAGGAAAATATGACACCATAATTCTAGAATTGGATTACATCCGTCAAGATGAAGCTGTTTTTGATAAATATGCTGAAAAAGTCATTAAAAAATTAAAATCAAGATGCAAAAATTTAATTTGTTGGTATGCAATTCCCAAATCTGAGGAAAAATATTCCAAATTGAATGAATTTGCGGAAAAATATTCCAAAAAAAGAGGCATCACAATTCTCGATTTGTCATTCATTTATGATGAGGAATTTTCAGAAATGTGCACTCACAGTAAAAATTTCATTAATGATACTGGGAATATAATGATTTATAAGAAGTTATATGAACAAATTAACCAAAAGGATGAAGAACCGACCAAATCTAATTTAAATGAAAAGTTAAGGGGGTTAAGAAATGGAATATTTAAATTCAATAGATGATTCCATAACAAGTGTTGATGAGAATAATATTGAATACATCGATTTATTCCAGCACCCAGAATTAGTTTACGGCACCTTAAATTTATCAGGTGAAGGATTGGATTTCTGCAAATACCCTCAGGATGTTCAAAAGGAAATGGAAAGATATGGGGAGCTTGCCGTCAAAGAAATGGCCAATTTGAACAGTTCCGCCTGCGGAACTAGATTGCGCATATCAACTGACTCAAAAGTTTTAGTGCTTAAAGTCAAATTGAAAAGAAAATGGGAATATCAAAAGATGACCAACTGGAATGCATCCGGATTTGATGTATATGCATTGAAAAATGACAAATATTCCCACAGGACAGTATTTGGACCTGCCAGCGGCTATGACACATTTTCTGAAGTCATAAATGTTCCTCAAAATGGAAAATTATGTATTTTCCTACCCAATTACAACACAATAGAAAAAATGCATATCGGAATAGAAAAAGGAAGCGAAATTGCAAATTTTGACTATCCTGAGCAAAACAGTTTACCAGTCATATTCTATGGAAATTCAGTGACACAGGGAGCTGCCGCATCAAGAAGCGGGAACACATTTCCTAATGTGGTCAGCAAAAAGCTTAATAGGGACATCATTAATTTATCTTGTTCATCATGCTGCAGGGGAACCCTGGGCATGGCAGATCTAATTGGTGAAATAAGCTGTTATGCAATCGTGATCGATTATACCAGAAACGCCCATGCTCCTGAAGTCTTCATCAAGTCCCATGAGAGATTTTATAAAAGAATCAGGAAATACCATCCTGATGTGCCAATCATCCTATTAACATCAGAATGCTTTAACGGCTGGAGCGTATATGATAAATTTGATGAAATTGTCAAGACAACATACGCCAACGCTATTGAAAATAATGAAAATACATTTCTCATAAACCAGCACGAACTATTCAGTGCGGATGAATATGATTTTATCACCATCGATTCATCCCATTATACAGACTATGGCATGTTCAAAGTGGCTGATGAAATTTGCAAATTACTTAATAAAAATGAGTAAAAAACTCAAGACAATTTTAAATAAGAAGAAAAACTAAATCTTAATTAAAAAAAATATTGTTGGTTATATGAATATATTAAATACTAATCACCTCTTTTTACTGCATGAATTAGTTAAAAAGAATTTTTCATCAAAATATAAAGATTCATCATTAGGTATTCTTTGGAGCCTGTTGAGGCCGTTATTAATCATGATGGTATTTACCATTGTGTTCTCAACAGTGTTTGGAAGGACTATTAAGAACTATCCAGTTTACTATTTAGTAGGTAGAACCGTGCTTGATTTTTTTAATGGAAGTATAACATCTTCAATGAATGCACTTAGAGGTAATAGAAACATTTTGATACAAACGGCTGCACCTAAACATATTTTCGTGTTGGCCTCAGTCATTACTGAGTTTCTTAATTATTTGATTAGTTTAATACTGGTAGTTGGCGTGATGATTGCAACCCACGCTCCATTCTACTTCAATACAATCCCATATATGATAATTCCAGTCATATCATTGATAATGATGACTACCGGTTTTAGTTTAGTTGTTTCAATATTGGCCGTTTACTATTCAGATATAATACACTTATGGGGAGTAGTTTCACTGTTAATCCTATATACATCAGCGATATTCTACCCTATGGACATTATTTCTGAACCTTTCCGCAGCTATGCAATTTTAAGTCCTGTATTCTGGATTATCGATCAGGTCAGGGATTATGTATACTTAGGAACAATGCATTCCATGTCAAATACAATCAATTCAATGCTGCTTTCCATTATCATATTAATATTTGGAATAATCGTATTCCAAGCTTATAGGGACAGAGTTTCTAAAAGATTCTAGAGGGTTTTAAATGAGTGATAAAGAACAATTGAAATTTACAAAAACAATAACAAGTTTAGAAAAAGAAAATCCTCAAAAAACAGAAGACGACATTAGGCGTCAAAGAATAAAAGAGAACTTGATTAAAAAGTTTAATTTATCTGAAGATGAAGCTGAAGAAAAATTAAGGGAACTTGAAGGAAAATCTTGGAATAAAACCCCTGCAAAATCTCCTAAACATGAAAAAAATAACTTGAATAATAAAAAAACAAAACTTAAACGTCCTGAAAATTATACTCATAGTGAAACCATTACTCCACAGCATGTTTTAGATAGGCAAAAAGATGGAGTTAAACAGGGAAAACAAAAACAACAGAAAAAACAACCAAAACAACCAAAAACAGAACAACCACAAAAACAACAGAAAAAACAACCAAAAACAGAACAACCACAAAAACAACAGAAAAAACAACCAAAAACAGAACA
>NZ_CACXTS010000012.1:0-432 GCF_902770715.1 uncultured Methanobrevibacter sp. | reverse complement strand
AAAACAACAGAAAAAACAACCAAAAACAGAACAACCACAAAAACAACAGAAAAAACAACCAAAAACAGAACAACCACAAAAACAACAGAAAAAACAACCTAAACAAGAAAAAACACAACCAAAACAACCAAAACAACCAAAACAAGAAAAAACACAACCAAAACAACCAAAACAAGAAAAAACACAACCAAAACAACCAAAACAAGAAAAAACACAACCAAAACAACCAAAACAACCTAAACAAGAAAAAACACAACCAAAACAACCAAAACAACCTAAACAAGAAAAAACACAACCAAAACAAGAAAAACAACCTAAACAAGAAAAAACACAACCAAAACAAGAAAAACCACAAAAAATAGAACAACCACCAAAACAAGAAAAACCACAAAAAATAGAACAACCACCAAAACAAGAAAAACCACAAAAAAT
>NZ_CACXTS010000011.1 GCF_902770715.1 uncultured Methanobrevibacter sp. | reverse complement strand
CTGTTCAGATATGGAATAACAAATTATATCAATTTCAATAATGTGTGATGATAAAAATGAGAAAGAGAATAATATTGAGTCTAATCATTATCCTTTCATTAATCTCAATTTCTGCGGTTTGCGCTAATGAAAACGTCACCGATCTTGAGATTGTTGATGATGCGGATTCGATAATGGTTGATGAAGTTGATGACTCTTCAAATGTCGACGATTCGCAAGTAACTGATGATTCATCGAATGCTGACGGCAATTCATCTGTCGTTGAGGATAATCCGACAGTTGTTCAAAATTCCACAATATCCGCTTCAAATGTAGTTGGATATGAGACTTTTTCAACAAAATTCGTTGCAGAATTAACCGCCAATGGTCAGCCATTGGAAGGAAAAAACGTCAACATTACATTGAATGATGTTTTATACAAAAGGATTACAGATGCAAAAGGGCAGGTGACTTTAAGCGTCAAGCTTGCAAAAGGAAGCTATAATGTTGGCTTTTTCTATGCGGGCGATGAAAATACTACTGCATGCAATGGTACCAGCAAGATAACTGTCAAGTCTCCTTTAAAGACAACAGTTAAGGTTTACGATAAGAACATTAACTACCGTCAGGGATTGAAAAACGTATTTATCGTTCGTCTTCTTGATGCAAACGGAAAGCCGGTTCAAGGCCAGGTTGTAACTTTCAAGGTCAACGGAAAGACATACACTGCAAAGACCACAAAGAAAGGTTATGCATACGCTTACTTCAGCCTTAAAAAGGGAACCTATAAGGTCAAGTTTTCATTCACCAAGAATGCGCCTTATCTGTCTTCAAGCGGTTCATCCAAAATCAAGGTGAAAGCTCCTATAGCCAAAGGAAACGGTTATTGGGTTTGGTCTTCCCATATGTACAGCGTAAATCTCAAAAAGCTTTCCAAATTGGGAACCAAACATATCTTCCTGCACGTCCATGCAATTTCAGTTCATGGAAAATCCGCAGTCATGTCCTTTGCCAAAAAGGCACACAAATATGGAATGAAAGTCCATCTGTGGATGCAGATATGCTATTCCGGAGGAAAATGGATCAGACCAATGAACAAGGACGGCACATTAAGATACGGCTTTTTGAATCAAAAGATTGCCGAAGCGAAAAAATATGCAAAAATCAAAGGAATCGACGGAATTCACTTTGACTATGTAAGATTTGGAGGAACTGCCCACCTGTATAAAAACCCTGAAAAATCAATCAATTATTTCGTCAAGAAAGCTAGTGTGGGAATTCACAAAATCAAGCCGAATTGCATAGTTTCAGCTGCAGTGATGCCCGAACCGTCAATGATGCATTACTACTATGGTCAGGACGTTTCCGTAATGGGAAGATATCTTGACGTAATCGTTCCGATGGTATACAAAGGAAATTACCATCAAAAGACATCCTGGATTACCAAAGTGGTAAGCACATTCAAAAAACAGTCACAAAGCGCTGTAATCTGGTCAGGTATTCAGACCTATCACTCAGACGACAACGTCAAAAAGCTGACTCTTGCACAGCTCTTGAAGGATGCAAGGGCAGGTAAGGCTGGTGGAGCTACCGGTTCAATTCTCTTTAGAATCGGAATAACCCATTATTTAAATTTCAAAAAGGTTTAGTGATTCATTCACTTTACCATTTTCTTTTAGAATAAGCTTTCTGTTTCTTTTTTTCTAAACTTTTCTTTTTATCTGACTGGTATTGCCTGTTCTGGCGACTGGTTGTTGTTTCATTGTTTCTCATTACTGTTATCAGGTCAATCGAATTTCCGCTGCAGGCCATCAACACTCTGATTTCCTTATAGTCCTTATTCAGCGGGGCTTCAAATACTGCAGCATATGTATTGCCTTCCACTCGCTCCCAGCTAATAGGTTCTTCGTCCATAAGGCAATCCACAACATATTGTCTTGATATTCCGTTTTCTTGCAGCCGGTCTAGGAAGTGGCGATTTTCAAAGCACCAGTTAATGCCTGCTGTGTCTCCCATCAAAAATTTGTCAAATGCATTCATTACAAATTAATATGTAAAGGTTTATTATATACATTTTTACAAAATTATATATATGACTCAACAAGCACAATGGGATTCGTCATTAGCATTTATTTTTGCAATGATTGGGGCGGCAGTCGGTCTTGGTAATATCTGGCGTTTCAGTTATGTGCTTTATTCTAACGGTGGGGGATCATTTTTCATTCCTTACTTTACCGCAATCGCTATTATGGGAATTCCTTTTTTAATTCTAGAATACGGTGTGGGATTCTCATTCAAGGAATCCTTTTCAAAAATCATGCGAAAAATCAAGCCGGAGTTTGAGATAATCGCTTGGATTCTGGTTCTATTTGTATTTGTTGTTACAATTTATTATATGGTAATTCTAAGTTGGGATTTAGTATACCTTTTAAGCAGTTTCACATTCAACTGGGGAACCGATACTGCAGCATACTTCGTTAATACTGTAGGGGGAAGTTCCAACCTTTCAAATGCAAGCTTCCTTCTGATACCTACCACAGTTTGCGTTTTGCTTTTATGGGTTATTCTATGGTTCATTTCCCATAGGAATGTGGACAAGGGTATCGGTAAGGTTTCCAAAATTCTCATTCCTGCCCTCTTTGTGATAATGGGCATCATTATTGTTTATGCATTGACATTGCCTGGTGCAGGCATCGGTATCAACACCCTTCTGACTCCTGACTGGAGCATGCTTTGGAATGTGGATATCTGGCTTGCGGCATTTGCTCAAATCATCTTCTCATTGAGTATGGGACAGGCTATCGCACTTACATATGCAAGTTACCTTCCTGAAAACTCCAAATTGATTGATAATGTACTGATTGTTGTTGCATCCAATTCCGCTTTTGAAATATGTACTGCATTTGGTGTATTTTCAATTTTAGGATTCATGTCATTTACCAATGGTACACCTATGATTCAGTTGATTACCGAGGGTACCGGTCTGGTATTTATCGTATTCCCAATGATTTTCAACATTATGGGTCCTATCGGACGTATTTTGGCTCCAATGCTCTTCTTGGCAATTCTCTTTGCTGGAGTTACATCTGCGCTCGGATTCTTCGAACCTATGTTGAACTCCACTTCTGCAAAATTAGGCTGGTCCCGTAAAAAAACAGCCACAATCTTATGTATAATCGGCTGTGTATTCTCATTGATCCTAACAACAGGAATCAGCAGCTATCTTGTTGGAATCATCGATTCATTTGTCAACGAATTCGGTATTTTGCTTTTAATCGGTGTTCAATGTATTATATTTGCATGGTTCTATGGTGTTGAACACTTTTTGCCTGCTTTAAATGAGCACTCTACCTTTAAAGTCGGCACAACATGGTCTTTCATTATCAAATACTTGCTTCCATGTGTTTTAATTGTCATGTGGGTTATCGGTATTGTACAGTTGTTCACCACTGCAAAAAGCTTTGAGATAATTATCGATTTGATAATCATAATTGCAGTCCTGGTGTCTGCTGTTGTTTCAATTTAATTCAATCTTGTCATTAACTATCTAAAATTATTTAACAGGAATTCCATTTAATTCTTTTATATATCAATTTCAAAAATAAATGACTTGTTAATGTATCTGTCCATTTAATAATCAGTAATTTTCAGTAATTCTTGTATGCATCATATCCAGCATAAAGATGGTAAAGGGTTGAAATTCCGCTTCCCAAAATGTTGTTTGCAAGATAATAGATTGCCGCATGGACAATAAGCATTCCTATGAATAGCATGATTCCCTTTTTTGTGTTTCCATGAAGTGCATGGCCAAGTCCTGGGATAATAAATGACAGTATTCCGTTTGCAAGCGCGTTATTTTCCATTTTCATCACCTTAAAATCCTAATAAAACGAATATGAATATGAAAGCGTCCGTAAACAGATGGCATAGATATGGCACGAACAGGTTTTTGGTTTTTATATACCCGTACAGCTCAAAAATGGTTCCAAGCCCCTGTGTAAGCAATACTGAAAGAAGTGTGGTGCCCACGTCATAGTGCAGCAGTCCGAAGTATATCATGATGATTACTGAAGATGCTATGACGGCCAGCTTGCGGTTCTCGGTGAATTTGTATACTGCCCTCATCAGAAACATGAGCGGAATGAATTTCATAAGCTCCTCGCCCATCATTGAAAAGATCAGTCCAATCATCATATATATGTCTACGCCCATGGATTCGACTGTTGAAGTGCTGCCCTGGCCTATCATATCCAAAACTCCTCCGAGGGCAAGCGCATAAATCATGTATCCTATAAAAAGAAGCACGGCCAATTTTATTTCACGCCTGGTCGGCTTTCTAAATATCAGGGAGTAATCCCATTTGGAAAAATAAAGAAGCGGGACCAACATGATTAAACAGAATAGGAAACTTCCTAAAATCTCGTTTTCCATTCCTGTAATTGCATAGGTCAAATAAGCAATAGGCACTGTAAGAAGCAGGACAATCCATGCTGTTTTTGAAATTTTCGGATTGTGTTTGTAGTATGGAAAATCCCTGCCTTCATCTTCAAATCTGAAAAATTCGCTCATATTTATCACATCAATAATAGTTAATGTTATTTATACATTAAATATATATCTTAAATTAGAGGTGGATTATGAATTTTAGGCATGCTGTTTTGGCTGGTTTGATAATTTTTATTTTGCTTGCACCGGTATGTGCAGATGAAAATGTAAACTATTTGAATGAAACAAGTAAAATAAATTTTCATGGCGTCGATTTTATGATTCCATTTGGCTTTGGCGAAGCAAAATCCAGCCAGGAGTTTGAGGATTTGGGATCTAATGGCCAGACATGCTTTTACATCAATGAATATGGTGGCGAAATCATAATCACCGTTGCTTCCGATTGGATGGGAATGTCCCTTGACGAATTGTACAAGGAAGGAGCATCCAAAATAAAAATCAACGGCCATGAAGGTTGGAACTACACAAAGGATAATCTGACTTGTTTCGGTTATGTTGAAGGCAATAACGCCATTATTGTCGAAGTAACAAACCATACCCGGCTTAATGAGGTGATAATATGAAAAAATATTTAATATTTTTGTTGGTGTTGCTTTTGGCTATCGGTGCAGTTAGCGCTACAGGCGGCTTTGAGGACATGCTCAATGAGTTGGACTCATTTGCAGAGCTCGACGTCAATTTCACTGACAGCGATACAAACGTCACTGTCGGAGACTATAACTTCACTATTCCAAAGGGCTTTGGAGCAATTGACATGTTGTCCGTTAACGTATCTGAAAAAAACGATTCACAAAACGTTAAATTTTTCACAAATTCAAATCATGACATGATAACCATTTCATTATCTTCAAGCGATAATGTCAATGAGACCATCTACAATTTCATTTCAGATGACGGCTCCTGTGAAAATGCAACAATAGCAGGTCATGACGGCATAAAATGGAACAATGATACATATTCAATATTCGCTTTCCAGGATAACAATTCAGTCATTGTTCTGCAGGCACCTGACGACACATATTTGGAAAAGATAATTAACTAATTGTCTTTTTTTATCTTTTTTTTAAAAAACAGCATGGTATTAAGCCTAAAGGATAAAGGATCCTTTAGAACTTAAACTAAAATAATTTTTTTAGCTGTAACACGGGAGTGTGTTACAATGTATATTATGTAAAAAGCTATTATTTAAAGATTTACTTATTTTTATTTGCCTAAATTAAATGATTTTCATTCAGATTTAGATAAACTTAATTTCAGTAAAGTATTTTTACATCTTGCCTGAATAGTTAGTAATATGAAACTCAGGTATCTGATTGCAATCCTGGCGATTTTGCTTTTTGTAGGATTCGTATCAGGCGAAAAATTCACCCCCTCCGAAGGGGATTTTGCATTCAAGGAAGTGGAAAACTACACGCTGCACGGAATCAATTTCACCGTTCCTGTAGAATACAAGCTGAAGGACAAGCAAAAGGATTCACTGCTTTTCAAGCATGGCAAGGACAAGCTGAAAATCACAGTGAAGAAAAACGGGAAAATCAAAAAGGTGAAATCCACCAAGAAAATCAAGGCCGAAAAGACAATGATAGGGTCGGTAAAAGGATATCTGGTTGACAAAAACGGCAAAAGCTACTCTTTTTCATATAAGGAAGGAAAATACCTGGTCACCATCAAGTCAAATGACATGCCGCTGCTCATTGGAGTGATGGGAAAGGATTAGTTTTCAGACAACCCCTGCAGATTATCGGCAAATATATTTTGATAAAGTCATATATTATTAATCACTCTCTGGAGAGGTGATTGATTAATGAACAAAAAGGCAATATTTGGCATATCTCTGATTTTGATTGCAATTTTTGCAATAGGATCTGCATCCGCATTTGACTTGGGGTCAATGTTTGGAGGCGGTGGGAATGAAACCGTAACAATCGACGGAATAGATTTCAACATTCCTGCAGGCTTTAGCGAAGATCCAAATCATGAAACAGTAAACAAGACCAATGAACAATCTGGAATAACATACGTCACCAACGGTAAACTATATGAAAAAGGCAACACCATCGTCACAATGCTTGTTGCTGACTATGGCAATCATAAGGTAACTGATGAGGTTGCTGAAAGTGTAGGTGGAGATGCAAAAACCATCAATGATGTTAATGGCTATTTGGCACATAAGGGCAAATTTTCAGTCTTCAATTATGCCAAAAACGATAAGTTGGTTGTAATTTCAACCAATGACGAAAGTGTGATTGGCGATTTTATAATGGAATAATATGACTATTCCATTTTTTCTTTTTTTAAAAACTTAATAATTTATATTATTTCACTTCCAATATCATAATAATGGTGATTAAATGGATGAAAAAAGGATACTGATTATTGCAGGAATCGTTGTTATAATAGTTATTGTGGCGACTTTCATACTTCTTTTCTCAAATGCTGAAGATTCCAGTTACAGTAGGATAAGCATACTTGGAAACGGCTCAGTTTCCGAAAACGGAACTATTGATGTCAAATTGGCGAATGACGATGGAGTCGCATTGAAGGATAAGGACATTACCATAACCCTTAAAGACTCTGAAGGCAAGGTCGTATTCAATAAGACAGCCAAAACATATGTTAATGGCGTAGCCAATGTCAAGCTGACCAATGTAAGCGCAGGCAGCTATGATGTTGAGGCAACATTTGCCGGAGATGGCAACTATAGTTCATGCAGCGTTTCTGAAAAATTAAAGATAATTGGTCCTGATGGTGATGAGGAGCAAACAGAAGAAGATAATGCTACTGCGGATGACACAACAGACACTGTTGATACCGCTCCGACTCAATCAAGTCAGTCATATAGCTCAAGCTCATATCAAAGCCAATCCTACACACCGCCAAGCAGTTCAGACGATGGCGGAAGTGAAGATACCTACTATGATGAAAATGGTCATGAAATAGAACCGGTTATAGATGAAGATGGAAATGAAGTTTTGGAGTAAACTTCATTTGTCATCCCCTAGAAATACTGTGTAGTGCTATCGGGATTTAATGTGACAGTTTGTGTTGACTGCAGATTGTCGTTTAAATCGTACAGCTCAATGTATGCCTTATCCGGATAATATTTGTAGGAGTCTGCACTGTTGATGTTGATATATCCGTCATCACCGATAGTTTTTGTTACAAGATTTCCTTTGTTCAAGCTATTGCCGTCACGGTAATACTTGATTTTAATTTTAATGGATTCCCCAGGGTTTCCGCCATCAATATAGATTTTGGCATTTGTTTTTGCATCCAAACTTGAACCTGTCTTGAAGATTCCTCCGCCGATATATATCTGGCCATTGGTCTTTTTGAGGGTAGGTTCGGATGTTGTTTCAACTTTTTTGGTTTCCACATTCTTTTTGGTATCTTTTGTAGTTTCCACGTTCTTTTTAGTGTCTTTAGTGGTTTCCACATTCTTTTTGACGGCTTTTTTGGTTTCCTTATTCTTGTCGATTGCATTTTCGACAGGGGTCTTGTTTACCTTTTTGACTGCAGGGGAAGTGATGTTTTTGGTATCCTTGATTTTAGCTGATGAAATCATCTCGTTCAGGACATGCAGATTGCTTCCGACCAGTATGATGTCGGTGTCGTTTTGGGTTTTGACGATCTCATAGCCTCCGTTTGATTCGTAAACCCTGACTGTGGAGTCATTTGTCAGAAGGGTCATGCTTTCGGGAATCAGCTGGTCAGTCAGATTTTTGTTGATTATTATTCCTTCAACCTCTTTTGAGAAGTTTCCGGTGTTTTTCCAGTAAACCATTCCCTTGTCAGTTTCGTTAAATTTGTTTTTGATAGTAAAATTTGAATCTTGCGGCGCTTTAATCTCGAAATACTTCAAATCAGCGCTTTTAAGCGGAATATCAGTTGCAGTGCTATTTTCGGATGCCGGTCCGGAGCCTTGCGTAAATACGATACCGCCCAAAACGAGAAGTATGACAGCTATCGCAGCTATGATTATTGTTTTGGAATTCATTTTCTTTTCACCTATTTCATATTTTGGAGGTATTGTTATTTAAATATGGTATCATTATTATATGGGGAATGCCAAACTATTAGATAAGGGATATTATGATTTTCAATCGAAAGACAATAATGATACTTTTAGTATTGCTATGTGCGTTGTTCGTTGTTGGCGCTGTCTCCGCTCAGGGTGATGGATTTTCCCTTGCGGGCTTTGCAAAAAAGACCAGCCCAACAAAGACAGTAACAGTTAAAATCAATAACTTCAAGCCTGGAGTGTTATGGGCGCCTAAAGCCACTAAACTTAAAGGCGGTGATGTTATAGCCGGTTATGTTACATATAAGGGAAACATGCAGTTCGACAAGGGAACAGGAGTGACTGCATGGTATCTTGGAAACGGCCTTAACGGGGACATCGAGCCTCACCACACCAAATTGGTTAAAGCGAAATTCTTCTTCAAAAACAAGAAGGGCAAGGTAAAAACCAAAACCGTTAAGGGAAACGGCGGCGGACACATCTCCACAAAATTGATTAGCGGATACACTCCATATAAAGCTCAAGTTTCTTATAAAACATATTAGGTGATAGATATGGATGATAAAGAAAAAGTCATTGAGGCATTCAGGTCTTCAGAAGATCCTTTGAATGCAAAAAAGGTAAGCGAAATTTCCGGTGTCGAGAAAAAAGAAGTTGACAAAATCATGAAAGAATTGAAAAAGGACGAAACAATCGTCTCCCCTAAAAGATGTTATTGGACCCTGGCGGAAAAATAATATCTTTTTTTTACTTTTTTTTAAATTTTAAAATGTGCATTTCTCATGCTTTAAACTTTATCTGGCGCCATTTAAGGCGAATGGCATCGATTGCAAATCCATTCAAAAGGGGGATAAATGTGAAAACCAATAGGATACTAATGATTGCTTTAATAGCAGTGATTGCCATTGTCAGCGTAGGGTCATGTTCAGCCGGCTTTTTAGACTTCCTCGGCGGCGAGGCTAGCGATGTCGGAACAATCATAATCGACTGCAACGGCACTAACGAAACAGGACAGCTAATGATAATCGAGTTCAAGGATATCCAAAAGAATGATGACGGCACATTCAACACTTCCCAGTTCGGAACCAATGAAGGGGAATGGAACGGAAATGTCGTCTACGTACCTGTTGTAGACGGAAAAGCCGAATACAACCTAACCAACGGAACAGAAATGTTTGGGGTAGACAACTACATTACCAACCTTACCGAAGAGTATGAGATTGCAGACAATTCCACTCCAACCTTTGACGTAAAATATCTGTTCAACGGTGATGAAGTCATGTCAAGCAGCGAACATGCATACTTCGACCAATGTGACGTGTCATTCGGAGGAAACATATACTACCTTAACGGAACCGGCTTGACAGAAGATGACATTGTCATTGACCTTCCGGATCTTCAGGAAAGCTATGATTTTGTAATGGAAATGTATAATGGCAATGAAGAATAGCTTTTTTTCAAGAGAATTTTCATTATTCTCTTTTTTTCTTTTTTTGTTTAGTGTTTGATGCGAATTATTTATAGTCATTTAAACACAATATTATAATAGCGGTGATTTGATGGAGAAGGAAAAAAAGATTATAATTATAGCATTGGTTGCTCTCATAATGGCCCTTTCGGTTGGAATAGGGTATATGCTTTTAAACAATGTCGAATACCAGACACTTGCCTTAAGCAACGGAACAACAATCGATGCTCCAAAAGCGGATGATGCAAGTTGGAAAGAACAGGGTCACGGAATAAGAATGTATACATCAGCGTCTAAAAAGACAGCGCTGACATCATTCAACAGCGCTGAGAATCCTAATCTTGCAGGGGCAGTAGGCCTTGCAATGGCTCGAGATGCACTGATGAACGGATCTGCCAGCGTTGAAAAATACAAGAACTATGACCTCAGGGAAAATACGGTGAACGGAACACACTACTATATGGTCTATATCTCAAACAACCAGACACATGACAATGTGTTCATAGCAAGCGAAAATATGGATATCCTGAAACACATGGTGGACAGCCTCAAGTTTGGAAATCCCAAGGAGGTTGTAAACGCAACTGCAGCTTCACAGCCGACCGTTTCAAATAATGCCAATACTACCAATAACAGCAATAAGTATTCCGAAGAGGACATGATGAGGGCTGCTGAATTTGGCTATTTAACTGGCTATTCTGATGGATATGATAATTCATATTACTATTATGATGATTACAGCGATTATGATTATTCAGATGATTCTTCTGATTATTCTTCTGATTCAGGTTATAGTAGCAGTAGTAGCAGTTCTGATTATTATGATGACTATGATGATTCGGATTATAGTGAATCTAGTTTGGATGAAGAGTATTAGTTGAATTAATTTATTCAACTTTTATTTTTTTAATATTAATTTCAAATCGTATTGTCTTTTATTTTGCTTCTTTTAATTAAAAATTAGTATTCTAGTTATTTGTCAAAATAATAGGTCTTATTGATGAGTAATATTAATTTTTGCTGTTTAAAAAAAAATAAAATGAAGGTACTCTTTTTTGAGTACCATTAAGATATATTCAACATGGATTGTTAAATTCTATCTTTAACTTATGGTTTCATTAGAGATTAGAAATTAATGCTCTAGATTTATGTGCGGTCAACCATGGTTTACAACCATCATATCCTGGGGTTTGATAATAAGTGAATGTAAACATTGAATATTTATTAGGAACACCACATTGTCCACCAGTTTTTCCACCATAATCTATGTTGATGTAAACTTTCACTTTTTTCTTGGTCTTCCATTTGCTGCCCATTTTTACTTTTTGTGTGATTTTTTTACCAGTGTAAAAAGAGTAACTTATTAGTTTATTGGTATTTTTGGCATTAATTAATTTCTTATATTTTGCTAATGGAACCACAATTTTGTATTTCCCAAGTTTGAAAGTTCTGGCTTTTTTACTGGTTTTATAAACATATACTTTACTGGATGCAGATTTGGAATAGTAGTTTTTTCCAGTGAATGTTGCTGTGTATTTATAAGTCTTTGCTTTGTTTAATTTCACTTTTTTAGTAGCCCATCCATCTCGCACTTTCACAGTATAAGAATGGCCGTTGATTTTGAAAGTTACAGTTCCTTCATCAACTTCTTGGCCGTAAGAGTCCATGACTTTACATTTTAATGTTGCATAGCCTCCTTTTGCAATATGGTAAACTTTAGGGGTTACTTTAACAGTTCCTTTAGTGATTTTAACGGCGAATGTTGCTGGTTTGATATTGTAATAATCATCATTGCAAACTGCTGTTACAGTATAAGTTCCAACAGGTTTATATGTATAGATAGAATATCCTTCCCAGTCATAAGAATCATCATATAACCAGTCATAATACACATCTTCATTAACATACCCATAATATAAATCTTCGGCTATTGATTCAAGGTTCACCATATCATTATCATATAATTTGATTTTTGTCCCATCGCTCCAGTGAAGTGTTACCATGTCATCTCCTAAAATGAGGGGATTTCCTTCATTGTCTTTTAACCAGACGGTTATTTCTTTTCCCCAGCAATCATATTTCATGTTTATGTTTTCAACTTCGAATTCTCCATCATATTCTGGAGTTTCATCAACATTATCATTGTCGTAATCATCGTCGTAATAGTCATCGTAATCATCATCATAATAATCATCAGTGAGGTCATAACTAATTTCACTGTTGGAGCTACTACTACTACTACTGCTACTACTTTCACTGCTGCTGGAGCTGTCGCAACTATCGCTGCTGCTAAAACCGCCACCTGATTCTAATTTATCATTTATTTCTATATTTAAACTGGAATCATCAACGCTTTGCATTTCAGTGTTGTTGTCTGTTGCACTGGCTGCTGTTAATGCTAGTAAAAATAAGATGGAAATTAATGATAAAATTATGTATTTTCTCTTCATTTTTTCCTCCTTTTTATTATGTTGTTAGTATATTATATGTAAGTTAGGTGTATTTATAATTTTTAAATCAACATTGCCTTTAATTGCAATAATGGTATTCTTGGTATTGTTCTTATTTTAAGGTAGTAATAGTTTTCTTTATTAATTAAATTTAATAGTTACTTGTTATAAACTTATTATTAATTAATATTGATATTTGCTCATATTATTGAAAGGAGTTGGTTAATATTTCATTTTATAATGAAGAAGCATATGAAAATGCCCTAATCGAATTATTCCAAAATTTAGGATATAATCACTATTATGGGCCAGATGTTGATAGGGATTATAAGAATCCTCTTTTTATAAATGATTTAGAGAATTTATATATGATTAATCGATCGTTAGATAAATCTGCAGTCGATAAAGCTATTGAAACCATTCAGGATTTTGGTATCGGTTCACTTGAAGATAAGAACAATACTTTCATGGAGTATCTTCAAAACGGTATTAATGTAAGTTATTGGAAAAACGGGAAGGAAGAATCCACTCATGTCAAACTAGTTGATTTCAATGATTTGGATTCAAATTTATTTACAGTTATAAATCAGTGGACAGTCGTTGATTCTGAAACAAAAATACCGGATATTGTTGTTTTTGTCAATGGTTTTCCATTGGTGGTATGCGAATTAAAATCTCCCGCTCGTGATGATACAGATACTTCTGAAGCATATACTCAATTAAAAAAATATATGCAAGTTATTCCTACTCTTTTCAACTATAATGCCTTTTGTGTCATGAGCGACATGTCCATTTCAAAAGCAGGAACAATCACAGCCAATGAAGACAGATTCATGGAATGGAAAACTACTGATGGAAGCTATGAAACAACACAATGGGCGGATTTTACAACATTTTTCGAAGGAATATTTGAAAAAAATCGATTTATTGATATTATAAAAAATTTCATTACATTCTCAAATGATTCAACTAAAAAAGTTAAGATTTTAGGTGCATATCATCAATATTTTGCCGTCAATAAGGCTGTTGAGTCAACATTAAAAGCCATTAATAGTGACCACAAGGCCGGCGTATTCTGGCATACTCAAGGGAGTGGTAAAAGCTTATCGATGGTGTTTTATGTTAATAAGCTCCAGCAAATCCTTGAAAGCCCAACATTTGTTGTAATTACCGATCGTAATGATTTGGATGATCAATTATTTACACAATTCAGTAAATGCAGTGATTTTTTAAGGCAAACTCCAAAGCAAGCGACCAGCATGAAAAATTTAAAGGATTTATTGAATAATATACAAGCTAATGGAATATTTTTCACAACAATGCAAAAATTTGATGATTACGATGAGGCTCTGACTGAGAGGGATGATGTCATTGTAATATCTGATGAAGCGCACCGCAGCCAATATGGTCTTGAAGAGACAGTCAATCCAATAACTGGTGAGATAAGGATAGGTGCTGCGAGAAGAATCAGAAATGCACTTCCAAATGCCACATATATTGGTTTTACTGGAACTCCAATTTCAAAGTCAGATAAAAGCACTAGGGAAGTTTTTGGAAATTATATTGACATTTACGATATGACCCAATCTGTAGAAGACGGAGCGACAGTACCAATAAGTTATGAGAGCCGTATTGCAGATATTAAGTTAGATGAATCAGTTTTACAGATAATTGATGATAAATATTGGGAATTAAGGGAAGAGGCTGAAGAGTACAATATTGAGAAGAGTAAACATGAACTAAGTAAAATGGAATCATTGCTTGGCGCTCCCGAAATCATCGATGATATCTGCAGCGATATTGTAAAACATTATGAGGATAATCGTAAGAATGAATTAACAGGAAAAGCAATGATTGTTGCATATTCCAGGTCAATTGCAATAAAAATGTATGAAAAGATATTGGAGCTGCGTCCTGATTGGGATGAAAAAGTTAAAGTAGTGATGAGCGGTTCTAACAAAGATCCAGAAGAATGGTATAAAATCATTGGTGATAAATCCTATAAAAAAGGACTTGAATCTAAATTTAAAGATGATGAAGATCCAATGAAAATAGCTATTGTAGTTGATATGTGGCTTACGGGATTCGATGTTCCATCACTTGCAACAATGTATATCTATAAACCAATGAAAGGGCACAACTTAATGCAGGCCATCGCAAGAGTGAATAGGGTATTTAAAGGAAAAGAAGGCGGGCTTATTGTCGATTATATTGGTATCGCATCCGAACTCAAAAAAGCAATGAGTGAATATACTGAAAGAGATCAAAAGAAATATGGGGATATGGATGTTGATAAAATTGCTTATCCAAACTTCCAAGAAAAATTAGAAGTATGTCGTGATCTGTTCCATGGATTTGACTATACGAAATTCTTTGGCGAAAGCGACCTTGAAAGATCACAGGTAATTTCTAGCGGCGTAAACTTCATGGAAGATTTGTCTCGTGAAGAAACCAAAAAACTGTTTTTAAAGGAAGCATTGCTACTTAAAAAATGGTTATCCCTATGTAGAAGCAGGGCAAAAGAAAAAGAAAGATTTGAAGCTGCATTTTTTGAGGCCGTTAGGACTGTCATTGTCAAGGTTTCTTCTGATAAGAAATTATCTCTTAATGAAATCAACAAACAGATTACAGAATTGCTCAACCAGTCAATTAAAAGTACGGGTGTAATTAATGTCATTAATGTCAGTGATGAAGTGTCATTGTTCGACCCTGAATTTTTAGATAGGGTTCGTGCAATGGAATCTTCTAATTTAACCATTTCCCTTTTAGAAAAACTCCTCAATGACCAAGTCAAGGTTTACAGACGTACAAATATTGTTAAATCGGAGGAATTTTCAGATCTTTTAAAAGAAACAATGAATAGCTATGTCAATGGCCATATTACTAATGATGAGGTTATTGAAGAACTGATAAAAATTGCAAAACTTTTACGTGATGCGCACAAGGAAGGTGAAGAGCTGGGATTAACAGAAGAGGAATTGGCATTTTACAATGCAATTGCACTTCCGGAAAACATTCATGATTTCTATGATGATGAAACTTTAGTGAAACTCACACAGGAATTAACTGATTCTTTAAGAAGAAATAGGACTATAGATTGGCAGAAAAAAGAATCTGCAAGAGCAAAAATGCGAATGACTGTAAAAAAATTACTTAAAAAATACAAATATCCTCCAAAAGATATGGAATTCGCTTTAGAAAAAGTTATAGCACAATGCGAATTATGGGTAGATGAATCTGCATAGGTGATTAAATGGCAAATGATAATATTAGTGAAATAGGTTTTGAAAAGCAAATTTGGGATGCGGCTGATGAATTGAGAGGTTCAATGGATGCCGCCGAATATAAACATGTGGTTTTGGGTTTAATTTTTCTAAAGTATTTATCGGATAAATTTGAAGAAAGATACCAACAATTAGTTGACGAAGGGGATGGATTTGAAGAGGACATAGATGGATACATATCAGAAAACGTATTCTTTGTTCCACCTGAAGCCCGTTGGTCTAAAATTGCTGAAAAGGCAAATACTGCAGAAAACGGGTTAACCATTGATAATGCAATGAAAGCCATTGAAGATTCAAACAAATCCCTTAAGGGAATTTTGCCTAAAAACTTCTCAAGGCCGGAACTCGATAAAAAGAAATTGGGTGCAGTTATTGACATATTCACAAATGTGCAGATGTCTGAAAAGGGAGATAAAAAAGACATTTTAGGACGCACTTATGAGTATTGCTTGAGTATGTTTGCCGAAACTGAAGGTAAAAAGGCAGGAGAGTTTTATACTCCAGCATGTGTTGTAAAAACATTAGTTTCAGTTCTAAAGCCATTCAACGGAAGAGTCTATGACCCATGCTGTGGTTCTGGAGGAATGTTTGTTCAATCCAAAAACTTCATAGAAAATCACAGCGGCAATATTAAGAAGATATCCATTTATGGTCAGGAATCAAATCCTACAACTTGGAAAATGGCAAAAATGAACTTGGCTATTCGAGGACTGGAAGCAGATCTGGGTAAACATCAGGAGGACACATTCTTAAATGATTTGCATCCTACACTTAAAGCGGATTATGTAATGGCGAATCCACCATTCAACCTTAAAAAATGGGGTCAGGAACAACTGCAAGATGATTTAAGATGGAAATATGGAATTCCACCAAAAGGAAATGCAAACTTCGCATGGATGCAGCACATGATTCATCACTTGTCACCAAAAGGTAAAATCGGTCTTGTTTTGGCTAATGGATCATTGTCTTCAACCACTTCCGGTGAAGGAAAAATAAGGCAAGCCATTGTAGAAGATGATTTGGTGGAAGGTATTGTAGCATTGCCAACACAATTGTTTTATACAACAGGAATTCCGGTTTGTTTATGGTTCTTGAATCGTGATAAGAAACAAAAAGGAAAAACTTTGTTCATTGATGCACGTGAAATGGGAACAATGGTTTCAAGGAAACTTCGTGAGCTAACTGATGAGGACATTGAGTTGATTGCAGACACTTTCACTAAATTCGAAGAAGGAACTTTGGAAGATGAAAAAGGATTCTGCAAAGTCAGTGATTTGGAAGAGATTAAAAAACACGATTTTATCCTTACTCCTGGTCGTTATGTAGGTTTTAAACCTGAAGAAGATGATGGAATTCCATTTGAAGAAAAGATGGAAACATTAACTTCGGAATTGGATGAACTATTTAAAGAATCTAATGAACTTGAAGCTAAGATTCGTCAAAGTTTAAAGGAGATTGGTTTTGAATTCTAGATTTGAATTTAGAATTTTTAGTTAAGGAGTGATAAATTTGAGTTTAGAATTTAATTTAATTTCATCTGATAAATATTGTACTTACATTACTGATGGAACTCATGGAACTCATAGTAATCAAGAATCTGGAAAATATTTATTAAGTGCTAAAGACATTCTTGATGGTAATGTACACATTAAAGATAATTCGAGGATTATTTCTGAAGACGATTTTAATAAAATCCATAAAAATTACAAATTAGAAAATTATGATGTTCTTTTAACAGTTGCGGGAACTATTGGTAGAACTGCAATAATCAAAAATTATGAAAATAATTATACATTTCAGCGTAGTGTTGCAATTTTTAAAACAAATGATAAAATCAAATCATTATGGTTGTATTATTACTTAAATTCTCCAATTGGAAAACAAATTATAAAATCATTATCAAAAGGAACAACACAGTTAATTTTACCTTTAAAAGATTTGAGAAATCTTGAGATACCTGTTCCTAAAAATATTGTTGATCAAAAAAAGATATTATCAGTTTTGACAAATATTGATAAAAAAATTGAGATTAACAAAAAAATAAATAAAAATTTACTTAGATTATCCAGAGCTCTATTTAAAGAATTTTACATGGATAAAGTAGAATCATATGATGTCAAGAAATATGTAACTTTAGATGATGTTACTTCTAAATTTGCTACGGGTTTAAATCCTCGTAAAAACTTTGTTTTAGGTGAAGGAGATAATTATTATGTCACCATTAAAAACATGGCTAATAATTCTATTGTTTTAGATGATAAATGTGCTTCCATAACTGATGAAGCATTAGTTAAAATTAACAAACGATCAGATTTGCAAGTTGGTGATTTGTTATTTTCAGGAATAGGAACTATAGGTAGAGTTCATTTAATTGATGAAAAACCTACAAATTGGAATATAAGTGAATCAGTATTTACAATGAGACCAAATGAATTAGTTTCTTCTGAATTTTTATTTATTATGTTATTAAGTCAAGAAGTTCAAGAATATGCAAAATCATTAGCTAGTGGTAGTGTTCAAAAAGGAATTAGAATGCGTGATTTAAAAGCATTTGAATTTATTTTACTAAATGATGAAGATAAATCTCATTTGGATTCATTATTAATTCCTATTATTGCAGATATGAAAATAAATGAAAAAGAAATTAGAAAATTAACTAAATTAAGAGATACATTACTTCCCAAGTTAATGTCTGGCGAAATTGATGTCTCGAAGATAAATTGTGATTTAGAATAACAGTTTGTACTGTTATTCTTCTTTTTATATTTTCAGTTCAAAAATACCTATTTGTTCTTATTTTGTATTTTTAACATTAATTTGAGCTTTATTCACATTAATAATAACATTGTTATATTATTATTTTATAGGATTCTTACAAAACTAAACAATAATTTATCCAATAAATTTTCTATGTGCTAATTTTACATTACTTTGGTTTACCATTGCGTATTGCATTGTTGTATCGATTTGCACATGCCCTAATAATTTTTGTACTTGTTCTATTGGCATTCCCTTGTCGATTGCATTTGTTGCCATTGTTCTTCTAAATTTATGGGGATGTACTTTATTGATATTGCATTTTTTACCCAAATCCCTTAGTCTAGTTTCAACTCCGCTGATTCCTAACCGTTCATAGGGTTTGTTTAGTGAAACGAATAATGCGGGATTTTCATCATTTCTTTTTTGCAAGTATTCTATTAAATGTATCTTTGTTCTTGCATCGAAGTATACAATTCTTTCGCTTTCTCCTTTTCCGAATACTATACATTCTCTTTCGTAAAAATTTATATCCTCAATATTTAATCTTACTAGTTCTCCAACTCTTATTCCAGTGGATATTAATAATTCGACCATTGCCAGATCTCTTATTTCTTCACAATTGTCTCTTAATATTTCAAGGTTTTCATCGGTTAATACTTCTTTTACTACTCGTCCGGTCTTTACTCTATGTATTCTTCTTACTGGGTTTTTAATTATGTAGTCTTCATCTTCTAGCCAGGAAAAGAAGCTGGAAAATATTCTTCTAATGTTATCAATTGTGGTTTTTGATGATTGTTTTTCATTTTTGTGGTCAAAAAGATATTTTCTCAAATCATCCGTGTTGATGTTGTATACTTGTTTTTTAATTTTCATCAACATTTTTTCGATTGTGGATTTGTAATATGTGATTGTTTTATCCGAACATCCTTCCACTTGTTTTGCAGATAAAAAAAGGTTTAATAATTTAAAATTATCAATTTCACTCAATTCATTATTCTTGTCAATGATATCTATATCTTGAAGCGAATTTAATAATGAATTTGTTAATTTTAGGTATTGTCCCTGATTTAGGTAAGGTTTCATTTGATTTTGGATTTTTGAGATTATTTTTGTTTTCATGTTTAACACCTCTATTAATCTTATTTGAAGTGTTTTGAAAAAATTAGTAATATAATTTTTAAAATCACAATTTATCTTCGAGACATCAATCTCACCAGACATTAACTTAGGAAGTAAAGTATCTCTCAGTTTTGTCAAATTTGCAATTTCATCAGATATTTTATTTTTATAATCAAATATTGGTGAAACAAATTCATTGAATTTAATTATTAATTCATCATCTGGCATTGTTAATTCTAATGATTTAAATTCAGTTTTATTAAATTTACTTTGTACAGAACCTGCAGTAATTGTACTTATCAAATATTGTCCAAAATTTGATCTGAATAATAAAAACAAATAAAAATTAAGATAAATAGCATCATCATTAGATTTAACTAAAATCATATTATTTCCTAAAGTCATTGGTTTATCTAAGAAAGGACATAAAAATACCGATCCAACATCCCCTACATTTGATATTATTATTTCATTACCATACAATGAAGATTTCTTCAGAAAATTATAGGAATGCTTATTAACAAATTTTTCAAAGCATTTAGATTTTAAATCAGTGTTTCTTATAAAATAAGCATAATCTTCATAATCTAAAATAGATACATTTTCTTTTAAGGATGCAAAACTACCATTTGCCACGTAATCTGTGATAATTAATGGTAATTCCCCAATTTTTTTAATTTTCCAATCAGCATTATCATTGTTAAAATTATCAATGAAATGTTCTTTGAATAATAAATCTAATATTTTATCTAAATTTTTATTTAATGAGTTATTGGTTTCAATTTTTTTATCAATATGCTCTAAAATCCAAACAATATTTTTTAAATCTTGACTGTTAATTGGGACTTTAATTTCATAATCCGCAATTATATCTTTACTTAAATTTTGTTGTACTGATCCATTTGCTAAGAGTTCAATTTGGGGTTGAATTGACAACAAATAATAATAAAGATATTTTGACTTAATTTCTTCATCACAAATCATTGCACAACAAGCTTGATTAGTTGTTGCTTCAAATTTTAATAATCCCACTCTTCCAGCAGTTCCCTTCCCATATAAAGCCATTATCACAGAATTTATTGGTAATAATTTTGCAGAACTATTTTTTAAACCTTCTTCAGTTATATATTCCGAATTATTTAAAATTGCTGAATTATTAATTTCACCAGTTTTTAACCATGGAATTGTCCCATTTTCCCAATATTCTGCAATATTCCTACGAGGTGTGCCTCCATTCTTCATTTCAACAACATATTCCGAAATTTTTAATGTGTCATATTCTAAACTCAAATTTTTTATTAATTAATATAGTCATTTTTTAATAGAGGTTCGTATATAAATTGTATTAATTATGAAAAATTGTTTTCATTTAGAAATATTGATTTAAGCAGGTTTTTAATATGTCAGAAAATAACTTACAAGAAGATTCATTTTATAAATACTTAATTTCTAATGGTTATTATTTTGATAAGGGGTTGATAGAAAATTATCTTTTGTCTTTAAAAGTAAAGCCATTTGAGATATTGACTGGAAATTCAGGGACTGGAAAGACTAAATTGGCACAATTGTTTGCTCAATTTTTATTTATTTCTACTTTTCCGGAAGTTGAAATGTCATTAACTAATTCAGTATGGAATGAGAATTGGGGCACTCTTAAGCGGAAGTCTATAAAAGAGTATATTCCTATTAATGAATTTGGAGGCAATTTTGATATTCTTATTGATGATATGCCGGCAAATGGTAAAGTATACCTTCAAGTTCAACTACAATATGATGATGAAGAGTTAAAAAATTATTTTAAAGAATTGCATAAAAATTATAAGTCATATACTTTTAAAATTAATCCTGAATTAGTAAATAATTTTGTTAATAATGATATTGATGATTTTGAAAGTCCAATAATTGTCTCACAAACTTCAAATAGTTGTTCTTATGATAATAATGGTAAAAAACCTGAATGGACATTAAGTACTGATTATTATAATTACACATTATTCCCAAAAGGTTGGTTGAATGGAGAAATACTTGTCGACGGCAAATTATATTCTGCTAAAATTCGTGTTTTAGGAAAATTATATTATGATAAAGATGAAGAAATACAGGAATATCTTAAAAAAAATGATGGTAAAGATGTGAAAGTTGAAATTAAAGTAGATCCTGAATTATTTAAAAATATCACTCCGAATAAACATTATCCCAATTTAATTTATGAGATTTTACCTGTTGGTGCTAATTGGACAGACAATACAAATATCATAGGTTATCATAATGTTATTACAAATGATTATCAATCAACACCGGCTTATGAATTAATCAAACAAGCTCAAAAAGACTCTGAAAATCCTTATTTCTTAATTCTAGATGAGATGAATCTTTCACATGTGGAGAGATATTTCTCAGATTTCCTTTCAGCTATTGAAAGTGGTGAAGAAATCCCTTTATATGGTAATAATAAAACATTAACACTTCCGAATAACCTTTTCATAATAGGTACTGTTAATGTTGATGAAACTACTTACATGTTTTCACCAAAAGTGTTAGATAGGGCAAATACCCTAGAGTTTGATACATTACTTGCTGAGGATTACATGGCTTCGGATTCAAATGATGATGATTTTGATGGTGATATTAACTATCTCCAATCTCCTCTATTGGATTCGGATATTTCTGAATTAAATATTGAGGATTTAAAAGAAATTTTGGATGATATTTCATATAATGGCAAAAGTTTATGGGATATTTTAGCAAATGAACTTACATTATTCCAAAAGATATTAAAGAACTCAAGTTTTGACTTTGGTTTTAGAGTGATCAATGAAATTTTAAGATTCATGGTTGTTGCATGGAGATATGAAAACTCACCGAATGAATGGAAAAATTGGGAAAGATATTTTGATGCTCAAATAAAGCAAAAAATCCTTCCAAAATTACATGGTTCTGAGAAAGCTATTGGAATTGTATTGAAAGGATTATTCAACCTTTGTTTAGTTGAGAGAAATGGAAATGAATCTCCTAAAAACTTCAACATTAACAATGACAATTCAAGGTATGTAACTTCCGCTTTAAAACTCCAAAACATGTCTAAAGTATTGTCAGATCAAAGATATGTTTCATTTATTAATTAAGATTTAAATGATTGAGCAAAAAGTTATTATTCACTTGACTGATGAAGATTCAAATGAAATTGGAACATTAACAGTCAGTTCTCTTGATTATGTGGGCGATTTCGAATCCAACATTAACATCTCGCAATCATTAAGGTTAGTGAATATTCCGATTGTTGACGAGCCAGACAATATGACTCCAATTCAATATTGTCCGGATATTGGTGCTAATTTCGCTAAGCTAATGTTTTTAGAAGAAACTGAATATCAAATATTATTTGAATCTAAAGATGCCAATGCAAGCTATGATATTTTATATTCGTTAACAAAAATCAATGATAATCATTTTAAACCATTCAGATTCACATTAGGTGATGATAAAAACTATAAAATTGCCGGAACACTTAATTTTAGAAGCTATGTTGGAAAATCATTTTTAGATGTTAGAAAGGATGACATTAACTCAATTAAAATTCCTATTGAAGTTAGATCCAAAAAAATAGACTATTTCAATCAATATTCTGCAATGATTGCTGATTTGTCACAACATGCATTAAGTTTGATTTTTGAAGTCAAATCCCCCTTGTATCAAGAATTTGAGCTTGATTTAAGACAGAAAGAAACCTATTATGAAGATTTCATGTTTTTAGAATATCTTTTCAGACAGGAGAATTTACCATCAATATTTGAATATTTGACTAAAAACTTACATTCACAGCTTAAAAACCATGTGGAAACTGTTCCACTATCATTTGCTTCAAATGTTAATCAGAACACTCTTAAAAATATTGTTTCAAGACCAAATAACTTATTCAAATCAGACGCTGATTTTGAAATTGTTCGCAAATTAAATGGATATATTCCTCGTGAAATAGAACAAATTAAACATGAAGATGTCATTGACATTCCTGAAAACAGATTTTTCAAATATTTTTTAGAATTAGTACGAGATTTAATTGAAAAATTACTTGAAACATCCAAAGAGGGCTACATTAAAGATAAGTTATTGTCATTTGGGGATGAAATCGAATATTATTTGTCCGCTAAGTTTTTCAATCATATTTCGGCAATGGAGTATGTTCCGTTCAATTCACAGATTTTACAGAAAAAAGAGGGTTATAGGGAAATTTTCCAATACTTTTTAATGCTTGAATTCTCATTTAGGTTAAGTTGGGATGAAGTTAATGAGCAGTTTAAAGGATTTGAGAAAAAACTATCTGAATTGTATGAATATTGGTGTTACTTCAAGCTATTGAAAGTCTTAAATGATATGAGTGTTAATAAGATTAATTTTGAAGATGTATTTGAAATTAATAAAGACAATTGGTCAATAAGCATTAAAAGAGGGAAAAGGTCTCGTAAAAAATTCAAATTGTTTTTACATGATCAAGAAATTGATGTTGAGCTATTTTACAATTTAAGATTTTCAGAGGGGTCTGAATATAGGTCGTATTCCCTTGCATTTAGGCCGGATTACACTTTACGTGTTAAAATTGGCAAACATGTAAATTATATTCATTTTGATGCAAAATATCGCTCTGAATTGGAAATTGCTAATTTTTATAGTATTGTTAAATCTGATAAAGAGTTAGATGAAGAAATTGATGAAAGAGATTCTCTTGAAGAAAAAGATTATGTCTTTAAAGATGGGGATATTTATAAGATGCACACATATAAGGATTCTATTCTAAAAACTGAAGGGGCTTATGTATTATATCCTGGAAATAAACCTAAACAATTTTTTGAATCAAATAAAATTATTCCATCTGTAGGTGCATTTTCATTAACTCCTGGAAATGAAGGGGCTGATGAAGATGATTTAGAAAAATTCATTAGAGAAGCTCTTAAGACATTGTTATTTAATAATGGTTTGATTCCTTTGGTGTATGTTAGTGTTAATCCAAAATAAGTTATAATTCTATTAATATTGAAGTTTAGGAGATATGTCTCCTAAAATCAATCATGTTAATTAAATTTTAAAGAAGAGGCCATCTTGGCGGTTTCATTTGCATCGCGAGATCCAACTATAACTAATTTTTTCAAATCATTATTTTTAATAAATGAAACATATACTGGCGCACCAACATCCTCTCCAGTAGTTACAGATTCTGTATACACGATTATGCCATTAATTGTCTGGGATGGAGCGTTTTTATGGGAATTTAGCATGTTATCGAATAAGTTATTTTGTGAATCACTAAATTGACTAAAATCGAGGATATTTACATAAGATTTTCCAGTTCCATTTTCACTACTGTAATAATCGATATGGTAATATGTCTCATTTTTTTCACCTTTTTTCATGAAATCTGTTGCATTAGTTGTGTTGAATGTTATTCCATCAACTGTAATAATATTGTCCTGGTTTCCTTGACTTATTAATGTAGATGCAATTAAACATGCGAAAATAGCAATAATAGCAATCAACACTATAATAATAATTTTATTTTTATCCATTTGAACACCAATTATATATATAATCCTGCTTTTATTTAAATCAAGTATAATCTTTATAACGTAAGCTGCCAAATATTTAACCAAAGGAGAATACTAATGAAAACTTTAAATGTCGTTGCAGCTATTATTAAAAAGGACAATAAAATCCTAGCAACCAAAAGGGGCTACGGTGAATTCATTAACATGTGGGAATTCCCAGGCGGAAAAATAGAAACAAACGAAACCAAAGAGGAAGCCCTAATCCGAGAAATCAAAGAAGAGCTCGACTGCACAATCAAACCCACAAAATTCGCTCTGGACCTTGAATATCAATATCCTACTTTTTATCTTAAAATGTCCTGCTTTGAAGCAATTATTACTGAAGGAACTCCAAAGCTTCTCGAGCACAACGATGCCAAATGGCTCACAAAAGCGGAACTTGACGAAGTCAATTGGATTCCAGCAGACATCAAAGCAGTAGACTACTTAAAGGAAACAATGGAGGATTAAAAAATGCCTGACAATAGAATAAATCTAGCAATAACCAAAAGGGATGAACTTTTGGAAAAACTTGAAAAAGTCAGAGGAACTCCAAGAGAAGAGGAATTCCAACTTCAAATAGACAAGCTAAACGATTTAATCAAACACCTAGAAAACGAATAATATGAACTCGGAAGACATCTTAAATGGGGCAAGGACTGCATTCATCAGCAAGGACACCAACTCAAGCAAGGACTTTCGACCAAAGCTATTGTACAATGACAAGTCCACAAGGGTAGTCAATGCCATCTTGGATGAGCTCCATGTATGTGATGAGTTCGTAATGTCTTCAGCATTCATCACCATGAACGGCCTGATGTATTTTCTTGAGGAATTCAGGACCCTTGAGAAAAACAACATCAAGGGAAAGATTCTAACTACTGATTACCTATTTTTCACAGAGCCTCAGGCCTTAAGGAAGCTTCAGGAATTTTCAAACCTTGAAATCAGATTATACAGCCACAAGAAGGAAGGCTTCCACACCAAAGGGTACATCTTCAGAAAGGATGATACATACAAGGCCATTGTCGGAAGCTCCAATCTGACGGCCAATGCACTTACCACAAACAAGGAATGGAACGTTGAGTTCACTGCATTCGAAGAGGGCGAGATGCTTAAAAACATCAAGGATGAATTCAACAAGCTGTGGGATGAGGCCGACAACTTAGATGAAGTCCTTCCAGAATATGAAAAAATCTATGAGGACAACAAGAACTTCAAACTAATCAGACAAACCACTGAGGAGCTCAAAAAGAAAAGCATCAAGGATTTGACTCCTAATATCATGCAGGAGGATTTTCTTAAAAACCTCCGATCCCTAATCAAGCAAGGTGAAAACAGAGCTATTCTTGTTTCGGCCACAGGTACTGGTAAAACCTATGCTTCAGCTTTTGCAGTTAAGGACTTCAAACCTAAACGATTCCTGTTTTTGGTTCACAGGGAACAGATTGCAAAGCAGTCAATCAACGCCTACAAGAATGTCTTCAAGGACTATGAAAACTTCGGACTATTGTCAGGTAACTCCAAGGACTATGACAAGAACTATCTTTTCTCCACTATCCAGACAATGAGCAAGGATGACGTCTACACAAGATACGACAAGGACCATTTCGACTACATAATCATAGATGAGGTTCACAAGGCAGGTGCATTGAGCTATCAAAAGATTTTCCAGTACTTCCAGCCTAAGTTTTGGCTTGGAATGACAGCTTCTCCTGAGCGTACCGACGGATTCAATATCTATGATCTTTTTGACAACAACATTGCCCATGAAATCCGCCTGCAGGAGGCACTTGAAGAGGATTTATTATGTCCTTTCCACTATTTCGGAATCACCGACGTTGAGTTCGACGACAACACTATCGATGATGATTTCCATGATTTCAATCTTTTGGCATCCGCAAAGCGTGTGGACTATCTGATTGAAAAGTCAGAGTTTTACGGATACTCCGGTGACAGGAGAAAGGCTCTGGTGTTCTGCTCAAGAAAAGAGGAAGCCAGATTATTATCTGAAGAATTCAACAGGAGGGGCTACAAGTCAGTGGTGCTTACAGGTGACGACTCACAGGAAAAGAGACTTGAAGCAATCGACAGGCTTACAAATGATGAAAACCCTGATAAAATCGAATACATATTCACGGTCGACATCTTCAATGAGGGTGTGGACATTCCCGAAATCAATCAGGTATTGCTTGTAAGGCCGACAGAGTCTCCAATCATTTTCATTCAGCAATTGGGAAGAGGCCTCAGGAAATACGAGAACAAGGAATATGTAGTAATCCTGGACTTCATCGGAAACTACAAGAACAACTTCATGATTCCTATTGCCCTATCAGGGGACAGGTCATACGATAAGGACAAGATCCGCAAGTACCTGATGGAGGGAAACAAGATAATTCCGGGAGCATCTTCAATCAACTTTGATGAGATTTCCAAAAAGCGTATATATGAGTCAATCAACAACTCTTCCTTCTCAAAGGTGGCGCTGTTTAAGGAAAAGTACAACAATTTAAAGTACAAGCTGGGAAGGATCCCTTCATTATATGACTTCGCAATTAACGGAGAATTCAATCCTGAAATTATCCTAAATCACAATAAGTTCAGGACATACCATGACTTCCTTTTAGATGTGGATGACGGCTATGAAAGCGAACTTTCAGAGGAGGAGCTTTCAACATTGAGGTTCATCTCCAAAAAATTGATAAAAGGAATAAGGCCGCACGAGCTTGTGATTTTAAGCTGCCTTAAATACAATAAATATTTCACTGTCAGTCAGGTTGAAAGGTACTTAAGCGAGAAGTATGGCCTTGAAAACCAATTCGACTCAATCAGGAGTGCAATCAATGTATTGAGCATGAACTTCTATCGCAAAGAAACAAGCGATGACTATCAGGCGAATACCATACAGTTCATAACCGATGAGGATTTTGACATTGAAAGACTGTTTTTCAATTTCGACAAGTCAGTTTATGAGGATCTTGAAAACAATAAGGATTACAGGTTTGAGGTTTCAGCACTCTTTAAAAAGTGCCTTGCAAATCAAACCTATGTTTGCCACTTGGAGGATTGTCTTAAATATGCATTTTACAAGTATGGCAGCATCTACATTAATGAACAACAGTTCAAATTATATGAAAAGTACTCACGTGAGGATGTATTGAGGCTTATGAACTGGGAACGCTTCATGAACGGCCAGAATATCGGAGGATACAAGATAAAATACGGGACTTGCCCTATATTTGTAACCTACAACAAGAGGGAAGACATTTCAGAAACAATCAACTATGCCGATCATTTCATCTCAAAAGAGGTGTTCAACTGGATGAGTAGAAACAACCGGAGGGTCACAAGCCCTGAGCTCGAACCTCTGATCAATTATGACGGTTTGGATGTTGAGCTGTTCATCCAGAAAAGCAATGACGAGGGCATTGAGTTTTACTACATTGGAAAATTGACTCCATTGTCTTATAAGCAGGTATTCAGGACAATCAATGACAGGGAGCAGCCGATCGTTAATTTCAAGTTCAAAATCCATCAGGAAGTTAAGGATGAGCTTTACTCTTATTTTGTAAATGATTAACTTGTTTTAAAAAGCTAAGGGATTGCAAATCAAAGTCCTGATTTCATAGGAGGGTCATCTTGCTAACAATGTATCATATCGAAATTTTCTCGCTTATTGAAATCCTCTCGTGTTTACAGTTTCATTGTAAACCCTAATGCTGTCAGGGGGATCATGGAAAATTAACACGCACGTTATTGAATGCACAGTTAAGATAACCATTATTCCTTTTTTAATAATAGTTTCTTAAATATGATTTTTTAAATAAATAATTCCATAGTTAACGATTTATGGAGGTTTTTCGTGAAAGCAAAATATTTAGTAATTTTTAGTTTTTTAATTTTTGCCGCATTAACCATTGCTGCGGTCAGCGCTGAAGAGAATGTGACACAAGACACATCCGACAGTGCATTGGCCATTCCAGGCGATGGGGCAGATGACATTCAAACCTCAAAATTCTCTTCATGGGCTGAGGATGACCACCCGGATGAATCTTTAGTTGAGCCATCCATCTTTATGGATGACCAGAATCTTTTCATAGACGATCCGGTCTGTTTTTCAGCACATAAGAGTCTTGACAAGGATTTGAAGGCATACATTGACGGTGATGAAAAGCAGCATAAGAAAATTGATGGCAGCGACATGATGAACTGTTATCAGGTCGGCTCTGGCAACCTATCAATTGGAAAACACATCCTGGATGTCAAATCAAGCAACCTCACAAGGTCTTTTGTGTTTGATGTTCAGCCGATTAAGGTTTATGTGCCTGGTGAGGCAATTCTCAATGAAATGGATTCAAGTATACTCATTGAATTTCCTGAAGGGAATGCAACAGGCAAAATAGTGGTATCAAATGACGGAAAGGAGATTTTGAATACTATAGTGTCTGAAGAGAGGATGTGGGTTCAATTGGATGAGTCAAACCTGAATTTCCCTGCGCCGAACACTACAAACCATGTTGAAGTCAGATACTATGATGAAAGGGATAATCTGATTTACAGCGAGGATTTCAATGTCAGCGTAGGCTTTTCAATACCTCTTGACGATTTGGAAACCGTGGAAAAATATAAGAATTTCTATGATTTTTTCATGCTGGATTCACTTGATATGAATAAGATGACTGTCACAGTGGACGGCAGGAAGTCTGCACTCAAGTTAATCGAATATCTTGAGTGGGACAATTACATCAGGTACGGCGTCGATATCAGCAAGCTAGGCATAGGAAATCACAATATTACAGTCTCATATGCAGGTGACGATAAATTCTACCGGACAAGCTCAAGCGCAACCATATGCATAATGGGAGCCATCGAGCCTTCTAGCGGAAACTGGGCATTCGACGGGAAAAACATCATTTTCCTGAAATTGCCGAAGGATGCTTCAGGCAACCTGACCGTCACTGTTGACGGGAAGGAATTCGCTTCCAGAAAGCTGGTCGACGGCTATGCGGAAATCTCCCTCGCAGGTCTGATAAACTATCATAGAGTATATGCAAATTATTCCGCTGACGATTATCCTGTAAGGCCGCTTCGCGGTGCGGTCGATATAGATGCGTTCAAATTGACTGCAAAGGATGTGACCGGCTATTATGGAAAGCCTGTAGCATTCAAGGTTAAGGTTGTCAATCACAAGAAAAATGTTGTCAAATCAGGCAAGGTGGAACTCTACATAAACGGCAAGTTCATCAAGACAGTCAGGACAGACAAGAAGGGTTATGCAACTTTTAAGCTGAATAAGGTTCCAGGATCTTATAAACTCACTGCAAAACACGGCAACACCAAGATTGCCAAAACCCTGAAGGTCAAGCATGCCGTAACATTGAAGACAGTTAAGGTCAAGAAATCCGCCAAAAGGATAATCTTGAAGGCCACATTAAAGCAGGGCAAAAAGGCCTTGAAATACAAAAAAATAACATTCAAGTTCAAGGGCAAGACCTACAAGGCAAGAACCGACAAGAAGGGTGTTGCAAAGGTTACCATTAAAAAGTCCGTCCTGAAAAAGCTCAAGGTTGGCAAGAAGGTCACCTATCAGGCAACCTATCTTAAGGACACAGTCAAAAAGTCTGCAAAAGTTATGAAATAGGGATTGCTTCCCTATTTTATCCTATTTTTTAAAACAACCATATATTACTATTCTTATTTTAAGAATACTTCTTTAAATACATTTTAGCTATAATATAGTCATGTAATATATCTATTATAAATTAAGGTGTATAAATTGAAGTTTAATAAACTGTTTTTTGCCGGTTTGATTCTACTGGCAATCATAACACTCGGAGCCGTCAGCGCATCTGATGAGTCAGACAACATGACGGCCACCGATATAGGTCAGGATTCTGTAAGTGAATCCGTAGATGAAGTGGAATTAAGCGCTGAGGATGGCGATGTTCTCGGCGGAGATGTGGAAATAGCGGACAAGAACATTAAGGTCAATGCTCCAACCAGCATCAAGGCATGTCAGGAAAATGAAATCCAGGTGAGCCTGCCGAAGGATGCTGAAGGCTACATCACCCAATATGTTGATAATGAAGAGGTTGGGGATACTGATGTCTATGATGGTCAGGCATCCATCGGAATGAGAATTGATGAGTTGGGATTGCACACAGTCGGATTGAAGTATTGGGGCGATGACAAGTATGGTGAGAAGGTAATATGGTCACATGACTACAATGTCAAGGATTTCGTAATCGGCGTTAACGTAGAGGATGCAATTTACGGCGAAGATGGAACAATTGACCTGAGGTTTCCATATTCAGCCACAGGCAATGTCACTGTGAAGCTCAACGGCAAGACATATACAGAAGAGATTGAGAGTATTGACAGTTATGTCTCTATTAGAGTATCTGATTTGAAATACGGGGACAATAAGTTCACCGTCAGCTATTCTGGAGACGCCAAGCACCATGCGGCTACCGCAAATGGGGTGATTGCAGCAAATCCTTCAATATTTCTGCCGGCAGAGGCACCATACAATACTCCGGCAACCGTTAACCTGACTTTGCCAAGCAATGCAAAAGGAACTCTGGTTGTCAATTTCAACGGTAAGAAATACACCGGAAAGTTCACCAAGGGCTTTGCAAGCGTCAGCATTCCGACCAAGTTGAATTTCGGATATTATGACATTGAAGCATACTATGACGGAAGCGATTATGATGTTCCTACAGCTGAAGAATCTATCGGAATTGTCCCAAATATTGTTTTAAATGATTATATGTGGATTCAGGATAACAACAAGATTGTAGTCCAAGGTCCGACAACAGCCAAGGGAACAGTAAATGTCGAGGTTGACAATGAACAGTTTGCAAAAGTGAAAATGAGCAAGGGCAAAGCGGAAATCTCATTGAAAAACCTGGAGGCAGGTGAAAGGGAAATATCAATTTATTACTCTGAAGGAGATTTTGAATATGGAGGATATTCCAATGTCTATATGATTTCCCAAAGTCCTGATTCAGGTTTTGACGTGAGTATAGATGATGCAATCCTGCGCGGTTCCTACTTTGGGGTTTCTCCTGTGATGCCGGAATATGCAAGCGGAGATTTTGCCATGTACATTGACGGTGTAAAGTACGAAGTTGACTTTGGTGAGGATTATTATGACATAAACTCATCATCATTAAGCCTCGGAAAGCACACAGTGAAATTCGAGCTTAAAAACGACCCTTACTATAAGAATTCAACTAAAACATACTCATTCAATGTCTCTGATGTGATCATAAACATTCCGAAGCATGTCGTCATCAACGGAAGGCAGGAATTTGTTGAGATTTTTGTTGCTGAAAATGTCACAGGTAACATCACCATTTTGGCTGACGGCAAGAAATACAAGTTCTTCCCTATTCTCCACTCACATTACTACAGGCCGGGTGAATTGGGTGACGGCTATTACATAAGTATGGCCGAATTGGACATGAAGAATCATAAGATTGAAGTCAAGTATTCCGGAGATAAGCTGCACAAGGCGGTTTCAAAATCCGACAATATAGATATGTCATATGAGTTGTCTTTAACTTCCACCTTTTTCTATTATGATGAGACTATCGAGATGACAGTATTCCTGCCGAAGTATTCAACAGAAAACATCACTGTTGCAATCGACGGAAAGGCCTTCAAGAAGATTGTCTATAATCGTGATGGCCCTCAGAGGGAAGCAGTCCTAAACGTTTCCAAATTGACTCCTGGCAATCACACTGTCAAGATAACATATCCTGGCGATTCAAAATACGCTCGAAAAACAGTTTCCGAAACAGTGGAAGTGTATGAAGAGGTTTACTTCTTAAATGAAATCAGAATGGAATCAAACTCTTACAACCATGGAAAAACACATGTATTTTTAGAAACAGCAAAGGATGCAAAAGGCAAGCTGATAGTTGAATTTAATGGAAAAACATCTAGTGCAGTACTTAAGAACGGATTTGCCAATATAACTCTTGGAACATTGGCTGCTGGACATTATGAGCTAGAGGCAAGATATGACGGCGATGACTATGACATTGATGATTTTTACACAGAATTTGATGTCGGACCATATTATGAATATGAAATGTTCGATGCAAATAATGATGGATATTTCTACATTGAATTGCCGAAAGATACCAAAGGAAGTCTTGCAGCATACATCGACGGCAGCCTTTACAAAAAATTGTCATTATCCAAAGGTAAGGCAAACATGACCATTTCTCCATTGATTGGTGATCATGATATCCGATTTGTTTATGAAGGCTCAGATTATGAGTTCTCATATGATGATTCCACCTATGTGGATTTCTTCCAGAACATGGATGAGCCAGCATATGTGGGTGGTGAATTCAATTTCAATATTCCTAAAAACGCCAATGGCAAGCTGACCGTAATAATTAACGGCAAGGAATACTCTCCTAAAAACGTCAACGGTAATGTCAGCTTCATCCCCTCCAACCTCAAAATCGGTGAAAACTCTTTCATCGTATCCTATGAAGGCAATGATTACGGAAACTTAAATGAAACATATTCCTTCTGGGTTGATCCAAAGGTCACAATTGGAAATGGGGGCCCGGTCACAAAATGGGCAATGGATCTGTTTGATGTATCCCAGTCAGATGTCCTGACCATAGACCTGTCCAAGAAATTCAGCGGAAAATATACTGTTCTAATTGATGATGATTACTTCACCGAAGGTCCAATTACTGGAGGTGTCGGTAAATTCTCATTTAAGGATGCAAAGACTGGAATCCACACAGTATTCATTGACTATGAGTATGAGAAAAACAAGCATGATTCAATCAGCTTCTATGCTTTAATTAAAAAATCCGCAGACCTTAATGTAGAGGTAAGCGATATTAATGTTGGCGATAATGCAACAATCGAAATCACCTCCGCAATCGCAAAAGGCAATGTTATTGTCAGTTTAAACAATGAAAATCACACAGTTGCGATTGCAGACGGCAAAGGTCACTTAAGCATAGGTAACCTTAAGGAAGGCACATATCAGGTCTCTGTCAGATATGCCGGAGACGACCAGTTTGCAGCCCAAGAGGTTTCCGACTCATTCGCTGTCAAAGTGATTCCTCCAAGGATTGTCGCAAAGAACTTGTCCATGTTATACACTTCAGGATCCAAATTCAAAGCGACAGTCTACGGTAATGGAGGCGTCATTGCAGCTAATGTGAATGTTGTCATCAAAATCAACGGCAAAAAGGTCAAAACAATCAAAACTAATGGAAATGGTGTTGCAAGCTATAAGATAACCAATGCTCCTGGAACATATAAGATAACCGCTGAGGCATTGGGTGCAAGCGTGACCAAAAAAGTGACTGTAAAACATATCGTAACCCTAAAGAAGGTTGTTGTAAAAAGATCTGCCAAGAAACTTGTCATGACCGCAACACTCAAGAAGGTCAACGGCAAATACCTCAAGGCCAAAAAGGTCACATTCAAGTTCAAGGGCAAGACCTATAAGGCAAAGACCAACAAAAAAGGTGTTGCAAAGGTTACCATCAAAAAATCAGTCCTGAAAAAGCTCAAGGTGGGCAAGAAGGTCACCTATCAGGCAACCTACCTTAAGGATACTGTTAAAAGAACAGTTAAAATTAAAAAATAGGAAGCAGTAATCTTCCTATTACTTTTTTTATTTTTTATATATCGATTTAGATTAAAATTTCTAAAAGCATATACTTAGGAATCAATCAATTGTCCTTTTTTCAAAAGCAATGTTGTTTAAATAAAAGCAGACTAATTTAAAACGATGTTTATGGGAGATGTTGAATTTATATTCTATTTCAATTAAATTTAAATGACATCATAAATGTCGTGATTTTTACGATTAAAAAAAAGTTGGATGAAAGAAATGAATCTTTCATCACTGTAGTCCATTTTGAAGGACTGCTCCAATGGATTATGGGAATTGTTCACGCCATTTAATCATAGCCTTGAATCTTTCATTGTTGTAGTCTAGTCCGAAGGATTGCACCCAATAGATTACTCCATCAAGCTTGAATCCTGCGATTCCAATATACTGGCTTACCGGATTGAGCATGTTGCGTCTGTGTCCTTGGCCGTCATATGGGTCATTTAATTCTGTCCATGCCTCAATGACTTTTTTGCAGCTGGTATGTCTCATTGCAATGTTTTCTCCGGAAGGATAATACACATCTACCTCATTTGGATAAACAGTCCAGCATGAGTTGCCATCAGGTCTTGTATGGCTGTACTTTTCGACAAGCTCAAGCGCCCTGATTTGTGCGGTTCTTTCAAATTCTGTGTTGACCTCAAGGGCTTCGAGGGCATTTGATGAATTAGTATTATAATATGTTTTTGTCACATCATCTGGATTCCATACCCATACGCCTTTTTCTGCACGGAATGCGTTGAGAAGGTCATATGCCTCTGAAACGTCAACAAATCCGTTGTATGAGTAGTCGGAAGTGCTTCCAAGAACCGGCTTGGTCTTGACAGTAACTGTCTTTTTCTTTGCGGTTATCTTGCATGTCTTTTTGTCAATCTTGATTTTCAGGGTATTCTTGACTGCAGGGTAGTTCTTGTTTCCTTTGAATTTTAGAGTTCCGGTATAGCTTCCCTTTTTGGTCAGTCCCTTGATTTTTATGGTTGCAACGCCTTTGGCATTGGTTTTTGCATAGAAGGTCTTCTTGTATTTCTTGCCTGTGATTGTAAGATAGACATAGACCTTTTTCAATGCTTTCTTGTTGGACTTAAGTGTCACATAATATTTTTTGATGGCTGTCTTCTTTTTGTAGTTTTTTGTCTTGACGACAGTCATTGTGGTTGTCTTTGAAGGCTTGAGTATCTTTGAAACCTTGTGCAGGGTGAATGTTCCGGTCTGGGAGGATGAGTTGTATTCGTCATCGCCGGAATATCTTATTTCCCATTTGTGGTTTCCTGAGTTCAGATTGTAGCTTTCAACATTCACGTACATGTAATGTGTCTTTTTGCTTATTTTCTTTTCGGCCTTAAGTTTGCCGTCGATATAAAGGGATAGGGTTCCGCTCACGTATTTAGGGAACTGTATCTTGAAGTAGTCATTGCCCTTGGTGTCCTGTCCGATGTCATTGGTTGCATTTATCTTGTATATTGAGCTGTCGATCAGGTCCTTGGTGACGATGTATGCCTGCATCTTTGAATCCTTCTTGACAAATGAAGGGTCTGCAGGGTTCAATGTGAATGTTCCGTTCATGACCTTAGGCCTGTGGTCGTCATCTCCGCTGTATCTTATCTTCCAGGTATGATTTCCCTCGGAGAGATTATAGATTTTGGAGTTTATGAATAGGTAGTGGGTTTTTCCGGTTATCTCCCTGGTTGCTGAAAGCTTCTTGTCGATGTAGAGTGATAGCTTTCCGGAAATCCTTTCTGACATCTTCACCATGATGTAGTCGCTGTCATGGTCGTTTACGAAGATGTCCTTGTTCTCATCGATTGCATAAATCTTGCCGTTTTCGTCCTGGCTGACAAATCCGATTTTCAGGTCGGTGTCGTTTTTAAGGTTCAGGGCGAATGTTCCCTTGAGGGTTTTTGCACTGTAGCTGGCATCTCCGGAGTATTTCATCATCCAGGAATGTGTTCCCTCTGTCAGGTTATACTTGACGTCATTTGCAAACAGGTAATGTGTCTTTGCGGTAATGTTCCTGTCTGCCTTGAATGCATCGTCTATGTAAAGGGACAGCTTTCCGCTGACCTTGCTTGGAAATTTCACCCTGAGATAGTCCTTGTTGTAGACGTCTGCAGAGATGTCTTCCTGTTCGTCAATCTCATAGATTCCCTTGTCGGAATCCTGTGTCACAAAGTCGACTGTCATTCCGCTATCCTTTTTGGCAGACAATATGGAATCGTCTGCACTGGATGCTTGCAGTTCATCTTGTGATGCTGATATTGATTCGTCAACATCATCGGCCGCTAGGCTGTCGACGGTAGCATTGTCTTCAGCGCTAACTGCACCTAATGTAAGTATGGCCAAAAGAATCATGCTGGCCAAAATGATCTTATAGGTTTTCATGTGTAAATTTTTATAAAGGAATGCTTATAATGGGATATTATTAAATTAAGAATATTTCATTAAACAGACAATCATAACAAATGTCCATAAATTTGTTGTCGCTAGCCAACGGCACTAATTCTACATTGTTGAATTGTATTTGATCGCCCTCATATCCTAAATATCTGTGAAAATGCACGCCTAAGCTTTTAGCGAATACTTGTAGGTTTGGTCTTCACGGTTATAATATGATGTCATAGGTGACTCCTGATTTTTGATTCATCTTAGCTAAGAATTAAAATGTATTCAGACACAGTTAATCATATGTTAAAGCCAATATAAATCCTTTTTCTTGTAAATAAAGTAAATTTAACTGCTTTAATGAAATTCAATGTAATCAAATCAATTAAATACTATTATTTTCAATAAATATTATTGCTGAGCATATTTTGTGATATTATGATGACTATTCATGAGTTTGGACAGAATAATGCTAAAACTGTTGTAATGTTTCATCCGCTGGGCGTGTGGTGGGATATTTTTGAGTATGTGATTCCCATTTTGGAAAAGGACTATCATCTAATCATTCCGGCTCTTCCGGGCCACGACCCCGATCGGCCTGAAAGCGACTATACAAGCATGCAGGAAATCACAGACGAAATGACTGATTTTTTAAAGGATAACTGTTCAGGTCATGTCGACTGCCTTTATGGCTGTTCCATGGGCGGCGGTCTTGTAATCAAGCTTCTCGCCGAAGGCAAAATCAGGACAGACCTTGCAATCATCGATGCGGGAATGACTCAATACCAGCTTCCAAAGCCGATCACCTATCTAATTGGCGTCAGGGACTTTATGATGACAATGCTTGGCAAATACGCAAGCATCAAGATGCTCGCAAGCGTTTTTGATCCTGAAAAATACTCTCAGGAGGATTTATTATATGTCAAGAATGTTTTGAAATCCTTAAGCGCCAGGACAATCTGGAGAGGCTTTTATGAGGCAAACAACTATGATTTGCCGAAGGATATTGTCCGACCGGACTGCAGGATCCAGTATTGGTATGGCGATGAGGAGAAGGATGCGAGAGGTTGGGATATTGACTTTGTCAGGAGGACATTTCCGAATGCGGAGTTTGTTGAAAACGCAGGCCAGAACCATGCCGAGTTTTTCACCCTTCACCCTGAGGAGTTCTGCCGAAGGATTGGTGAACTGATGACATAAGATATATATTACATTATTTCCTTCACATCGAAACTTCAACAAAAATTTTCCACATTTTCAAATCCAAAATCCCCTCAGTTCCTTCCGGCCGATTTTCACATTTTAAGGGGTCATTTTTCAAAATGCCTCTCTAAATTTTGTTTTCTTGAAGCGAATTTTTTTACAGTAATTTCACAAAATTTCCCAAAAATCCAATTTTTCAGGAATTTTTTCATCATTTTTCAAATCATGCTTTTATTTTCGGCCCGAAAGTGATTTTGCCCGGAATCATATTCTGGATTTCGATTTTACAGATTTCATCTTTTAAGCCGTCTTGGGATTGCAGATTCGATTATGAAATCACATTAACATCGATGCAATATATTTTTTACATCAAATTCAAAGATCATGATTTTTGCCCGAAAATGATTCTCCTTAAATATTCATTGAATTTAAGAATTCATTTTCATCATTAATCTCAGAAAAGATAATTTTACATTTTAAACATGGTTTAAGGCAGTCACCTCAAGTTATTGTAAGGATTTCGATTGTGAGTAAGTCCATATTTTTGCCACATTTCAATCGGGTAATAACAATTTTGCTTGCTTTATAAATGCCCTGGCACAAACGTGAACTTTGTCAAAATGGATAATTGTATGCATTGGTTTAACAAGTTTGTGTTTTCATTCAGAAAAATCATGAATTATTGAAGTTACACTTGAAATGTACCTCTAATTGTGAATTCATTCAGATTTTCCAGGGTATTACATAAAAATTTTCAGTTCCTATTCAAAATCTCTCAGGATCGACATTTTCACATGTGTTCATCATGAATTTTTTGAAAAATTTCACCTGTATTGGCGAATTCGGCGATTTTTTAAAAAATCCTTCTTTTCATCCGATTCAATCCTTAAGCAAATATTGCTATAAAACAATGCTTTTTAAATCAATATTTTCAAAATTACCCTAGTTCATTCAACCAAAACGGAATTTAAAATGTAATGCCAACTTATTGGAATTTAATCTTTGCCGAGTAACTCTTGATTTTTTCCACATTTTGAATTTGGGACAACACCAAGTATTATTTTAAAATATAACATTTTCAAATTTCAATTGACAATTAAGGCACTAAATTCCATGGTATTTCAAAAAAAGCCCCTATCTGTCCTTTACACTTGAAATGTACCTCTCATCAAAAGAATAGCTTTCAGACATGATAATAAATTTATATATTATATTATAGGTATATAATATATTACAGTGATTAATATGAAATTTAAAAAATTAATTATATTGTCGATCTTCCTGCTGGCCATTTTGACTATTGGCGCAGTCAGTGCAGAAGATAATATGACCGGGGAGGCTGTTCCGACAGATGATACGGTCTTCCAGGATGACGCAGGTGAGGAAATTCCAAATTACCTTGAAGGTGATGACTGGCCTTCAGAAATAGATATTCGCTGTCGCTCTGATGAATCCGATGTCCTGAAGGGTGACCCGGTTTACTTTACAAAGACAATAACCGATGGTAATCTGGACGTAAGCATTGACGGCGTGAAGAAGGATGCAATATATGAATGGGCAGATGAGGTGGATGCAAAATACAAGGTGTCTACAACAGGTCTTGTACTGGGCAAGCATATTCTCAATGTCAAAGTTACCAATGCATCTGATTTTGCGGATGCTGAGAGGAACTTCACATTCTTCATCAAGGACATTGTCGTGAATGTCCCTAAAGCAATTGTTATTGATGATATCTCCAGTTATAATGATATGTCAGTTCGCGTGAATACGGCGGATGCGGGCAAACTGGTTGTTGCAATTGATGATAAGACATACACCTATAATGGCGTATCCAAGGCCGATAAGACATATTCCCTGAATAACTTGTCAGCTTTCGGCAATCCGCACATCATTAAGGTTAGCTTTACCACTGCAAATGGTGTCGTTTATAATGAGACATTCATAGTCAATACTACTTATATATTGATGTGGGATAAGGAAACTCGTTATGGTAATGGTCTACCATATACTTTCTATGTTCCAAAGGACTTTTCATCTGATAAGATAAAAGTGAGAATTGATGGCAATTCATTCGATTTCATCAATACGTATGTACCAACTACCTATAATGTTGTATTTGAGTCCAGTTTAACTTTAGGCAATCATACTATTGTCGTTTCCTATGATGGTGATGATAAATTTGGCCCATGTTCATCAAGTGCAATAATCTCCGTTTATCCTGATCTTACATTCAGCAGCACCAGTATAACTGCCGATAAGAATATTGATGTTTCTTGTAATGTGCCTATTTCAGGCTACACAATGTCTGTATATGTTGATGGAAAGTTATACGATTCAAAAGAACTGAATGGAAATCCAATTAGAACTAGTATCCCAGTTACCGGATTGAAGGTTGGAAAGCATAAAATTCAAGTAATGATTTCAGGAGAGGACTGCACTTACAGATACACAAAAACCGTCCACGTTTATGTGGACATCACAGAGGATCCCAAATTTAATATTTTGAATGTCGGCGAAAGCGGAAACTTCATCGTGAACTATCCATACGGCAACGGAAATCTCACAGTTGACTTCGGAAGTGAAAAGGTCATCGGCCAATTCATAAACGGAACAGCCAACGTCACAATACCTTCCACCTTAAAAGTGGGAAGATATGACGTGCGCTTCATTTATGATGATGAAGACCATCCGTTCAATGTTTCTAAATATTTGGCTATAGAACCTGTATTCCACGTGCCTAATCACGTAGTAAACGGCAATGGTGCAATTTACATGAAATTGCCTTACGATGATTCTCTCGGCAAATTCGTCGTCGAGGTCTACAACGCAAAGGACAAGTATTCATTTTCCGCCAAGTTCAAGAACGGAAAAGCTTCAATTCCAGTGACTAGCCTCAATGAGGGTAAATATACAGTTTTCCCAAAATATTTCAACGGCACTGACTGGTTCTACCATGGCGTTGTTGAAATGACAGTCAGAAATTCCAAACTGACCGCAAGCGACCTGACCAAATACTATGGAAGCTCAACCGGATTCAAGGTCAAGGTTGCCAATTACAACGGATTGGTCATGAAAGGCGAATACGTCAAATTCTACATCAACGGAAAATACGTCAAGAAGGTCAAAACCGACAAGCACGGATATGCGACCCTTAAAATAGGCAAGGCTCCGGGCACCTACAAGATTTCAGCAAAATACGGTAAGGTTATGATTACAAGAAACCTTAAAGTAAAACACGCAGTAACCCTTAAGACAGTCACAGTCAAGAAATCAGCAAAAAGCCTGGTTCTTAAAGCAACCCTCAAGAAAGGCAAAACACCTATCAGGTACAAATACGTAAAATTCTACTTCAACGGAAAATTCATCAAGAAGGTCAAGACCAGCAAATACGGCGTTGCAAAGGTCACAATCAAAAAGACTGTCCTCAAAAAGCTCAAGGTCGGCAAAACCGTCAAATATCAGGCAACCTATCTGAAGGATACTGTCAAAAAATCAGCTATTGTTAAAAAATAGGGTTAAATCTCTATTTTTCTTATTTTTTTTATAATATTCATATATATACAATATTAACCATACCTTTAATTGTATTTAAATTTTATAGGGCATATCATGAAAGTTAAAAAGATCATGTTGATGGGCATCTTTATTCTGGCCATTTTAACTATTGGCGTGGCCAGCGCCGAGGATGCTTCAGACATACTAACGAATGAATCAGGTGATGCGTCTGTACCTCTGGGTGACGTTGAAGATGCACATATTGAAGTGAATCAGGAAATTCAAGACACAGGCCATGCAGCAGACATTGAGGAAGATTTGAATGAGAAAACAGATTCGAAAGATGAGGGTGAACTTAAAGACCTAGAAATAGATCTGTCTGTTCCAAAAGAAATCATAAAAACCGAAACAATGGAAATCTCATACAATGTCCCAAATGAAAACAATGTCGACGGCAAGCTGGACATATACATTGACAATGAACTAGATAGAGAAACATACATCTATGCCATGGAAACAGGATATATGAACTTTAATTTAGAAGACCGGACAATCGGAACTCACACATGCAGCATTGTCTATTCGGGCAATGACTACTACAAGCCGTTCAACAGAACATTCGAATTTGAAATAGTCAATGCACGTATTCATGTCAATGAAGTGATGTATCGCGACAGCAGCATTAGAGCAATTTTACCAGGTGATGCAACAGGAACATTCACTGTCATCATAAACGGATCAAGCAGACAGTATAATGTTAAAAATGTGGAGGAGGACTACAATGGAAACAGGGTCATTTCTCATGAACTGTACAATCTGGAATATGGAAAATATGATGTTGAAGCCATATACTCTGGAAATTATGGAAAAATAACCAAAAGGATGAATATGACAATAGACATGCGCCTCTTCTTCTACACCCTTGATGCAAGTTTGGCATATTATATTCAACACTCCAATGAGGATTTCCTATTTTTCTTTTCCCCTTCAAATGTGACAGTGCTTATTGATGGCAATGACATACACTATGACATCGACCACAATAAACCGGGCAGCATTTCAAGAAGTGAAAATGAATATGATGGAATGATATTTGACAAAGCACCAATTTGGCTTAATGAAGTCTCATTATCCCAAGGTTACCATACTATAGAGTTAAGGGCAACAAGCAACGGTTACACCTCTTCAATCAGGGACATGTTTTATCTTGAAAATTCACGCCTTGCAGATAAAGAACCTCAACTGGTCAATCCTGCATATCCTATTGAATTAATGTTCGGCGATAACACAACAGGAAACGTCTCATTTTACCTGAAAGTGAAGAATGGAGACTTTTCACTGATAAACTGTGTAAACATTACTGATAATGTTGCAAAAACAATCCTCAACTGTTCTGAAAGTGGAGAATACCAAATAAAAGCTGTTTTAAATACGAATGAATACACTGAAGAAATTACATCCACATTAGAATTTGTCCCTGCAATTTTGAAATATAAAAACTGGTATGAACGCTTCCAGTTGGTGAATGAACCAAGCACAGATGTGTTCACATTGCAGACATGTGAAAACGCCACAGGAACATTTTCCATCTACATCAACAACAAGCTGTTCAAAGCCGTCAAAATCAACAGCCCAATCACAAAAATCACTGTTCCTGGAACAGCATTCAATAAAAAGGTCGGCGAGTATACAATCAAAGCAGTTTGGGATACAAACTATGGAAAAGGAAGCAAAGAGACAACACCATTATATATCGATGACTACACCTCATTGGATTACTGCTTTGAAAGAGGATATAATAAAAACATTCCGGAATATGGAGGCATTGTCATGTTCTATAACGATAAGTTATCCTTCAGTGTGCGGGCCATCTCAGAAAACTCAAATCCTGTCGGAAAAAACAAGATCGTCACATTCCAAATAGGCAAGCAGAAATTCAATGTCAAAACAAACAGCAAGGGCATCGCAACCCTCAAGATACCTAACACCATAAAGCCTGGAAAGTACACAATAAAGGCATCATACAAGGGAGTTTCAAAGACAGTAAAATATTACAAAAAGCTAACAGTAAAACAGGTATTGGCTTTGAAAAAAGTCAAAGTCAAGAAATCCGCCAAAAAGCTTGTCTTGACAGCTACCCTCAAGAAAGGCAAAACACCTATCAGGTACAAATACGTAAAATTCTACTTCAACGGAAAATTCATCAAGAAGGTCAAGACCAGTAAGAAAGGGGTTGCAAAGGTAACAATCAAAAAGACAGTCCTGAAAAAGCTCAAGGTCGGCAAAACCGTCAAATATCAGGCAACCTACCTGAAGGATACTGTCAAAAAATCAGCTGTTGTTAAAAAATAGAGTTCCAGCTCTATTTTCATTATTTTTTTTATAATAAACATATTTATGTAATATAAAACATACTCTATATCATATAATTATTAATTAGGGTCATATTATGAAAGTTAAAAAGATTATGTTGATATGCATTTTTCTGCTGGCCATTTTAGCGGTAGGTATGGCCAGTGCTGCTGATTCTTCAGATGTCCTTGCAAACGAAACGGGTGATGTGTCCGTATTTCCGCTGGACGATGTTGAAGTGGCCAAGTTCACTAATCAAAATGAATTGGCCGAAGCTGATGACTGCAGCATAAGGGTTGATGAGCTCTCTACCGATGAGATCAGTGCGGTTTCCGTAAGTGACATGCCGGGCGACGCTTCAGGAAACATCATCATTTCAATCGACGGCAAGGAAAGATACAATCATAATGTTTCCGTCGGAGGAAATGCATTGATTTTGAATGACTTGAATCTGCCGTTCGATTTCCATAACGTTTCAATAGCATATTCAGGTGACGGAAAATATGCAGGCTTTGTCAAAAACGCAACAATCGAGCCGTATTTTCAGGTAAACGCTCCTGAAAATAGTGGATGGAACTATCTTGAGGTTCATACCTGCTCCAATCTGCCAGGCAACATTAAGGTTGTGATTGACGATAAGATTGTTTTCAATAAAAAGTCAGGCAGCGGAAATGTTGAAATCGATTTGAGCAAATACGGCATTGGAACACACAGATATGAAGTGTTCTATGCAGGAAAATCATTCAAAAAAGGAAAATATGCAATTTCAGGCGTTGACATTGAATACGATTCCAACATAGTGTATGGGGATTCCGTGGAATTCGGAACTTATGAAATAAAAACAAAAGGTTCTGCAAAATTCAAAAATAAAATCTATCCGTTCATACTGGAGGAAGATGCCGAAGGATATAGCTATTACGCCCATCTCACCATATCCGATTTTGATGTGGGCGAAAACATCGTCGAATTCACATTCGGCAAAAAATCATTCAACAAGTCAGTTTTCGTTTCTCCGAAACTCACTTGCCCATCCAAATTATGGGTTAACGGCACCTATAATATTGTATTCAATGCATCCGAAGATTGCAATGGAGAATTGATATTGTCAGGTTTGATAAACGGCAATTACATGGTTGAAAACGGAAAACTGAAAGTTCCGATATCAGACTTAAGTCTGGGAGAATATAAGCTCAATGCAAAATATGAAAACTATTCATGGAACTATGACATAAAAGTACTCGATGTAACTCCAAATGTAATCATTGAGGATTACTATCCGGGCACAGTATGCATATGGGACTGGTGGTATAATTATGAGGATACATTCAATTACAAAATCATGGTTTTCGATGAAAACTATCCTCTTGCCGGAACTACAAAAATATATTATGATGGAAATGTTGCCCAAACCATTGAAGGGGATGTAGACTTTACCATGCCTCCTGTTTGGGATGACCTTGGAAACCACACAATATTCATAGAATACAGGGATGATTTCAATTCAGCAAACAGAACTGTCGATTTTGAAATCGTTGACCATGAATGCTATATTGGTGATGGCAGTATTATCATCCGCTTGCCTAGTGATGCTGTTGGCAATCTTATCGCCAAGGTGGATGGTAAGACCATTAAAACAACCAAGGTTAAAGGCAATGATGATTTTTACCAATATTTTGGAATACCTCTCGATGTTAAGAAAGGCCAAATCTACAGCATTGAAGTTGCATTCAAAGGAAACAATTATTCATTCACATATTCCTGCGATTATGAGGTGTCCTGTCCAATCAGAATCGATGCGGGCAATTATGATTTGGGTGATGAGAATACAGTCGCCATCTGGCTTCCTAATGACATCAGGGGCAAGCCGGTGGTAAAGATTGACGGCAAGACCTATAAGACTGCCAAAGTCGATTCAGGATATGACGTTCCGGAATACCATTATGAAGTTGACATTTCCAAGTTGGGACCTGGCCGCCACAGCATTAATGCCGCATATGCCGGTGATGAAAAATATCCTTCAAACTCCACCAATGATACAATAAACATTATTGCAAGAATAACCGGTCCTGATGAATCTTCATACTCTTACGAATCAAAGTTCGGCATAAGTTTATTCCTACCAAAGGACGCTAAAGGAGATTTGATAGCTGAAATCAGATATTATGATGGATTTGAAGTCAACTGCACCACTTCTGTGAAAAACGGCAAGGCTACTCTAAACCTGCCTTCCGACCGTGTTGGCAGTTATGACGTTAAAGCATATTTCAATGGAAACTGTGAAGTTGCACCTTATTCAGAATCATTCATAATAAAGCCTTTAAAATCTGACAATATAGTACAATATGGTGTTGATAAGAAAATAAAGATATCCATGGACAACTACAGAAATTCAGTGCTTGTTTTATGTATTTATGCATCAGGCTACATTCCTATTGCAGAGTTTGACTTAAGCAAAAGCAATTCAATCCTTATAAACAAGGCAGTGCTCAACAAGGCAAAATCTCTCATGAAAATCAAGCTGAATCAGGTGGTCAAGAACGGATATGGATCAGCACAATTCGGACTGTACCCATTTGTATACAAGGACGGCAAACTCCTCTCCAGGGTAGATTCAATTACATTCAAATTCCCTTCAAAAGTCACAGGCGCAGCCAACATCAACATGCTATATACTGCAGGAAAAGGATATGCCTTTAAGGTATATGACATATTCGGCAAACTTGTGGGAAGCGACGAAAAGGTAAAAATCCAGATAGGCAAAAAGACATTCACAGCAAAGACAAACAGATACGGCGTTGCCAAGTTCAAGATACCAAACACAATAACTCCAGGTAAATACAAAGTTAAGATAACCTATAAGGATTTGAAAATCACCAACAAAAAGCTCACAGTAAAACAGATATTGTCCATAAAGACTGTCAAAGTCAAAAAATCCGCCAAAAAACTGGTATTGACAGCAACACTCAAGAAGGTCAACGGAAAATACATCAGGGGCAAATGGATCAAGTTCAAGTTTAAAGGCAAAACCTACAAGGCAAAGACCAGCAAGAAAGGTGTTGCAAAATATACAATCAAAAAGTCAGTCCTGAAAAAACTTAAAGTGGGTAAAAAGGTCACATATCAGGCAACCTACCTGAAGACCACGGTCAAAAAAACTGCAAAGGTTAAAAGATAGGGGGTCATCAACTCTCTATTGATTTTCTTTTTTTTATAATGCTAACTTATAAGTTATTATTTATAATATATAATATATTGGTGTAATCATGAAAGTGAACAGGATAATCATTCTATCAATATTCATTTTGGCTGTTTTTATTATGGGTGCAGTCAGCGCCGAAGACAATGCAACGGACGCTGATGAAGAAATAGCTCAGGATATCAACGTGTCATTTCCCGAGAAGGTTTATGAGGAAGATTTAGGTGTTATTGATGTCAATCTTCCTGAAAATGCCGAAGGAAGACTGAAGGCAACGGTGGATGACGTTGAGATATACCATGAAAACATAACAAACAAATCTGTAAAGATACCGATAAGCATTCCGAAACCCAAGTTTCCATATCTTGTGGTAAACAGGTTGACAGACCACACAAGCCACAAAATCGACATTTTCTACAATGAGATTCTTTTAAACTCATCACATACCCTTAAGGTCATGAAATTCAAGCAGGACCATGACTATGGATTCGGAATCGATGAAATACTGAAGGATGACAATTCTAACTATCAGCATCCTGCAGTGATGTTCCCGCAATCCGCAAACGGAACCCTTGAGGTTTACATCGACGGCAATCTCTCAGAAATCCTTGAAACTCATCCGTTTACAGTCCTGAACATCACCAAGCTCAACAGGCTTGATTTGGGAAACCATACTTTAAGATTAGTATATTCCGGTGATGACTACTATCTTCCGTCAGACAGGACATTCAATTTCACAGTCGTTGACATGCTCATCGACATTCCAAAAGACATAGTCCTGGAACATGATGACTGCCTGACCGCCAAAATAGTGAACAATACCGACGGTACCATATTCGTCTATTTCGACAATAGGATGATTCTGTCCGGAAAGCTTGATAAGCGAGGAGAGTATTTGGAATCATTATTCAAGTATGTAAAATGTGGCCAGCATGAAATCGAGGTCATATACCTTGCAAAGAACTTCAAAAAATCCAAAAAGGAAATAGTGAATGTAAGCTATTATGTGGACTGCTGGGGAGACGGATTCACCTACGGCAGCGAGGATTATATAGAAATAATCGTTCCGATGGACTTTAAGAAGAATCTGATTACAATAACAATCGATGGCGTAAAATATGATAAGTTCACAATAGACAATTCCGGATGGATCGAGCTTGACATTTCAAAATTGAGCGCAGGAAACCACACCCTAAACTTTGACTTCAAGGGCAATGAGAAATACAACAGTTATTCATTGACCCATAACTTCACAGTGTCCTACAGAATCATCGGCCCTGAATGGTATATTGACGATTATTCAAAAGTGTCATTGACATTGCCAAGCACTGCAAAAGGCAGCCTTGACGTTTACGTTGACGGCAAGCTCTACAAAAGCCAAAAGCTTTCAAAAGGCAAGGCTTCAGTAAACCTTAAAGACTTGAAAAGCGGAGACCACAATATCACAGCAAATTATTCCGGCGATGACTTTGAAGTCGATGAGCTCAGCACAATCGTCCATGTGCCTGTTCCGGTAACAATCAAGGCAGATAACCTCAAAGTCTACTACACTGACAATGCAAAATACAAAGTTAAACTCATGCGCGGATTAGAAGAGGAAAGCTACATATATGCAACAGTCAAAATCGGCAAAAAGACAATAGAAGCATATGCAAATGAAAACGGCGTTGCAACATTCAAGCTTCCGAAATTGAAGCCTGGAAAATACACAATGACAATAACATGCGCCGGCGTTAAGCTGACCAAAACCCTGACAGTAAAACAGATCATGACCTTGAAAACCGTCAAGATTAAGAAATCTGCCAAAAAACTGGTTTTGACTGCAACCCTCAAGAAAGGCAAAACTCCAATAAAATACAAATGGATATCCTTCAAATTCAAGGGCAAAACATATAAGGCAAAAACCAGCAAAAAGGGCATTGCAAAGCTTACCATTAAAAAATCAGTGCTTAAGAAGCTTAAGGTCGGCAAAAAATATTCATATAAGGTCACTTACCTCAAATCTTCAGTCAGCAAAACTGCCAAAGTTAAAAGATAGGGGCATGATTTCCCTATTTTTCTCTTATTTTTTTTTATTTCATATCAAATTCCAATATCTGAATGTAAAAAATACTTTACTTGATTTTAACTAGTTTTTAATTAATTTGGAGAGCATTGCAATTATTTTAAAAATTATTCTATTTTTTGTTTTATTGTTAAATTGTGTATATCATATTTTATAGAATCATATAATTTTGCTTATAAATTTTGATTTTGCTTTTAAGTTTATTCAATTTTGAATGATAATTTATATATAAAATATTAAACAGAGATAAATAATGTATTCGAGTTGAATATAACATTTAACAAAAAAGGTTATAATATGAAATATAAAAAGCTGATGATAGTCGGCCTATTGCTGCTGGCTATCTTAACAATTGGTGCTGTCAGCGCATCGGAGGATGTCAACTCCACAGACACGCTGGCAGTTGAAACTATGGATGAGGTGTCAGTCGATGCTTCTGACGATGAAATAGTTTCTATAGAAGATGAACAGATACTAGAATCTAGCGATGCTGAAGTGCAGTCTGCTGGCAACTTTACTCTTATGGTGCCTGAGTTGGAGGTGTCTGTTTCAGATGTTGAATATGGTGAACCTGCTGTGGTTAATATAGAGATTGATCTCCCCCGTGAGGGTACTTTTTCACTGAATCTTGATGATGAGAATAATTATACGGTAGAGTTCGAGGAATATAATGCTACATACACTTTTGAAAATTTGGATGTGGGAACACATACACTAACCGTAACCTATGCAGGTAATGGATATTTCGAGTCAGTGACTGCCACAGCTTCTTTTGAAGTATTTGAAAAGGTAGAGCCGGGCAGCTATTTTGACGTTAACAGTGATTTGATCACATTTAGGGAAATCGTAACACTTTTACACTATAAGGTTGGAGATAATGCGACCGGTGTATTGACCATCAGGAATAAGGATATTCCGGCATGGGTATTTTTCCGTAAAAGCATTTCCGAAATGGAGTACAACTATCAGATGAAAGGATACAAATTTGACCAGTATGACGGATATGTTGTCTTTAAGGAAGATTTGGAAAATGCCACTACCGGAGAGTATAATCTTGAAATTACATATGAAGAAGATGGAAGGATTATAGACAGTGTTGAGACAACAGTCTATCTTGATTTTAAATCTGAAAGTATTAACGGCGAAACTGATATAAATAAAGATGAAAATATCTTAACCATTCATATCCCTCAAAGTTACAATAACGGTGCTTTGGTATTGAGTTGGGGTAATATACTTTATCCAAATGAGGCCGGAGATCCGGATTTAATGCTATGTAAAGTAATTAATATAACAAATGAGATGTTGGGCCAAGAACTCACCTTTAAAAGGTCTGATTTAGATTTAAGTGAGGAAGGCGATTATTCCCTTGATGCACGCTATGTCTCCTATGATGAATTCGAGTTCAATTATGTTGATTCTGTTGATGAATGGCCTGAAGATACATATCCTGAAGATACATATCCTGAAAATACATGTTGGACGGATATTGATAATGGAAAAATTCTATATTTTAAGTATATTGGCGATGAGAACGGCCATTATGCTTTCTACTGGAAAACAAGATACTTGCAGGACAGTGATTATGTAATTGTTGTCGACAATTCCAAATTCAGAGTGAAAGTAGAATCCACATCACTTCTTGATAAAAACGGTAAATTGCTGGTCTATTGTCCTGAAGGCACTGCCGGCGAAACTTTAAGGATTGAAGCGAACCAAATTCAAAATACATATACAGTTAATGAAGATGGAAAGTATGCAGAATTTGATTTAGCTGATTTCCGTTTTACTGATGTGGGCACTTATACATTTAGCATTTATGACAACGATAATAATCTAATTCTTGATTACGAATATACCTTTGAAAATCCACTTGAGATTCCTAAAAGGGCCATTATGGGAACCAATGATTTCATGCTCTCTACTGTAGTTTATTTGGTGGTTCCTGACGGCACTACTGGTTATGTCATAATTAAGAATGACAGTGGAAACCAATTATTTGTAGGTTTTGTAGATCAACTTGATGTTTTAACTGAAAAAGAGCAAATTGACAATCAGTTCTATGGTGAAGAGGGTATTTTAAACAGATATTATATATTAGATTCTAAATTGGATGGAAACTTTACCTCTGGCACTTACAATTTAACAGCAGAGTTCCAGGAAATTAATATGGGCAGTTTTAATGTTACTATGCCACAACAGTCTACTGCACACTTTTCAAAAAACGCTGAAATCAAATTGATTGAAAGAAAATACGTGGAATCCGATGGGGTAAGCATTGAATTGTTTGACTATGAAGACCATCGCTTCTGTGATGAGGAAGATTGGATTGCTGTAATACATGCCCACTACTTCAATGAGCACGGTACCGTTTGGGATCCATCACAGGATGATGTCATAATTAATGTCGGCCTCGTGGATGAAGAGGGTAATGAAAAAATATACAATTTCCAATTAGAGGAAGATGATGGCGATATGTCATGTGGTATTTGGATTGATGATGACGAATTGGCTCCAGGTGATTATGTCGTTACTGTAACCTATTATTACAATGGAACAGAAGGCAATTTCCTTAGTATAAGCTCAAACATGACCTTTGTCTATGATGACGATGATGAAGATGACGGTCCTCAAGAAGAAATTGATTTCTATTTTGCTGCTGAAGATGAAGGAGACATGGAATTTGACAAAGGAGATGTAACTGTAGCCTACCTGATAATTCCTAAAAAAGATGAAAATACTGTAGTTACTGTTGCCGTTACTAAAAATGATGAACCATTTGCTTCCATGATTTCATCCGATATCCAACCTAACTGGATTGAGGATAAGCAGGCTTGGGAATACCCTATCAATTTGGATTTATCTCAAGTCGAGGATAGGGACATTTTAGAGTTCTATGTTGATGTATTAGATTCAGAATTCCCTATTTATGAATATGTTGTTGAGGTCACAGACACCAATGCAATTCTCCATCAGCTTCATGTAGGCGTTGAACATTACATATTCTACGGTAACATCACTACTGGAGACCTCAACAGTCCTGATACTATGGGACCACGCCCTAACGGTGTTTTCATTGAATTCAGCATTCCTGATAGCTATGAAGTTATTGACGGTGGTGTTGTAATCAGTGATGGTGACACAGGAATTCGCACAATATCCCTGGAGGAATTCTACACTGAATATAACTATCGCATTTTAGGAAATAGATACAAGCTTTCTTTAGACGATTATGATTTGATGACTCTTCTTCCTGAAAATACTGTCGTAACATTCACATTAAATTATGGTGAAGATTCATTAACATTCAAACGTATAAGAATTGCCGATTACGTATATAAAGTGGTCACCCCAGATGACGTAAAACCGTTATTCCAAATTGAAGTCAGTAATGAGAATCCTCACTTCGGCGGCTATGATGCTAATCCGATTGCAATGATTTCTGCCACTGATGATGCAAATAGGCAAAGCATTTACATAGATATTGGTGGAGGCCAATTCAATGTATATGTAAATGATGAAAAAATAGAAGGTTTGGGAGAAAAAATCCTCAGAATTTGGATATATGACTCAGGTCTGTTGTATACAGATGATGATGGCTATTTGGAAGAATTTGGTATTAATCCTGATGAATTCTATCAATTGAGTGAAGATGAAAAATTCACATTCCTGCATGATATGTTTGCAGATGAATTCGGAAACGACCTTGATTTATTCCGCTTGTGTTCTGATAATCAAGGATGCAAATATATAAGCTTGAGTGTACAGGATTTAGGCATCACCGAAGCAGGCACCTATAACATTAAGATTACACATGTTCCTGACGAATATGAACCTGAACCGGGCATGCCTTCTGATGATTATATCTATCCTCAGGAGACTTTATTGGTTGAAAGAGATCTTGACGTTGTATTTGACCGTGTTGGAACTTCATTGTCAGCTGATGACTTGTTCATGACCTATAAAGACGGTTCCGCTTGGACTGTCACTTTGACTGATGTAAACGCTAATCCTATTGCTAATGCTATCGTTAAAATAGGCATATTAGACAGGGTTTATGACAGGAAGACCAATGCTGATGGTGTTGCCAGCCTACCTATCAACTTGGCTATCGGCATTTATGATATGACTGCAAGGTTTGAAGGAGATTTAAATTATGCTTCTTCATCTGTAAGTGCTTCCATATACGTTAATTATCCTCCGGCAACCTTATCAGCCGAGGACATCATTATGGTTGAAAATGACGGTACAGAATATACATTATTCGTAACAGATTCAAACGGCAACCCTATCGCTGATGTTCCAATCATGCTTGAAATGGGTGACGAAATGGTTTATATCCAAACCAACGAGGAAGGTAGGGCCAGCCGTCCTATTGACTTGTATGTTGGGGTTTATGATTTTACCGCCACATTTGAAGGAAGTGATACAGCAAGTCCTGCATCTATTGTATCTAAAGTAACTGTATGCAGACCTAATGCAGCTGTTTTATCTACCGGTGACCTTGAGATGTGCTATAAGGATGGTTCTGCTTGGACTGTCACCTTGACTGATGCCAGCGGCAATCCTATGTCTAACGCTATTGTTAAAATAGGCATTGTCGGCAAAGTCTACAACAGAAAGACTGATGCAAACGGTGTTGCCAACTTGCCTATTAACTTGGGTGTTGGCGTTTATGATATAAACGCAACCTTTGACGGCGATGCAAATCACCAATCTGCATTTGCAAGAGCCACAGTGACAGTTAAAAATCCTGCAGCTATCTTATCTGCTGAAGATGTTGTCATGGTTCATAGTGACGGCAGTGAATATGCAGTGACCTTAACTGATCCTAACGGTAACCCTATTGCCAATACTATTGTCAAAATCAACATTGTAGGTATCACATATGACCGCAGAACCGATGAAAATGGTGTTGCTACCTTGCCTATTAACTTGGGTGTTGGTGTTTATGATATTACCGCAACCTTTGAAGGAAATGCAAGGTACAGTTCAGCATCCATTGCAAATACTGTGTTCGTAAACACTCCGGATACCACTACATTATCCGCAGACGACCTTGTGATGTGCTATAAGGATGGTTCTGCTTGGACTGTTACCCTGACTGATGCCAGCGGCAATCCTATTGTCAATTCTGTCGTTAAAATAGGTATTGTCGGCAAATATTATACCACTGTAACCGATGCTAACGGTGTTGCCAGCTTGGCTATTAATTTAAGGGCTGGAGTTTATGATGTCAACGCTACATTTGAAGGCGATGAAATTCATGAAGCTGCCTTTACAAGTGCTTCAATAACAGTTAAACAGCCTGCAGCTGTTTTAACCGCTAATGATGTTGTCATGAACTATCGTGACGGTACAAGCTATGATGTCACTTTAACCGACCCTAGCGGCAGTCCTATCGCCAATAGCATAGTAAAGATTACAGTAGTCGGTAAAACCTATAGCATCAGAACCAATGAAAATGGTGTTGCAAGCTTACCTATCAATCTGGCTGTGGGCACTTATGATATTTCAGCTAAATTTGAAGGAAACGGCCAATATAGTGATGTTGAAATAGCTAACACTATTGTTGTAAATAGGGTTTAGAAAATTTTCGGTGAAGGTGATGTTTTCGGTGATGAAAACATCTCTTCTTAATCTTTTTTTTAAATAATTTCAAAAGAGACATATTATCTCAAAGCATAATTTTATTAATTTTTAAAATAAAAGTATTATTATGGATAAGAGATATCTTCGAGAAAACAGGAATTCATTCAATATTGTCAAATCATCCAAGATTTATGCTAAAGTGAGTGATTTGGATGACGCCATATTCATTAGGGATTTGTTGATTCAATGTGACTGGGATTTAAACAGAATTCCTCAGGCAGTTAAAAGGGATGATGATTACCTTGTTTTGGCGATTATTGATGATAAGCTCCATCTTCTTTCCAAGGACAAAAGCATGCCGGATACCCTGAGGATTGTAAGGCTTGTTAAGAATTTCAAGAGAAACCCGAACGGTTCGAAATACGGATTGAACATCGCCAGGGTATTCGACACTTTCACAATCAAAAAGCAGATAGCAGGTGATGACTATATCTTCGGATATTATGATGCTTTTGAGGATGCCAGATTCGTCAGGAATTTCCTTCTGGACAACGATTGGGATGTAAACAGGTTCAAGGAGATAGAATTTGACGATGAAACGAATTCCTATAGGGTTGTCAGCGTAATTGATGATTATGTTTATGTATTGGGCAACTTCACATTCAAAAGCCAGATAGATCTTCAAAGGGTCTATGAAGGGTTTCTTGCAAAGATATCCAAGCACAAATATGGCCTCGCAGATTATCCTCACCTTGATTTGCTGAAGGACAGGATTCCCGAGCTTGAAGACAGATTCCATGTAAAGACCAAGGACAAGAACTGGTCATTTGACAACGTCAATGAAAATGAATCCATTTTAAGCCAGGTAATCTTCAATTTGACTCCGTTCCAGCAATCAGTTCATGATTCTATCGATTCAAACACATCATTTGATGAAATCAAAAGATCCCTAATCAGATACAGGTCCAAAAATTTCGAAAACAAGATTCAAAGAAACATCGATGAGCTCATCGAACTGAATCTGATTGAAAGAACTGGCGAAAATTCCTACTCCAAAACAAATAGTTAAATATGATGCAACATTAATATTTAATTGTATTCAAGAAATTGAATGCAAGTTCTTTTTTGGTTTGAACTTTAAAAGGGGAGTTTGGTCGTTGTATCTCCCCTATTTGATTTAAATTACTTATTCTCTGTCGCTCAACAATCCTCCGGCCACGCCAATGTCCTCTTTAGCGTATGGTTGGACGAGCACGGTAATGGCTTCAATAGGCAAGCCATATGCGTCAGCAACTACTTCAGATACTTTTTTAACCATTTCTCTTTTCTTTTCTATAGTAATTCCGTCATTTCCAGCTATTGTAATTACAGGCATTTTATCACCAATTAAAATATATTAAGTATTGAATATAAATAGATTATTAAAAGGATTTGATAATAATGCTCGGTGAAAAAGAACTTGTTAAGCTGTTTCCAGACTTTGCTGATTTGGTGCAGCCCTCAGGAATTGATTTGGAACTAGATAAAATATACATTCAGGAAAGCGGTGGGTCACTCATTGACAATGAAAAGAATCTGCCTGAAATCAGGGAAATGGAAGGCGACATCTATACATTGAAACCGCATACAGCATATCTGGCAAGCATCAGAAGGAAAATCAAGATACCTAAAGGATACACCATGCTTTACCTTCCAAGGTCAACCCTCTTAAGGTCATTCATATCCGTTCAAACAGCGGTTGGAGACCCTGGATTTTACGGAACATTGATGTTCATGATTTACAATCACGGTGAATTCGAATATAAAATAAAATCAGGCGACAGAATTGCACAGGCGGTCGTATTTCCGGTGGAAGGCTCAGGCGAGTATAACGGATCATACCAGGAGGAGGAAGAGTGAACGTAGCGGACAGGTTCGTAGAAATCCTTGAAGAGGAAGGAGTCGAAAATGTTTTCGGAGTTCCGGGCGAGCAGATAACACCTATTTACAAGTCACTTTCAGCATCAAGCATCAATCATATACTGACAAGGCATGAACAGGCCGCAGCCCATGCCGCCGACGGATACTACCGGTCCACAGGAAAGCTTGGGGTATGCATTGCAACAGCATCTCCGGGAGCACTGAACTTCACAATGGCGCTTGCAACAGCTTTCAAGGACAACGTTCCGATTCTGGTCCTGACAGGGGATAATGAATTGGAATACAGAAACACAGACCATTTCCAGACAACTCCCCAATTCGAAATGTTCAGGCACATAACAAGAGCATCATATAATCCTTTGAACGGAACTGAAGCTTTGTATGCATTAAGGGCAGCCATTTTTGAGCTTAAAACAATTCCGAAAGGTCCGATTCATATCAATCTGGCAAAGGACGTTCTGCTTCAGGAGGATTTTGATGACATTAAGCTCTGCTACCTCTGTGAAGACGACATGTCAAACATCACAAGGGCTCAGGAGCTGATTGACAAATCCGAAAGGCCGCTGTTTATCCTGGGAGCCGGAGCCATTTCACAGAAGGAGCGCCTTGAAGAAATTGCTCTAAAGTACAGGATTCCCGTCACTACAACATTCCACGGGAGGGGAATCATTTCAGAAGATGATGATTTGAATTTGGGAATGGTCGGTATCCGCTCAGCTCCAAGGTCAAAATATGCATTTGAGCATGCGGACTGCATAATTGCACTGGGCATAAGGGCATCTGAGAGAACATTTCAGGAAGTCCCGGAAAATCTCATTCATGTAAACATCAACAGGGATGTTCTGGTAGGTGACTGTCCGATTCATGGAAAAGTCGAGGATTTCCTTGCCGAAATCACTTTCAAAAAGGTCGATTGGATTGATGAGATTTTAAGAATCGACAACACCATTGAAATTGAAGGTTCGGATGATGACTTGAAGCCGCAGGCAGCCATCAAGAGGATTTTAAGCAGATTCTATGACAATATCACAGTTTCGGATGCAGGCTCACACACAACATGGACAACACTTTTCAAGAAATGTCTAAGGCCAGGACATTTGTTGTTTTCAGGGTCAATGGCACCTATGGGTTATGGCCTTCCGGCCGCAATCGGTGCAGCCATTGCAAGCGATGAGAAAATCATCCTCATCAATGGTGATGGTGATTTCCAGATGAATGTCCAGGAGCTGGCAACACTTAAGGAAAATGACCTGGACGTCATAGTGTTCATCCTCAACAATTCTGAATTTGCAATCATAAGGCAATGGCAGGAGGATTTCTATGACATGGAAGCATATCAGGTTGAGCTGAAAAATCCAGATTTCGTAAAGTTGGCCTCAAGCTATGGAATCGATGCGGTGCGTGTCGAAAATCTTGAAGATCTTGAAATGCTTCTTCAAAATGAGTTGGCAGGACCTCTTGTTGTTGAGGTTGTTGTGGAAAGTGAAAAGGTTCCTCTTCCTAAATGATTTCCTTTTCAACATAACTTTTTATAACTTCCTCTATCTCAATGTCATCATATAGGGGTGCCAGGTAAAATTCACCATTTTCTTCGTAAATTATTCCGACAGGTGTGATTGATGCTGAAGTGAGTTGATTTCTCATTCTTATGAACTCGCTCTTGAATGCAAATGTAAATCCATATAGCTTTCGAAAATCGTATTCCACAATCACATCAAAGTTCAAAGCGTCATGAATGAAATTTTTGATATTCTTATCCATTTCTCACACCTTTTATTAATGCACGGACTTCTTCTTTTAATATCAATCTTATGGCTGCAGGAATTATCTTTAGAATGTTTATGTCAATCTCATTGTTGCCCTTGGCATCCAATATGCTTCCGTTAAATGAAGGCTCTGCTGTCAATCTTGCATTTTTATGGGCATCATTCACTATCGTAAACAGGCTCCAGATATAGCCGATATATTTTCCGGTATCCGCATATGAGTCAAGTCCAAAAATCAGATGGTTGTCCATTTTCTTGACTTTAATGCACTTCACGAATGAATTCAAGAATTCCTTGAAGTAGCCGAGACAGGGTTTTGCCAGATTGAATATCCCTTTCAAATCACTTTCGCTGTCCTCTTCCGGTTCATCCTCCTCTTTCGAATCTTCGGATTCATCTTCGCTGGGAAAATCAATGGAATAGACCTTAATCTTTTTTAAAATAAGTATTTTTAAACATCCCTTAAGGGACCAGTTTTATCATAAATCAATATGATTTTAATCCCAATAAAAAGTAGAATAATAATGAATAGGATGATTATTAAAATAATCATCAGCAGGATGTTTAACATATTTGTTCCTAATCGTCGTCTTCAATTTCAACTTCGGTGGTGTATTCAGGCTCAATGTATTCTGATTCGTCGTATTCGTTGTCATTGGAGTTGAGGTACTTCTTAACAATATCTCCGATCATCAAACCTAAATCTGATAATGCTTTGTTTGTAGTGTTGCCTTTGCTTAAATCAAGAACACGAACTCCTTCAGCGTTGTTTCCTTTTTTAGGAATCAATACCATTGAGATTGGTTCTACCCCGGCACCGGCACCGGCAGCTCCGCTTCCTTCTTTGCCGGTAAGGTTTTCACCAACACCAAAACCGACTCCCATTCTTATTACAGGAATTAGAAGTTTGTCTTCAGTTTCTATCGGGGTACCGATAACATTGTCAACATTTATGAGCTTATGCAATTCTTCAACAGTTGTTTTTATATTGTTTGTCATAGTTTCACATCCCAATCTATAGGTTTATATTTGTTTTTAACATTTTAATAGTTATTGTGAAAAAAATTCGAGTAATACTTTTTTTACAAATTAGACATATGTTTCAAGTGTAAGTTTTTAGTTATAACTTTTAAGGCACATATTTTAGACATCCATTTCAAGTGTAACTTTTAACTTATAATGTATAAGCAGGCATATTTTTTTGACACGTCCATTTCAAGTGTAACTTCTAACTTATAATATGTAAAAAATATATTACTTTTTTGGCCTTTTGTTAGAATTTATAAGTTATAAGTAGGTATCATAAAATAAAAAAAGAAGTTAACAGAATCATAAGTATGATTCTGCAATGGATGCTACACCAGCGCCAGCGTCTTCGATTACGCCTAAACCTTTTAAGGTCATACCGATTGCAGCAAAGGTTTGAGTTAATTCTTTGTAGGAAATATTTCCCATGTGTCCGATTCTGAAAATGTTTCCTTTCAAGTGGTCTTGTCCACCAGCCAATTCGACACCATATTTGTCACGAGTAGTGCCTCTGAATTGATCATCTGTAATTCCTTCAGGCATTTTAACTGCAGTTACGGTTGCAGATGACACTGCTTCGTCTGCGAATAATTCTAAGCCTAATGCTTTGACTGCAGCTACACTAGCTTTAGCTGCTTTGTGGTGGCGTGCGACTCTGTTGTCAAGTCCTTCTTCCATAACCATTTTCAAAGCTTCGTTCATTGCATAAGTTAAGGATACTGATGGAGTGTATGGAGTTTGAGGAGGTACTTTAGAACCGCTTTTTTTAGCTGCTTTCAAATCTAAATAGAAAGTATTGGTTTCTACTTTTTCAACTGCAGCCCATGCATCGTCGCTTAAGGTAATTGCAGCCATTCCAGGTGGTGCAGCTAAACATTTTTGAGATCCGGTGAGACAAACGTCGATTCCGAATTTTTCCACATTAACTTCATCCCCTCCAAGGGAGGATACGGTATCTACGATGTATAATGCATCATAGTTTTTCATTACTTTACCGATTTCTTCAATAGGTGCTGCTACACCGGTAGAAGTTTCGTTGTGGATTACGCTAACTGCTTTGATGTCTTCATCAGCATCTAAAGCTTCTTTGATTGCTTCAGGTGTTACAGCAGTTCCCCATTCTACAGCCAATTCTTGTGCGTCAATTCCATGGGTTTGAGCTATTTTCATGAAACGTTCACCGAATTTTCCACCTACTACATTTAACATTTTTTCTCCAGGAGCTACGGTATTAGCAATTCCAGCTTCCATAGCAGCAGTTCCAGATCCAGTTAATAAATAAGAATCATTTGGGGTTTGGAAAACTTTACTCATTAATTCAGTTGTTTCAGTTAAAATTTCTCCATATTTTGCGCCTCTGTGGTTAACAACAGCTTGTGACATTGCATTAAGCACTCTTGGGTGCACTGATGTTGGTCCAGGAAGCATTAATAAAATATCGTTCATTCAATTCCTCCAATTGTATAGCTTACATTAAGCTATTTATATCTATTGTCCTTATACTTATTAAATATTTTCAATATGCTATTTTATTCAATTATAGGGTAAATCCATAATACATTTTAAGACAATGTTTAAAATAAGAGTAAGTTTTTTAAACACTGGTTAGCATATATGATAGTATATGGAATTTAACGGCGAAGAACTCACATTTAAGAGAATTTTCACATTTGTTTTCGGATTGTTCGTAATGTCCTTTGGTGTGGCATTTTCAATCACATCAACACTTGGAACAACACCAATCAGTTCAATAGCATATGCATTGGCGCTGATTACCAATTTAAGTGTGGGGATGACTACTTTTATTTTCAATGCGGGACTGATACTGGTCCAATTTCTGATTTTGCAGTCAAGATTTGAGAAAAAAAGGCTGCTCCAGCTGATCAACTGTATTGTGTTCGGCTATTTTACGGATGTTGCACTGTATTTCGTTTCATTCATTCCCTTTGATGCATCTGTAATGATGTGCATTGTCTATTTGGCATTAAGCATCTTTTTAATCGCTTTGGGAATATTCATTTATATGCCGTCAAATATCGCGCCTCTTCCGGGAGAAGGATGCGTTGAAGCCATTGCAATAGTAACAAACTGGCGCTTTTCATCAGTAAAAATAGGATTTGATGCGACAATAGTTGCTGTTGCCCTGATAATGTGTGGATTATGGTATACTAACATATTCGGTGCGGTCTATATAGGAACTGTAATTTCAGCATTCCTGATTGGTTTTACTTTAAGACAAATCAACAATCTCTATGCACATATTACCGGCGCCCATATCGATGTTGTGAAATAATGTAGGACTTTGGCCCTAATCAATGCCTTAAACTTCTTTTTTCTTTGATTTGAAATTTTCATATATACAAAATTATTTAACAAACTAAAGGCTAATAATTATTATAGTGAGGTTTAAATATGGAATTTGGGCTTTGGGAAAAATATTATACTGAGATACTTGAAGATTTCGGATTTTCAAGAAGTGCCGATGAGGAATCTGCAAAAATGTTGGATGAAATCCTATCAATAGAAGGATGCCTTACATTAGATGATTTGTCACAAATTGTAGGCTTTTCAGATAAATTCATCGTATTTGGTGCTGGACCGTCCTTAAAGAAACATATAAAAATGTTAAAGGAAGATTATGATTTAAAGGATTATGTTTTGGTTTCAGCAGATGGTGCAACAACCGCTTTGGTCGAAGAAAAGATTTGTCCGGATATTGTCGCAACAGATTTGGATGGAAATCTTGATGATATACTTTTAGCCAATCTTAGGGGAGCAAACGTTGCAATCCACGCTCATGGGGACAATATTGATAAGATTACATCATTGACTGCATTTTTCACCAATGTGCTTGGAACTACACAGGCTCAGCCTATCGGAAACCTCTATAATTTTGGAGGATTTACCGATGGGGATAGGGCAATATTCTTGACTGTGGCTTTAGGTGCATCTGAAATCATATTGGCGGGAATGGACTTTGGAACTAAAGTAACCAAGTATTCAAGGCCAAACCTTGAAGTCGAAGTTGCCGACGCTGATGATTTCAAAAGGAAAAAACTGATGTATGCAGAGATGCTTACCGATTGGATTCGTGATAACGAGCCTGTTAAGCTAATCAATTTGATAGATTATAATAAATAATAGTTAATATAAAGTGAATAATATGGGAATTGAAGATATTTTAATGTATGATGAGAGTCTTTTTCAGAATATAAATGCATTTGACCCTGATTATATGCCTCCAAATTATAATTTCAGGGATACTCAAATGGAAGCCATGGCAATTGCAATAAGGCCGGCAATGAGAGGAGGTCAGCCATCAAATGCTATCGTTTTAGGTTCTCCTGCGACAGGAAAGACAACAGCAATGAGGAAGGTTTTCGAACTTGTAGAAAAAAGTACAGATAAGGTTGTTTGTGTTTATATTAACTGTCAGCTTCACACAACACGTTTTGGAATATTTTCACAAATTTTCAAAAAGCTGTTCGGACATATCCCTCCTGAAACAGGTGTTCCGTTTTCCAGAATCTATGACCAAATCATGCAGTCACTTCAAAAAAATAACAAATCCCTGATTATCGCATTGGATGATGTTAACTATTTATTCCAATCAAAAAATGCTAATAAAGTATTTTATGATATATTGAGAGCATATGAGGAATATCCTGGTGTAAAAACAGCAATATTCTCTATTCTTTCCGATCTTGAATTCAGATATGCTTTCGATAAAAACGTCAACACTGTTTTTATTCCGCAGGAAATCAATTTCCCATTATATTCCTACTCTGAAATAGAAGCTATTTTAAGAGATAGGGTAAAAGCAGGATTTTTCCCAAATGTTTTGCCTGATGACATTTTAGAGCAAATCGCAATGTTCACTGAAGAGAAAGGCGATTTGAGAATAGGCATCAATCTTTTAAAGTCTTGCGGCAATATTGCGGAAGCTTCAGCAAGCCGTGAAATCACACAGGAACACTTTGACCAGGCAATCGATTCCTTGGTGTCAATCAATGTGGCCGAAACAATAAACTCATTGAATGATACTGAAAGGGGATTGCTTAAGATGATTGCGGGCTGGGAAGATGTCTGCAAAGCCGGCGAATTGTCTGAGAAATATATAGAAAAAACAGGTTCCAGTTATTCATCCTTTAACAGGACTTTGGATAAATTGGAATTTGTAAGGTTAATCGACTTTAAATTTACAGGAAAAGGGGTTAGGGGAAATTCTAGAGAAATTATATTGCGTTTTAACCCCGATGACTATGATATATAGTTTTTTCCTGTAGGGGAAATTAGTTTCTGTTAACATTAGATTATTGCATGGTAAGCTTGATCTAATGTAAGCAGCCAAGGGTTTGGTATTGTAAAATCAAATTAAATCCTTAAATGATGTAAGGATTTTGAGCTGCTACAACAGAAATAACAGATAAAAGTAATGCTGCTATTACAACAAGCATTACCATGCAAGATTGAACGTCAATGTTGCTGTACATGATTTCGTCTTTTATACTACTTTTTTTCCTTAAATCTACTTGAATTGTGGTGTCATTATTTCCGAACATGTTAATCACTATATTTTAAATTGTCAAAAGTTAATATATAAACAAAGAGCGAGAGAGCATTTGAAAAGTAATATTTTTGAGGTAAATTCATGAAAAAATATGAATATTTTGAAGTAACTGCCGATATTGGTCTAAAAGCTTATGGAAAAGATATTAATGAAGCTTTTGAAAATGCAGGATTGGCAATATTCAATATAATTTCTGATACTGATAATATTGATGCAACAAAGGAGATCTCCTTCGAAGTAACCTCTGAAGACGACGTATCTCTTTTATATGATTACCTTGAGGAGCTTCTGTTTTACCATGAAGTCGAATTCATGCTGTTTTCGCAGTTCCATGTTGAAGTCGGTGATGGGTATAGTTTAAAGGCAACAATCAGAGGTGAAGAAATCAACTGGGATAAGCATGAAAGGAAAACCGAAATAAAGGCAATAACCTTCCACGAGATGTATGTCAAAAGGAACGGTCATGTGGAGCTTCAGGCTATCGTTGATTTATAAATTTATATATAATATATAGAACATATGATTAAACATGAAAAGAACTAGAATAGTATCAAGAACTTTTGAAACGATATTTGGTGTTATCGGATCAATTATCGGAATATTTTCAGGTTCATTCTTGATATTCATTGAAAGCCTTGGACATGCACACACTCCTTTTTTAGGTGTTGTAGCCATTATAGCATCACTTTTGGGTATTGTGTCCAGCTATTACGTCAACAAGAACAGTGAGATTGCAGGTGTAGGTTTCATTATCGCAACCATGTTTGTCATTGTCGGATCTGATTATATCAATGTATTGAGCGCATCATTCCTGCTTATTGCCGGAATATCCGCATTGTTTAGAAAATGATTCTTTTTTTGTCCGGTGATTTATCATAGGCCAAATTGTTTAAATCACCAAAACTTTATTAAAACACTATCAATAATATAATTAATTATAATAATTCAGTGATTCTTATGAGTATTAAAGATGAAATTAAAAAAGTTAGAGATAATGTTTATGAAATTCCAGGCTCTTACGATAAGACAATGAGGGCTTCCGGAAGATTTTACATTGCTGATGAATTCTTTGATGAACTCGAAGAAGGTGCAATCAAGCAGATTGTCAATGTCGCATGCCTTCCAGGTGTTCAAAGATACTCAATCGGTCTTCCAGATATTCATTTCGGTTATGGATTTCCGATTGGAGGAGTTGCAGCATTCGGCTTAAGAAACGGTATTGTATCTCCGGGAGGAGTCGGTTTTGACATCAACTGCGGTGTCAGATTAATCAAATCCAATTTGACCCTTGAAGATATCGAGGAGCACTTGGATGAGCTCACAGAAAAGCTATTCAAAAACATCCCTTCAGGCGTTGGAAGCAAAGGTAAAATAAAGCTTAAGGAAAATGAAATCAATGATGTGCTTGATTACGGTGCAGAATGGGCTGTAGAAAATGGATACGGCTGGAAAGAGGATTTGGAAGTTCTTGAAGAGAACGGAAGAATGGTTGATGCGGATTCAAGCATTGTTTCAGACAAGGCTAAAAAAAGAGGAATTCCGCAATTGGGTTCTCTAGGTTCAGGTAATCACTTCCTTGAAGTTCAGATTGTCGATGAAATCTATGATGAGGAAGTCGCAAAGGTCTTTGGCCTTGAAAAGGGAATGATTGTCATTATGATTCATTCAGGTTCCAGAGGATGCGGACATCAAATCTGTTCCGATTATTTGAGGGTGATGGATAAGGCATATAAGAAATACAAAATCAACCTTGGCGACAGGCAATTGGCATGCGCTCCGCTTGATTCCAAGGAAGCTCAAAATTATATACAGGCCATGGCTGCCGCAGCTAATTATGCATGGGCAAACAGGCAAATGATGACTCATTGGATTCGTGAAACCTTCGAAGAGGTCTTGGGAAAATCCGCAAAGGACATGGAAATGGACATTGTTTATGATGTGGCCCACAACATTGCAAAAATGGAAACTCATAAAATCTATAACCGTGAAGAGGATGTTTTGGTTCACAGAAAAGGAGCTACCCGTGCATTCGGTCCGGGAAGGGAAGAGGTCCCTGAAAAATACAGGGCTGTAGGCCAGCCGGTATTGATTCCTGGAACTATGGGAACAGCTTCATACGTATTGCATGGAACTGAAACCGCAATGGAAGAGACTTTCGGATCCACAGCTCATGGTGCAGGAAGGGTATTGTCCAGGTCCAAAGCCAAAAAGCAATATGACGCTGATGAAATCACCAATGATTTGCAGTCAAAAGGAATTAAGATTAAAGCTACCAGCAAACATGTAATTGAGGAAGAGGCACCTGGTGCTTATAAGGATGTTGACAGTGTCGTTAGGGTTTCCCACGAAACAGGCATCGCAAAATTGGTTGCAAAGGTCAAACCGCTTTCAGTTTGTAAAGGATGAGTGCATATGATTGGAATAATTGGTGGCAGTGGAGTATATGAAATAACTCAAAAGGCAGATTCATGCACTGAACAGTTGGTAAAGACTGATTATGGTGAGGTGGAGGTTTCAATCTTGGATATATTCTCCAAAAAAGTTGCTTTCATTCCGCGCCATGCATCTGGCCATTCCATTCCGCCTCATAAAATCAATTTCAGGGCAAATATCGATGCGCTGAAGCAGGTTGGTGTCACTCAGATTATTGCAACAAACTCTGTCGGCTCGATGAATATCGAAATGCCGCCGGGATCATTTGTCATTCCGGATGACTTTTTGGATTTTTCACAGAATAGGGCCAAAACTTTTTATGAAGATAAGGTAGTCCATATAGATGTAACCGAAGCATATTGCCCAACTTTGAGGGATATTTTGGCAAAATCCGGTGATGTGATTTTGGGCGGAACATACGTATGCACTGAAGGTCCGCGCTTTGAAACTCCAGCGGAAATCAGGATGTTTAAAATGCTTGGCGGAGATTTGGTCGGAATGACAGGGCTTCCTGAAGTTACTCTTGCCCGTGAAAGGGAAATGTGCTACAATTCCATATGCATCGTTTCAAATTACGCATCAGGAATATCTGAAAACGAGCTCACAATCGATGAAGTTTTTGAAATGGTCGCTCAAAAGGAAGGAGAGCTACTTGAATTGATATATAATTTCATAAGAAACACTGATGATTCATCTGATTGCACATGCCGTCATGCTTTGGACGGTGCTGAAGTGTAGCCAATATGATTTTCATTCAGTTTTTTAATTAAAATAGGGGGTTTACTTATGCGTTTGGCTGTTGTATCATCTGATGGAAAAAATGTTGACTTGCATCTAGGAAGGGGAAAATCAGTTTATGTCTATGACTATGCTGATGAACTGAAATTCGTAGAACGTAGGGATGTTGAAATTTCCGAAGACGCTAAACATCAGGGCGGTAAAGTAATCACAGCTTGTCATGATTGTGATGTTTTGATTGCTGTCCAGTTCGGATTCAAATCCAAAATCAAAGCTGACGATGCAGGAATCAGACTTGTGATGGATGAGGGTCCTGTTGATGAAGTATTGCAGAGATACATAGATCATTATAACTTCATGAACAGCTGATTTCAATATTGATGCTGAGGGCTTTATTTTAAATTTCAAGCCCAAATTTTCATTTTATTTTTTCTATTGTATAATCTATTGGAAATTTATTTTTTTTAAAATTATCTAAAATTTATGATATTTTACAAATTTTGATAATCTTTATATAGTATGAATAAAAAAAGTAATAACAACCTTAATGGGCGGGTTTTATAAATTAAAACTTTATTACAAATATTTTCTTTAAATAACGTGAGAATATCTCACAATAGTCGAATAAACGATTGTAAATCTATACTTATTTAAAATCATTTTTACAGTTTAGTTTAGGTTTTATATTTAATTTAGAGACTATTTTATAAAATTTTATGGCGATAACGCTAGATTACTATATATTAAAAATATAAATATTAAACGGTTGATATAATGGCAAAAGCAAAAGCAAGACGTAGAGTACGTGATACATGGAAAGAAAAATCCTGGTATACTATCAAAACACCAGTGAACTTTGAAGATAAAGAAATTGGAGAAACTCCAGCAAAAGATCCAGAACTTCTCATTGGAAGAGGCGTAGAAGTTACCATGAGAGAATTAACAGGAGACTTCTCAAAACAATACATAAAACTCAGATTTGAAATCGATAATGTTGCAGGTGATGTTGCAAACACCAAATTCACCGGACACAAAACAACTACCGATTATGTAAGAAGCATGATTAGAAGAGGAACTTCCAGAATCGACGCTTCCGCAATCGTTAAAACTAAAGATGATCGTAAATTAAAATTACAAGTTTTAGCTGTAACTACCAGAAGAGCAAAATCTTCCCAACAAAGATACATGAGAAAAACCATTGAAGAATTGCTCGTTGAAGCAGCAGCTGAAAGATCTTTCGATGATTTGGTAAAAGTTTGCGTAAACGGTAAATTAGCATCTGAAATTTACCACAACGCTAAAAAGATTTACCCTCTCAAAAGAGTCGAAATCATCAAAAGTAAAGTAATCAAATAGATTACTTCAATTCTTTTTTTATTTATTTTATTCATTTTATCAAAAATTTTTTATTTTTTTTCGTATTTTGTTTAATTCTATTTTTTATATTTATTTTGTGTTTAAGTTGGATTTACTGCTAATGAAACATGTTTAATTTATGTTACATTGGTTATATTCATTTCATTATTTTTTATTTTTATTTTGAATAATATTTGTTTAATTTAAATTATTTTATTAATTGTTTATTTTTTTCCCATTAGTTATGATAAAATGTACAGTTTTTTATTGTTTGTTAATAAAGAAACTTTATATATTATGATTATCTTAAATAAATATCACGGTAGACTCTCCATGATAGGTTAATATATAACCTATGTTATAAAATGGAGGGGGTGTATTATGAATAAGAAAGAGATATTAATGATATGTTTAATCATATGTTTTATTTTCTCACTTCAGGCAGTTTCTGCTGCTGATGTTGAGCTAAATACAACAGATGATACAATAATGGCAGTTCAAAGCGACGATACTGTCAGCATAAGTAATGATCTTTCGTCATACTCACTCCCTGAAGACAATTCAATAGTAAGGGGTGAAAATGATGGCGCAGGATCATTTTCGGAATTACAAGAAAAGATAGATAATGATAATACTGGTACAATTAGTCTTGATAAGAATTACACATATAATAGTAGTTCTGACTCTGGATTGACAAATGGTATTGTTATTTCTAAAAATATTAACATTATAGGTAATGACTTTACTATTGATGCTCTTAGCTCAGCTAGGATATTCAACATAGAAACTGGAAGTACTGTTACATTAACAGGAATTAATTTTGTCAATGGTGGAAGTGCATCCGTAGATTACGGAGGGTCTATACATTCAGATGCACAAGACTTAACCATTGATGACTGTACTTTCAAAGGATCTTATGCTAGTGAAGATGGTGGTGCATTATTCATTTCAGGCAATGGTTGTAAATTATCTGATTCCACTTTCATCGATAATGCTGCGGGTGATGATGGTGGTGCTATATGTTGGAATGGTGATGATGGTACTATCTATAATATTACTTGTAATAATAATACTGGTATTTGTCATGGTGACTCTAGTTCTAGAGGTGGTGCAATATCACTTACTGGTGATAATGTTAATATTAGTAAGTCTACCTTTACATCTAATCATGTTATTTATAGTGATGGTTCTGATATTAGTAAAATTGATGGTGGTGCAATATTCGCCACTGGTCATGATGTAACTATTACTGACTCTACCTTCACTGATTGTACTGCATCTAATATGGGTGGTGCAATATATACCTTAGGTGATAATAATATAATTAAGAATACTACCTTTACCAATAATAAAGCTAGTGAAGATGGTGGTGCATTATATGTACTAGGTAATGGTACTAAGTTATATGATTCCACCTTTACTGATAATGTTGCAGGTGATGATGGTGGTGCTATATGTTGGAATGGTGATGATGGTACTATCTATAATATTACTTGTAATAATAACACTGGTATTTGTAATGGTGACTCTAATTCTAGAGGTGGTACTATATCACTTACTGGTAATAATGTTAATATTAATAAGTCTTCTATTACTTCAGGTCGTGTTGTTTATAGTGCTGGTTCTGATAGTAGTAAGATTGATGGTGGTGCAATGTTCATTACCGGTGATAATATTATAATCAGTGATACTAACTTCACCGATTGTACTGCTTCTAATGATGGTGGTGCAATATATGCTTTAGGTAATAATGTTGAAATCATTAATTCCATATTTACCAATAATGAGGTTACAGAAGATGGTGGTGCATTATATATCAGTGGTGAAAACTGTAAAATATATAACTCTACTTTGAATGATAATCGTGCTGGTGATGATGGTGGTGCTATATATTGGGAAGGAGCTAATGGTATTATAGATGGATGTGACTTTACAGATAATAAAGGTCTAAGTGCTGGAAATCCATCTGATCCAAGTACTTCCAAAGGTGGTACACTTAGTGTAACTGGTGATAAGCTATCTATATTAAACTCTAACTTTACTAGAAGTATCACCTATAATAGGGATGATAATAATGTTGGTGGTGCAATATTCATCACTGGTGATGATGTAGATATAGAAAGTTGTAACTTTGATGAATGTACTGCTAGTGATGCAGATGGTGGAACAATATATATTATTGGTGATCGCACTACAATCACAAACTCCAATATTAGTGATTCTACCGCAAGAGCAGGTGGTGCAATATATATTGATGGTGTATATGCATCTGTTATAGATTCATCCTTCACTAACACCTTTGCTAAGACAGGTGCTGTCTATGGTACTGATAACTTAGGTGGTGCAATATACATCAAAGGTAATTATGCTAAAATTTCAGGTTCTGACTTCGATGAGTCTGCTGCATACTCTGGTGGAATAATTTACCTCGAAGGTAATTACTGTAATGTTTCCGATTCTTCATTCAATGGAGGTTCTGCATCTAATGATGGTGGTGCAATGTATTCCACTGGTTCATATTCCACTGTAACCAATTCTAACTTCACATATAATGGTGCTCAAGGTAACGGAGGAGCTATGTATTGGTATGGTGGATCTAATTCCAAATATAATGATATTCTCGGTTGTTTATTTGAAGAGAATGTTGCTTATGCAAGGTCCAGTTCCAATACTAGAGGTGGTGGAGCTATCTATTGGTCCGAAGGTGGAGCTCACGATTCCATTAAAGATTCCAAATTCATCAGAAACTCTGTCCAGTCCGATAATAAGGCTGACGGTGGAGCTATCCTATGGGATAGAAGTAATTATGTTGTAATAGACAACTGTATTTTCGATGGTGATTACATTACTACATCTGCAACAGGTAGTGTTTGGGTTCAAGGAGGAGCTTTATATTTAAGAGTTGACTCAAAAGCTGTAATCAATAACTCAGTATTTGTCAACTGTTCATCCGACAAGGAAGCCGGAGCATTATATGTCCAAAGTAAAAGCAATTTAGATATTAATAATCCTATTTTAATTGAAAACACAAAATTCATCAGCAACGTTGCTAAAGCAATTGCTCCAAACGTATATGGTGGTGGGGCAGTTCAAGTTAAAGAATGTAATAATATATTCTTTACAAATGATTCATTTATCAATAACACCGCTAATAATGGTGGTGCTTTATCCGTTTACAATGCTGCCGAACCTGTTAAATTTATTGACTGTGTTTTCATAGGAAATAATGCTACTCAAAACGGTGGAAGTATTTGGTTTAATAAACGCCTTTACTTATATAATGTTACAATTTCCGACAGCTATGCCGAAAACTTCGGTGGTGGAATGTATAATGAAAATGCGGAATTGATTCATAATAACTTGACTTTCATAAACAACACCGCATTGAATGGTGGTGGAATATACTGGAATAGGAATAATATCAATATTCATGATATGGTATTCTTAAACAACACTGCACTTCAGTATGGTGGTGCCATTTACATTTCCAAAGGAGGAAATTCACTTTCAAATGTTAACATGACCGGCAATAAGGCATTCTCAGGTTCTGCAATTTATTCAACTGCAGCATTTACTTTGACTAATGCGTACCTTATTGAAAACCAAGCAAATTCAAGTTCACTTACATTCGATAGTTATGATGAAAGTACTGGTAAAATCGTATTGCTGTTCAAAGGTAAAGACAAGTACTTGAATGCAATATACATAACCGGTTCAAATAGGCCAACATGTACTAATGTGACTTATTGGAGTGAAAACGGTGTAGACAACACCGGATCTTCTGCCGTTACATTGCCAAATGCGGCTGACCCAACTCCTGAAGCAGGTCAAAACATAACTGTTGGTGTATATGATGATAAAGGTAATTTATTAAACCCTGACAATCAATATTTCATAACAGATAAGAATGGTAAGATTTACTTAGACTTCCATGACATCGTTCCTGGCGTACCTTCCGAGCAATATGGTGAAATTTATGTTGAAGCGATATTGACTAATGATGACTATTACACAATAATCAAATTGACTTCAAGAGCACCTTCAAGCATAAATGCATCCGCAACAAATACAACATATCACTCAAATTCAACTCTTAGTGTAAATGTAACTCACGGTGCAACTGGAAATGTATCAGTTTATCTTAATGACACTTTCCTTGGAAATATAACATTAGACGACTCCAAAGGATCCATAAACATTTCCACTTTAATTGAAGGCAGCTACTTGCCAGCTGGCAACCACACCCTATCCTTTGTTTACGGTGGTAATGCAAAATATGATAAATCAAATACAACTGCAATATTGGAGATAAGCAAAATCACTCCGACCCTACTGGTTAACGTGACAGGTATAGGATATAATTTAGTAGTCAATGTCACTGTCATGGATGGAAGATATAATATATCCGATGCAACCGGAAATGTGACTATTGAGGTTGCTGGCAGAACCACAACCATATACTTAGCTAACGGTCAAGGAATGACAGTCATTTATGGATTGCCTATTGGAAACTACACTGTAAATGCTACATATAATGGAGATAACAATTATTACAGCACATCCAATTCAACTTATGGTAACGTAACTGAAAAGACACAGACTGTTCTCTTGCTTGAAGTTGATAATGATAGAACCTACTTCATTAATGAAACAGTTCCTATTAAGGTAATCATATTGCCTAATGCTGAAGGAAACATCACTCTCTACATAAATGGTGAACCTCATGTCTTAGCTTTACAAACTGTTGACAATTCCACTTTCGTCGAATTCAACGCAACAGATCTAAAAGATGGAATAAATCATGTATTCGCCACTTATGAAGGTACTGGATTATATGCGCCTTCATGGGCACAAGACACATTCAACGTGACAAAATTCAATGCAACTGTTGAAATAAAAACAGAAAACATCACTCTCGGAGATACCGAAGTCATCAACATAACTGTTCCAGAAGATGCAACAGGAATACTAAACGTGACTGTAAACGGCACTCCATATTATATTGAAATTATTAACGGCAATGCAACCTTGCCTATCTCAGGATTAAGTGTTGGTGTATACAATGTGACCGTAACATTCGTTGGGGATAAGAAATATTATAATGCAACCAATTCAACTTTATTCAATGTAAGCAAAGCAACTCCAAGCATCAATGTTACTGTTGAAAACATTACCTATGGTGAAGATGCGATTGTTATCGTAACCGTTCCTGAAGGTCAAAGCGGTAATGTAACTATAAAATTAAACGAAACTGTTGTATTTACACAAGAACCTATAGATGGTCAAGCAACATTTACTCTTAAAAACTTATCTGCTTCAAATTATACTATTGAAGCGACATTTAATGGAAATGAAAATTACACTAATGCATCTAATAGTACCAACTTCACAGTATTCAAGGCAACTCCTGAACTCAATGTGACAGTTGAAGATATCTACTATGGTGATGCTGAACATATAATAATTAAAGTTAACACTGACGGCAATGTAACAGTCAAAGTCAATGGTACTGAAACCGTTCTAAACATTACCTCTTCAGGCAATGAGACTTATGTCTATGATCTTGCTGTTGGCAACTATCCTGTTGAAGTCACATTCAACGGAAATGAGAATTACACTGAAGTCACTGTAACAAAAGACTTCAACGTATATCAAGCTAATACTACCTTGGATGTTGATGTCCATGACATTGTGGTATGGGATAAAGAGTCAATTAATGTAACCCTTGCTAAGAATGCCACTGGAAACGTAATAATCAACATCAATGGTGTAAATCATACCGTACCTATTACAAATGGTACTGCTCAATTGAACTTAACTAATTTGACTGTTGGACACAAAGTCGTGTGGGTATTCTATGATGGGGATAGAAACTACACTGCAAACAGAACAATGGCTGAATTTGATGTGGGTCAAAGAACTCCAAAAGTAAATGTGACTGCTTTAAACATCACTGTTGACCAAGACGGAAAAATCACAATCAATATTCCTGCTAATGCAACTGGATTTGTAATTTTAAGCGGAAACTTCACAAAACACCCAATTTATGTAGACGAATTCACTAACGGTGTTGCTGAAATTACTGTTGATGATTTGGCTGTTGGAAAATACAGTGTGCACATCAAATACTATGGAGATGCACTTGACAACTACACTGTGGCTGAAAATGACACTACCTTCACAGTAGGCAAGATAAATGCTACCGTAACTATTGACGCTGACAATGTAACCTACGGAAACGATACAACTATTGTAGTGACAGTTCCTGACGGTGTCACCGGCAACATCACACTCAAGCTTAATGATACTGCTGGAAGAAGCGTTACATTGCCAATTGTTGACGGAAAAGTCACTTGGATTGTTGACGGTTTGGCTGCAGGAAACTACACAGTCAATGCAACTTACAATGGAAATGACGATTATAATATTAATGATACAGAATCCGCCAAATTTGAAGTTAAAAAAGCAGATCCTGACTTGAACTTCATTGTCAGCGGAACTGTTCATGATAATGCTACCGTACTAATCTTTATTAATGATGAAATTCATGGAAAAGTGGTAAATGTCACTGTTGATGGCGTGCTATATCCTAACGTTTCTGTTGATGATGAATTTATCACTCATGTTCTCACAGAATACAAACCTTACACAATCATTGTGGAATACGGCGGCAACGAGAACTTCACTGATGCTAGAGTGGAACACACATTCACTCCTTCAAAGGTTACTACTTATGGCATTAATATAACTGCAATGAATATCACTGTTGGCGATGATGAGATAATCACTGTCGAAGTTCCTGATAATGTTGATGATGTGGTTATTTGGGTAAATGGAACTAAGTACAGAAATACTTCATTCTCCGATAATAAAGCTACATTCAATGTCACTGGACTTAAGGAAGGAATTTACACAGTCACTGCCACTGTAAATGATACAGAATTTGAACATTATAACTTCACTACCATATTCACTGTAAGTAAAACTTATCCTTCAATCAACATCACTGTGGTTAATGAAACCAGCATATATGTTAACGACACTGTTAAAGTGATTGTAACAGTTCCTAGTGATGCAACTGAAGATGTGACTATTGAAATTAATGGTATGAAATTCACTAACAGTACAGTTAATGGTAATGCGACATTCTATATCCCTGAAATTACTTTTGGTAATAAGACTGTTGTTGCTACCTATCCTGGTGATGACAAGTACAGATTCAATTCAACTACTGCTAACTTCACTGTTAACAAACGTC
>NZ_CACXTS010000010.1 GCF_902770715.1 uncultured Methanobrevibacter sp. | reverse complement strand
ATTTACAACATCCCCATCTTTAACATCCCCAATCAGCAACGGTGAATCTGGATCATGCAACTTCTGGTTCCTTTTGACCAACTTCATGTTGCTGTTGGCATAATAACATTAAATTTATAATCTCTTCTAATTAAATTTCATCACTAAACAAGAAGTCTAAGATATTCATATTTCGTATTCCTCTCTTGACATATTAAACTCATCAATGGATATTATATATTTTTGGATAATTGTCCTTAACCAGAATCATGGGAGGAATTCCCTTTCAATTGTTTCTTCATGAAAAACCTATATGGATAAGTATAAGTTAACAAATTTTAAAAAATTAAAATTGTTGCATTATAAGTTTACAATTTGATTAACTTCTAAAAGCAGTCAATGGTTCAGACTTGTTAAAACTTCTTCAATGAAATATTCATGAATTAAAGTGTCCTCTGTTAATTCTGGATGAAATGAAATTGCAATGTTGTGTCCTTGCTGAATGGCTATTATTTCACCATCAAATTCTGACAATATCTTAATATCATTTTTGGAGCCATCATAAGATTCAAGTGCCGGTGCTCTAATAAACACACCAGAATACTTTTGATTTAATATTTCAATTTCCGCTTCAAATGAATCCTTCTGCCTTCCATAGGTATTTCTTTTAACAGTTATGTCCATAAGTTCAAGTAGCGGCTGGTTGAAATCTGTTTTTTTGCCAAGAAGCACCATTCCAGCACAAGTTCCAAAGACAGGAATATTATTTTCTTTAATAACTTTATCAATACCCCTTTCCTTAATGAGCTTGCCAATTACAGTACTTTCCCCTCCGGATATGATTAATCCATCACATTTTTCAACATCATCACTGTATCTTACTTCTTCCACTTCTATATCGAGTTTTAAGTTTTCAACGGTTTTTCTTGTCATGTCAAAGTGTTCTGAAACTGCACCCTGAAGATTTAGGATTCCGATTTTTACCATCTAAGCACCTTAAAAAATAATTAAAAATATGAGGAATTTTAAATTCCCCTGTCCTGCATTCTGTCGGATTCGCTCAAAGTTGACATTTCCAGACCTTTCATGGCTTCGCCCAATCCTTTGGATACTTCCGCCAATACTTCAGGCTTGTCGTAATTTGCAGTTGCTTCAACTATTGCTTTTGCAAATGCTTCAGGATTGTTTGACTTGAATATTCCTGATCCCACAAAAATGCCGTCGGAACCTAACTGCATCATGAGTGATGCGTCAGCAGGTGTTGCAATTCCTCCTGCAGCAAAGTTGACAACAGGTAATTTGCCCAATTCTGCAGTTTGCTTTACAAGTTCAATTGGAGCTTCGATGTTTCGCGCATATTTCCAGAGTTCCTCTTCCTCCATTCCATGTATTGTTCTGATTTCTCCCATCACCATTCTCATGTGGCGAACTGCTTCTACAATGTTTCCTGTTCCAGGTTCTCCTTTGGTACGAATCATAGCTGCACCTTCGTCAATTCTCCTTAGTGCTTCACCAAGGTTACGTGCACCACATACGAATGGTATTGTGAATTCCTTTTTGTTGATGTGATATTCTTCATCTGCAGGTGTCAACACTTCACTTTCATCAATCATGTCAACTCCTAGGGTTTCCAATATTTGCGCTTCTGCAATATGGCCTATTCTTGCCTTTGCCATTACAGGGATGGATACTGCATCAACCACCTCTTCAACAATTGTTGGATCAGCCATTCTGGCCACTCCCCCAGCTGCACGAATGTCTGCAGGTACCTTCTCAAGTGCCATTACTGCCACCGCCCCTGCATCTTCTGCAATTGAAGCCTGTTCTGCATTCACTACGTCCATAATGACTCCACCTTTTGTCATTTTTGCAAAACCTTCTTTTAGTACTTTTGTTCCTTTTTCTATCATTTTTTTGTTCTCCTATTTCTGAATTGTTTGAAGGGGATATATTAAAAGGGCTCCCTAAAACGTTAATATAACAATAGTTATAATAACAATTATTAGTATATATTTTATCTATATAAATTTTATGGCAACAAACCCGACGGCACTTATATGAATTATTTCCAATAGCTTTTTCATCACCTCTGAAGCATAAATCCTGAAGAATCCAATTAAAACTGTCTAAAATTACTTATTTTACTAATTAAAGATGCAAGTAACCATTTACATTCGAAAAACTTTATATATGTCCTTTTTTATACTAATAAGTAGGTGTGAGAAGTTCTAAAAATAAATCAAACGAGAACTTCACCACAACAAAAGGTGAAAAAATGATATTAATATAATCTTCCATTAAGATCAAAAAAAATGTAAACTGCTGTCGAACATGAATTATTAAAAAAAAGGTGATTAACATGGCTCCAATATTAGGATTCACAAAACTCTTCATAAAGATCGCAAGTCTATTCAACTAAACACGAAATAAAAAAAAAATAATTAACACGGAGGTGGAGAATATGGCACCAACAGGATGCTTCTCAAAACTCTTCAAAAAAATCGCAAGTCTATTCAACTAATATTTGGAGGTTAAACACTTGAAATTCAGAAAAAAAGTGCAAAAAGACACCTCGCAACCAAAGCGAGGTGAACCTGCACAACTTATGACTCTTTTTTTAATAAATTGATTAAATTATTATAACTATCTTTTTTTTACTAAAAGCACTATGCAAAAATCAAATCAATTTTTGTTGTGTGTCAATATAGCTTGGTTCTGTAACTTCCATTACTGTTTCGCCCTCTTTAACCTCACCAAGTATCAACGGCGAATCCGGATTATGCAATTTTTGGTTCTTTTTGACCAGCTTCATGTTGGCATTGGCGTAACAATAATTGCTTGTCATCAATTGTTTATAATAATTTCAGCATCTTACCCTGCAACTTTTCCAATAATACTCAAGTAGTTACCTTTGTATCATTAATTGGTTCAGGTTGTGTCAGTGATTATAGTACATGTTCAGGATTTGTATTTCCACCATCCCAGTTTCACCCAGTATAGATGAAAATATTTAATTATCATGATTTCTAAAAAAAGTAGTGTAGAGAAAACATAAGTATGACAACTTTCGCATGCCCTTTCATATAACTCCTCTCCAAAATATAACTAGTTAGTTATTTCATTTTTAAATTATATATAATTAATCTAGTTTTAGCAAAAATAATTCTGCAAGAAACTTTTTTCAAATTTAAAAAGTAAATAATATTAGAAAAAGAATGGAATTAACCTGGGAATCAATCAATCTTCTTTTCGAAATTAAAGATGAATCCTTACATCAAATGGAAGAGTTGATGAAAATATTGATATTATCACTAGACTTACTTAAAAAATCATATGGAGACTCTTAAAAGACTCCAAAATGAAAGTTCAAGAGTCAAACAGAAAGTTATTTGGCAAGGGATTTCTTAAGTTTTAATCCCCTTTTTTTTAATTTAAATCTGATATTTCAACATTCTATCCGTTAAGATATAAATATCTTCATAGTGCATAATATAAAATAGTATGTTTTCTAATCTTAAAAATAAACTCACAGGCGATAAGAAGATTCTAATATTATTTTCAATAATGTTTATTTTTAATCTAGCCTTGTTTTTTAATCTATTTGCTTATATGGTCATTATTAAGAATATAAACGCATCAGTTTTACATGACCTTGTTACAGTCATTTCAGCAATCATAATTTTAGGTTTTATTTCAACTAGGCTCTCGAAACTTAAAGAATTAACCGACGGATCAGTTTATGAAATCGGTTATCTAATTATTATGGGTTTGTTAAGCCTTACTATTTCTTATTTTAATAAATCCGCTAATGGTGAATCATTATGGGCTCCATTTCTAGAAATGTTTAGAATGTTATCTGTAATTTTGATTATAACATACATTGCCACTAAATCTAAAAGTTTTCAAGCTATAGTTAAAGGTGATACTTCCCGTAAAACCATAATCTCGCAGATTATCATATGTTCCATAATTGGAATTCTTGCATCATATTTCACTATGGATATTAATGGAATTCCCGCTAATTCAAGAGGATTAATTGTAATGATAGCCTCAATGCTTGGAGGACCCTATGTCGGAATACCTGTAGGATTAATATCTGGACTCTGGAGATATAACATGGGAAGAACTACAGCATTGGCATGCAGTGTTGCAACAATACTGGCAAGTATTGTTGGAAGTTTCGTTCATATATGGAACGGCAGGAAATTCTTAAGAGCATATAAAGCTGCGCTTTTAATGCTTTTATATAGTGGCTTTGACATGTTTCTTATAACCGTATTAACCCCTCGACCAGATGGACTCCTTATTGCCAATACTCTTTATGCTCCAATGACCTTTAGTGCTGTTCTTGGAATGTTGCTCTTTACCATGTTCCTAGGTGAGAAAAAAGAGGAAATACTAATAAGCGAAGAATTAAAACAGACACTTGATGACAACACTGATAAAATCTCAGTCAATACTGATATAATTGATTTAAACACTGATAGGATTATTGAAATATCACAAGAATTAAAGGAATATAAAAATAAAGTTGATAAATTAGAGCAAGAGCTGAGTGATATCAAAAACAAATTGTAATTAATTTTGTGGAAATTTTGTAAACAGTTCGCCATATTAGAAGCAGTTTAGGATAATTTTTAAGAAAAAATTTATTTATTTTAAATTAAAAATGAAAACATGAACGAAAAATATATGTCAACCAACAGACTTGAAGCATTTTATGATGCGATTATTGCAATTATTGTAACAATCCTTGTTTTGGAATTGCCCCAACCGGCTGCCGCATCCATCCCATCTATTTTAGCACTTAAGACTTCCTATTTTGCTTATTTGATAAGTTTTTTAGTCTGCACCAACCTTTGGCAATACCATCATTTAATCTATAACCATGTTGAACGCATTAATGCAAAGATAATTTGGCAGAATATATTTCTGCTGTTGATTGTTTCACTTATTCCATATTTAACAACATTTGTTGCAAATAATCCGTTTTCTTTACTGGCTGAAGTATTATACGGTTTGGATTTCATCTTTGTCAATATCATTCTGTTTTGGATGGCAAAATCATTGCTTGATGTTAACTCCGATCAAGAGTACTTATCAAAGGCATTGGATGTGAAAAATGCACTGGTCATTCCATTCATACTGTTCCTCTTTGGTTTGGTAATTGCCTTTTTAGGATATCCCTTTGCAATCAGCATATGCTGTTTGATAAGCGTTATACGGTCAATTGTCTATTCTATTAAATATTAAAAAGTATGTTCATGGTATAGAAAGTCAAATAAAAGGAGAAATATTTTACTAAAAAAAAATTTGCCAAAAGCGTTAATTGAATTAAAATTAAAAAAATAAAAAAAAAAATAATTTAAAGAAGCTATAACATTTTTCAGACTTAAAAAGGACAATTATATGGAAAAATAAACTTGAACATTTAAATAATAATTTAATTTTTAGAATATATGATTAAAAGAATTAGTTCAATCTTAAAGAAAATAATCTTTTAGAGTAAAAAATAATATACCAACATGTTTATATTGCTTCTAAAATAAAGATTTATCCGGTGTATGACTAATGCTTAATGAAAGTCAATGGAATTCACGAATTGCTTTTCTTTTATCAATGATTGGAGCAGCCGTTGGATTGGGCAATATTTGGCGTTATAGCTATGTGGTCTATTCCAATGGTGGAGGAACTTTCTTTATACCATATTTAGTTGCGATTCTAATTATGGGCATCCCATTTCTTGTATTGGAATACGGTATCGGATTCAGGCACAAGGATTCATTTTCCAATATTTTAAAGAGCATAAATCCTAAATTGGAGTACATTTCATGGGCATTGGTTTTAATTATCTATTTTGTTTTAATTTATTATTTAGTTATAGTGGGCTGGGACCTGGTATATTTGGGCTCCAGTTTTAATTTCAACTGGGGAAGCGATTCCGCACTTTATTTTGTAAAGAATGTTGGTGGAAGTTCAAATCTATCCAATATGGCGAATTTCATAATTCCAACAACCATTTCAATGTTGATAGTTTGGATTTTTGTTTGGTACATTTCCCATAAGGATTTGAATGAAGGAATTGGTAAAGCTTCAAAGATTCTAATCCCTCTGCTTTTCGGGATAATGGCATTCATTATCATTTTTGCATTAACGCTTCCTGGAGCGGGCATAGGCATAAACGCATTGCTGAAACCCGATTGGCAAATGCTTTTGAACGTGAACATTTGGCTGGCAGCCTTTTCACAAATCATTTTCTCATTAAGTATGGGAGAATCAATTTCATTAACATATGCCAGTTATTTGCCTGATGGATCAAAATTGACCGACAACGTCTTGATTGTGGTTTTTGCAAATTGCGCATTTGAAGTATGTACCGCATTTGGAATATTTTCCATTCTCGGATATATGTCCTATACCTCTGGAACACCAATGGTTGAATTGGTAAGCGAAGGTACTGGACTGGTATTTGTTGTCTTTCCAATGATTTTCAATATTATGGGACCTATTGGTCGTATAATTGCTCCATTATTATTCATAGCAATATTATTCGCCGGAATAACTTCTGCTGTTGCGGTCTTCGAGCCGATGATAAATTCAACCGTCCATAAGCTAAATTGGTCCCGTAAAAAAGCAGTAACCATATTGTCAATAGTTGGATGCATTCTCTCACTATTGTTCACAACAGGAATCAGCAGCTATCTTGTGGGCATCGTCGACAGTTTCATTACGGAATTCTGCATTCTTCTTTTAATTGCAATTCAATGCATAATATTCGGATGGCTCTATGATATTGAAGGAGTTATTCCAGTATTGAATGAAAATGACAGGGTTAAAGTTGGAAAAACCTGGGTGTTTGTCCTTAAATATATATTGCCTATCTTTTTGTTCTTAATGTGGGGAACTGGAGTGTATAATTTACTTTTAGATGCTAATAATTTTGAATTGATTGTTTATGGCATGATTACAGCTGTCATTTTAATATTGAGTTATATCTTTACGAATATCCCTGAAAAAAGACAATGAAAAAAATTAGGTATGGAAAGAATGTACTTGGCACAGATCTTTCCAATATTATATGATTATGAATATTAAGGAACTACAGTAACATTGCCTTCATATGTGCATCCTTGATATTTGCCATTACCCGCAAATGTGAAATCACCATAGTAATTATCCTTACCTGCATCAGGCAAATATTCTGCATTTTCAATTGTAAATTGGCCATTTTCATCAGTGACTGCATCAACAAGGGTTCCCATTTCATGACCCGGCTTGTGGAATGTAATTGTTTGGTTTGCAACGCCATATCCGTAGGCATCAACCAACATGCCTGAAAATGATCCGCCTTCAGATACTTCAGTCTCATTCAACATCATAAAAGTAGCTACATCATTGTTGAACTGAAACCAGAATACTCCAATGCAGATTACAAAGGCAACCAATAAGATTATTAAATAATAGCTTTGCTTTTCCATATCAACACCTTGAAAATATATTATATCTTTTCTAAAATAAACTTTACTTATTGGGAAGTGGATTTTGCAAGCTTCTTTTGAACCTTGTCGCTTTCCAATTCCTTTAAAGCATTCCGGGCAACCCATTTGCTTGACTTATTGTCGATTTCAAGAATGTCATGTGAAAGTTCAATAGCTTTTCGGTTATTTTCCAAATTAGATTTGCCGATTTGTCTTATTGCCCAGTTAACTGACTTTTTAACGAAATTGCGATTATCCTTTGAGCCTTCCTTAAGAATATCAAAATACTTGTCAAAATCAGAACCCTTTTCATGAACCGCCAAAACAGCAATCAAACTGAATGCCGTTCTTTTGACAAATTCCTCTTCAGCGCGGCACCAGACAAATATGTTATCAAGGGCTTGGGGAATGAATCTCAAAAGGTTAATGCATGCCTGGTCAACCAAATCCCATGAATAGAATGAATTAACCCAATAATCCAATTGTGCAGAAGTTACCTTTTCGGGCTCTTCAACAAGTGTCGCCAAAAGGTATGTTTCATGATATCCGTGGTTCCAAAGTCTTGATGCGAGCTCATGGTCTTTGCCGCAGCCCTTAGCTATTTTTCTAATCTGAGGAAGTCTTAATCCATAGCTTTTTACATATCTAATGCCGAATCTTTTCATGTTTTCGGCAAAATAATCATCTGACAATTCTTCCAATTCGCAAATGATATCATCGAAATCCATTTAATCACTTAGAATAGCTTCACGTACCTTATCAACTGCAATTTGTTTTTTAGCAGGAAAAGCGGCAATTTTAATTTTAAGGTGAATTGCATCGCCTTTATCAAGAATAGTAAATTTTTCATCCAGAGCGTCAGATTTATCGAATCTTAAAAACCAATTACCTTTTTCATCCATCTTACGCTCTAAATCATTGTTTAATTTTTCCAAATCAACAGATTCGAGAAGTTTGTTAAAAAAAGTCTTTGTGTATCTTTTTTTAGATACCGTACCGGATAAAATAATTATCTTATCTTCCATTAATCCTTCAGCCTCTTCAGCTTCGATTTCGGCTTCAGGAAGTAAATTTAAAATAGCTTGAGAAATCTCATCAACGCTTTCATTTTCATAAACGAAAGCTCTGAATTTAATATTATGAATCATTTAAATCAAAAAAAGAAAAAAAATTAAAAGAAGAATTATAATTTTCTTCTTCTAGCTTGTTCTGATCCTTTTCCTTTGGATTTGATTCCACGTCCTTTGTTACCAGCACTAGTTAAGCCTCTGAGAGCTCTATTAGTGTGTTTTTGGGAACAGATCCAATTGATTTTCTTATCGTTAATGATAGAAGGACTGTTAGGATCAACTAAAATTACTTCGTAATATTTATGTTTTCCTGTAGACCATACCCAGTAGGAGTTCAATACTTCTAAGTTAGGGTATTTTTTAGCTACACGTTCTTCAGCAATTCTTTGAATAGATTTTGCTTGGGTAATTTTGTTTACACCCATTCTTTTAGGTTTACGACCATTGAAGTGACGAGTTTTCCTTCTTCCACCACGTCTTACTCTGGTTCTTACTAAAACAAATCCTTTTTTAGCTCTGTAACCTAAGCTTCTAGCTCTGTCGAGTCTAGTTGGTCTTTCAATTCTTTGAACTGCTTTTTGCTTTCTCCATTTAGGAGCTCTTTGCCACATGAGTTCACGTACGTAGGACTCATCTGGATTTTTCCATGCATCTCTAATATATTTGTACATAAATAACACCTTTTTGTTCAGCCACGAAGGCCACATCCATATGGGAACTTATCCCAAAAAAAGTAATTATCACTGCTAAAAAATAACAGTAATCAAATATTTGTTTTATGTATTTATAAAGGTATCGTAAAAACCATTAAAAAATATGTAAATGCTCCGTTCCATAGGATTATATGCAACTATATAAGTTTCCTAAAATAAATTAATTATCATGAAAATGCCTGAAGAACTCGATTCAAAATTACTGGCCCCATGTGGAATTAATTGCATCAGCTGTGAAAAATACCAAAATCCATGTGCAGGCTGTCTGATAAGCGATGACGGCAAAAGCAAAGCCAGTCTGAAATGTAAAATTAAAGCTTGCTTCGACACTAAGAATTTCAGCTACTGCGGACGCTGCAGTGAGTTTCCATGCCCATTGATAAAGAAACATTCCAAAAAATATGTCAAAAGACATGACTTGAATACATTGGATAGTGCAAAAAGAATCAAAACCACAGGTATCGGAAAAATGATGTCACAAGATCGTGAAAGGTGGTTATGCCCACAATGTGGTGGAATTGTGAAATTTCAAACCAAATCATGTAGTGAGTGCGGTTTTAAAATTGATTAAATTAAAAATTCAATGAATAATTTTAATATTTCCATTGTTACTATCAATTTAAAAATGTTTATAATTAATTTAAGCATACCTATTGTGAAAAACAGACAATTATTTTAAGCAACGATATATGAAAAAATAAAAAAAGAATAAATATGCATAAAACATATTTATTTAAGCCGGAATTTCGCTTGCAGGAACTTCATAAGTTGAAGTTATTTTAAATGTCCTGTATGTGGAATCAAGCAAAGACCCAACAGATATTTCAATGACATTATTTTCAGCATTAAAATTCGCTGAATCGAATTTAAATGAACCTACACCATTTACAACATTAAAGTTTACTTCAATTTCTTTAGAGGTTCCCCTATTCAAAGTCGCAAACATGTCAAATTCCGGAAGGTTTGATGCAACTTCACCGTTTTTGTAGAATACTATGCTGTAATCACCTGGAGAATTACATGTTACATTATCGAATTTGATTGCTGTTGTGCTGATTCTAGGACACATTGTTCCATAGCCTACAACGCCAGTATCATAGTCCCATGTTACAAGATTGTTTGTACCGTACCAGTTCGGATCCAATTTTAGCCTCAATGATTCATTCCATTGGCCAGGACCATAAATTCCTTCAGGATTTGCACTCATCTCACCTAAAATCATCATGCTCGGACCTCTTGCATTCCTATAGACTGCATTATCGGTTACAATAGGTTCAACTGCATTTTCGGCCAAATCATATCCTGCATTAAATCTCATGCCCTCCAATACATTGTCAGTAATTGTATTTTGGGTAATAACAATGCCTGTTGAGTAATTTGCATCAAGAGAAATTCCCAAATGATTCCAGGCAATGTGATTATGGTTGATTGTTACATTAACAGCAGAGTTGTTTAAGAATATTCCATAACCTGACGGGCCTTCAGGGACTGTCATGATATACAAACCGGTTTGCTGAGAAATTTCATTATTAACAATTTCAGTATTTGAGACTCCAAATCCATATTTGATACCATAATTATTCTCCCTTAATGTGTTGTTGTCAATTAGTAAATTAGAAGAGTATTCTGCGAAAATACCGCTTTCAAACAAAGATAAACTATTTCCATACAACAATATGCCAGTGGAATTTGAAATGCGAACTCCATATCCCGGCATATTAACGGTTCCATCAACATAGCTTTCAATTTTGGATTCATCTAAATGATTCACAATTGAATTACCTATTAAATTTACGTTATGCGCATTGATAATGTCTACAGCATCACTTGAATTTCCACAAATGACAAAATTGCTAATAGATACGGTATCGGCCACTATTTTTAAAGCAGGACTATTTAAAGGAGCGTTTAGAATAGTTACATTCCTAGAATAAATATTCAATTCATTATTAATTGTTAATGAAATGTCAAAGTAATAATCTCCTAAAAATTCAACATGAGACCAAATAGGAGCATTATCTAAAATGCATTGGATTTCTGAATTCGGCAAGCCCTCATCAACAAATATGATTCCGGATTCATTTAAAATGGCAATCCTGTTAGTATTTGAAGTTTCCTTATACTTATCATCACCGGAATAGCTGATCTTAATATCAAAGGATGTGACGTTGTTGGTTGCCAAGTCTATTCTAATTTTACCGCTATCATCGGTAGCTTTAGAATAGCTTTCGCCATTAATCTCGTATGTCAATGTCTTATTGATTAAGGCATTTCCTGAGGCATCCCTTAGAGAAATCTGATAATCCTTTTGGGCATCTGCTGAAAATGTTCTGTTATAGCTTTCTATAACTGTGCCTAATTTGGCAACAGTGACTTTTCCAGTGGATTTTGATGCCTTATAAACTGCAGTTCCCTTATAGTTAGCAACTACAGAATATGTCTTTTCATTAGCCAAATTGACGGATAAACTTACTTTACCTTTAGAGTTTGTGGTTTTAGTGTAGGTTTTACCATTTAATTTGAGAGTTACTTTCTGTTTGGCTAATGCTTTTCCAGTACTGGTCTTTAAAGTTACTGTGTAAGTTTTTGCTTCTTTTGGAAGAGCTGAAACTGTAGGGGTTGTGAGTTTGGTTTTTATTTTTGCAACTTTAATTTTACCGGAAGATGAAGCTTTTTTATAGACTTTGCTTCCCTTATAGCTTGCACTTACCTTATAATTCTTTAAAGCGGAGAATTTCACTTTAATCTTAACCTGGCCTTTAGAGTTTGTCTTCTTAGTGTAAGTTTTGCCATTGATTTTAACAGAAACTTTCTGTTTTGAAATAGCTTTTCCGTTTCCATCCTTTAATGTTACAGTGTAAGTTTTGGATGTTTTAGGAGGGATTGTTACGGTAGGTGTTGATAATTTTGCAGTTTTTGAAGAATATTTGACAACAATTTTCTTTGTTTTTGAAGCTACCTTATATTTATTGGTTCCTGCAAATTTAATGGAAATTTTGTAGGTTTTCTTATTTTTAGAGAATTTTAACTTAACTTTAGCAACACCTTTGCTATTTGTGGTTTTGGTATATTTCTTTCCATTGACCTTGAATGTTATCTTTTGTTTTGCAATGGCTTTGCCGGATGCATCCTTTAATGTGACTGAATAGTATTCGGCCATTTTTGGAATCATGTTTAAGTTAGCTGAAACTAATTTTGTAGTGGTTTTTTTGACTACAACTTTTGCTTGAGCACTACATCCTTCATAATCGACTTCATCACCAGGATAAATAATATTTGCTGTGTATGTACCTTCTTTTGCAATTGCTACTTTAACTGTTGCGCGGCCGTTAGCATCGGTTTTAGGTGTGAAACTCTTAGAGTTGAGTTTGACTGTCACGGTTTCGCCAACTACAGGATTTCCGTTGCTGTCCTTTAAGGTTATAACCAATTGCTGATTGGAATTTGGATAGGTATTTAGATTAGAGACTGTCAAGGTAGTGTTTGACGGTGTTCCCGGAATGGATTCATCTGCTACTGTGAAAGTTTTGGATACCTTATTGTCAAAATTGACCCCATTTGTTGGAACAACAGCGGTTATGACATTGCCAGTTTCGGCAAATTCGTCTTGATAGAACCTTACTGTTGCAGTTCCATTCACCATCATTACTGTTCTGTAGATATCTCCTTCATCAGGTTTTACATGTTTTGTAACCTTGTTTAAGTAAAAGGTTACCGGAACGGAACTTAAATCCTTTGCAATGTTGCCGTTTTCATCCACAATTGAAATGGAATAGATTCCTTTTTTAACCTGTTTAATCTCACTTAACTGAAGCTCATAATTTCCGCTTAAGGACCATTGAACCCCTTTATCATAGTTATAGAAAATTACGGGGCAGTTAACGTTTTTATTTATCTCAAATACATACCTTAAGAAAACTGCTCCCTTATTTGATATGTAATCTCCCTTATTGTCCCCCACATAGTTGAAGACATCATTGGCTGAATCATATGAATAATCACCTTTGTTTGTACCTCTGTATTCAAAGGTATTGCGGAAGACCGGCCTTTCTTCCTGTGCTCCTTCAAGACCAACCATGTAATTGTTATCGATGATTTCCAAATCAGGATATCCGATTCTTTTAGCTGAATTGACCAAATTTCTAACTTTATAATCATTTAAAATTTCATACATCTTATTTTGATTGAAGAAGTTACCCTTAATCTCTATTCTGGTAATATTGCAGTTGACATAAACACCATGGGTGTTATAAGCTATGTAATTGCTTAAGATGTAAACATAATTGGAAGATGTCAAATTGACACCAACACCATTATTGGTAAGATTATTGAATTTGATGTTTGTATTTTTGCTTGATCCGGCAACTGAAACGGCCGCAACCTTATTGTTCTTTATATCTGAATTTTTAACAACAACATTGTTAGAATTCTTGATGTTAACTCCATATATTGCATCGGAAATTGCCACATCATCAATTGTTGCACCATTGGCATTTTCCAATCTGATTGCATCTCCACTGCCCATATCGGAGAATGTGCAATTTCTAATGATTACATTTGAAGCCCCATTTATGAGAATGCCATAATCTCCATTGCCGTAAAGCATGCCATCTCCAATGAAATTAAATCCTTCAATTACAGTACCGCTAGCCTTTGAAGTCAAATAGAAGATTCCATGATATCCGGATACTGCTGAACTGGAACAAGGACTCAAAACAGTTCCAATTTCACTTTTTATTGTTACTTTTTTATCAATGGTGACGTGAACATGCTCATAATTCTGACCATTGACAATTATTGTATCTCCAGCATTTGCAGACTGTATGGCATTTCTGATAGTATGCTCATTCATTTCGTTATGATTTCCCCCATTTTTATCAACAACGGTAGTTTTTGGTGTTGACAATGCAGAATCATCACTACTTACACTTAATTCAGTTAAATCAGAGCCATCGTTACTTTTAAGTTCCATACTCGATGAATCAGATGTTAAATTATTATTAGAATTATCCTCAATAGCCGCAACTGAACTTATACACATTAATGCAACCAATAATAAGGATAAAGTTACAAAAATTTTTTTATTTATCATAATTTTCCCACAATTTTTTTCTATAACGATTGAAATAATATATCAATATTAATTATTATACTATCGATATATTTAATGTATTTCGGTTTATTTATATATTAAAATGAAAATTATGTATTTTTTAATGGAATGAATTGAAGTAAAATACATATAGAAATAAAACTATAAAAAAGATTATATGAACTTGTGGGGGATTAAACATTAAAAACAAAATCATGATTTTAAGTATCCTATTACTCATTTTAATTACATTATCTTGTGTTAATGCAACAAAAATCAATGAAAATGATTCCATATTGGATATTTCAGAAGATTACACTAATGATAAATTGGAAACCTCTTTGAATGATTTTTCAACACTGAATGATGAAATTAATGCATCATCACAAACAAAAACATTGAACTTGACAAAGGATTATGCATTCAATGGCGATAAAGACGTATCCTACTCAGATGGAATTACAATAGATATAGATGATTTGATCATTGATGGCCAGGGCCATACGATTGATGCCAATAATCAGGCCAGAATATTTAATATCAAATCAAATAATGTAATTTTAAAGAATCTTGTTATTACCAACGGATATTCCAAGTCAAATGGTGGTGGAATTTATTGGTCTGGACTCAACGGACAAATTAGCAATTCAAATTTTAAAAATTGTGCATCACCGCAAATAGGTGGAGCCGTTTATTTTGAAAAAATCGCTACAGTTACAGATTCCAAATTCGTGAATAATTCCGCTTATTTTGGAGGTGCCGTTGATTTTCAAAGCGAAAGTGTAATGAACAACTGTGAATTTGACAATAACTTTGCAAAATATCTCGGAGGAGGGGTATTCTGCTGTGAAGATACAAAAATATTGAATTCAAAATTCGCTAAAAATATTGCTTCCGACGGAGGCGGGCTTTATTTCTTCTCAACAGGGACAGCTGAAAACTGCATGTTTGAAGAAAACACAGCCATTGGATATGGCGGAGCAATTACAAACGAAAATAAAATTTCTGTTAAAAATTCGACTTTTATAAAAAATAATGGAGCATATGCAGGAGCCATTTGCTTAAAAGGAGATGGAAGCATATACTGCTGCAATTTCACTGAAAACTCCGCTGCCAAAACAGCCGGTGCCGTTTATACTGATTGCTATGACGCTTCAATATTAAATAGCAAATTTGACCATAATAAAGCCGAACAAGCGAAATCCATTTACATCACCAACAAAAATGTAAGGCTTGAAAACATTACATTCAATAATAACCCCTCAACTTATGCAACTGAACTTTATATTGAATGTGGCAATAAAACTCTAATCAATTTAACTTACAATAATATTGCCAAACAGGAATCAACAAACCCTGCCAAGACTGTTGTAAAAACTGTTACTAAAAAAGTTACGAAGAAAAAAACAGCAATTACTGCAAAAACCAAAACATTTAAACTGAAAAAAGTTAAAAAGTACACAATTGCCTTGAAATCTGGAAAAACTATTCTTAAAAAGAAAAAAGTGACTCTTAGAGTAAAAGGAAAAACTTATACTGCAAAGACCAACTCCAAAGGAAAAGCAGTGTTTAAACTCAAAATAACAAAAAAAGGAAAATTTAAAGCTACAATCAAATTTGCTGGAGACAAATTATACAAGGCATCTAAAAAAACAGTTTATATCAAAATCAAAAAATGAGGATAAATAACTTATCCTCCAATCTATTTTTTAACTCTTAAAGTTATCTTTACCTGTGATTTCAAGTATTTGACTACCACAGAATATTTGCCGACTTTTAGATTCTTAAAGCTGACAGTAGCAATGCCTTTCTTATTTGTTTTGGCACTGTAGGTTTTGCCTTTAATTTTAAAGGTAACCTTTTTATTCTTTATCGCTTTGCCTTTGCTTGTTTTCAAAGCAGCGCTATATTTAATCTTTTTAGATTTTTTCACGGTTTTGCTCTTGGCTTTTAAGACTTTTTTAACAGTTATTGTATTTTTTACTGTTGATCCCTTATAGGAAGTTGTGATTTTATACTTGCCTGGAGTTAAACTGAATGTTTTAGATGCATACCCTTTACTATTGGTTTTGACTTTATATGATTTTCCGGCTATTTTCATTACAATAACTTCGTTTTTGCCAACATATTTGCCCTTATTTCCAATAACACGAACTTTAAATGTTACTTTTCCTTTATAATCCACAACAACATTCTTATTATTGGTAATTTTTGATGGGTTTTTAACCGCTTTGAATGTGAAAGTTTGGCTGTTAATCCTAGCAGTTATGGAAGCCTTTGCAGGAATCACAACCGATTTTGAAATAACTCCTTTTACAGTAGTTAGAGTGCCAATATTTGATAATGTAACTTTAAAGTTAGGTAATGCTTCTAAAGAATCCAGATTATTATCAGTCGTATTGATGCCAATGACAAATTTGGCCAGCTCGTATTGCATCAATGGGGCTTTATTTTTTAGATTGATAATTATCCAATTAAATTCATCTGAAAGGTTTAGATTAACCAATTTATCAAAGTTTGGATTATTTGTTCCCCACCAGTTATTAGTCAAATTACTGTTTTGATCATTAAAATAAATTGCCTCACCGGCAGCCGCTTTATTGTTAAATAAAGAAGAATATGTTAAATTGATATCCTTTCTTGCAATAATCGCTCCACCTTCACCACCTGCAACATTGTTTTCAAAAACGGATCCCACAACGTTTAATAAATTATTATTATTTATTGCACCTCCGTTTTTAGTTGCAATATTGTTGGTGAAATTAGATTTAATTACTGTTAGATTTCCACCATTGTCTATAGCACCAGCACCATAAGCCTGATTCTTATCAAATAAGGAGTTCATGATAGTCAACTGACCAGAATTATCGATAGCTCCACCGTAGCTTAAAGCCTTATTCGAAGTGAATCTGGAATTATTGATTAATATGGTTCCATCAATGTTGAAAATAACTCCTCCTTCATCAGACCCCGTATTTGAATCAAAAATTGAATCAGAGAGGTTCACATTTCCTGCATGAATATTAATTATTCCCAAACTATGGGAGACTACATTTTTTTGGAATTTAGAATTTGAGACAGTTAAATCAACATTTGTATAGATTACTGCTCCTCTTGAAGCCTTATTTTCATTGAATAGGGAGTTACTGATTTCACAGCTTTTTCCAATATTATATATTGCGCCAGCCATTGAAGCCTCATTTGATTTAAAATTGCCATTATTTACAAATAAAGCGCCTAAATTATATATAACTCCACCATAATTGTCTGCATTATTACTGTCCATAATTGAATCTTGAATTTCAACATTTTCACAATTATAAATAATTCCATCGAAAGCAGAATTGGATTTTAAGTTTGATTTGATTATAGTTAAATCAGCATCATTATATATTGCACCACCATTTGGTGCCTGATTGGAGTTCACATTAGAATTAGATAATATTAAAGTTCCTTTATTATAAATTGCCCCTCCTTTATCAGCATTATTTGATGTAATTGTAAATTTATCAAAAGTAAAATCACCGGTATTGTATATTGCACCACCTACAGCTGCAGAATTATTCATTAATGTAACATTATTAAAGTTACTGCCATAAAGTTTAACCAAATTTAACCCGCCGCCATACTGTGCAGAATTATTGATTAAAACAACATCTTTCAGACTGCAAGAGAATTCGACGCCTGCAATAGTGCCTAATGCTGATGAAATTCCTCCGCCCTTATATTTTGCAACATTATCAGTGAAAATGCAATTCTTTGCATTGACATTACCGGTATCCGCAGAAATTCCACCCCCATAATTAGCATGATTACTGTTTATTTTAGAATCAGATATGATTAAACTGCCAAAAGAGTCGGCAATCAAACCTCCCCCTTCTTCTGCTGTGTTATTGACAATTAATGTATTTATTACTGTCATTGTGAATTCGGAGATATACATTCCTCCACCATACTGGCCCCTGTTGTTTCTAACATCACTGTCATATATTTCACAGTATCCCCAACTCTTGATTCCGCCACCTAAATGAGATGCTGAATTTGAATAAAATTTAGAGTTTTTAATAACCAGATACCCCCTATTATTGTAAATTCCTCCACCTCTTGTTGCGGAATTATTAATAAAATTAGAATTGATTAACTGAATATCGCTGAATCTGTTATAAATTGCTCCTCCCTCATGACCGTAGTTATTGAGAAATGTACAATTGATTATTTTTGTAGTGGAATAAAATGAGTCAATTGCAGCTCCTCCTCCACTACCATAATTATTTGCAAATAGTGAATTGTAAACAGTTAATGAAGAGCCTGCAGATCCTCGTACGGCACCATAATCCGCAGAATTATTAATAAATTTAGAATCTTTAATTGTCAAAATCCCCTCGCTTTCAATTGCAGCGCCATTTCCAGTAGTTTTTCCATTGACAAATGATATTCCATAGACATTAACTGTTGTCCTTTTGGATATGATAAAAATGCTTGATTTTGAATTAGCATCCAAAATTGTAGATGACGAATCAACACCATAAATATTTATATCCTTATCAATCTTGATAACATTCCCACTGCCTTCATATGTTTTATTTTCCAAGTGAATGGAATCTCCAGGATTTGCATTATCGATTAAACCTTGAATTGAACTGAAATCGTCAGGCACTGTTGAATTAACAGTTGAATTGCCTTCAGCATAGACATTATTCATAAGTAATATCGAAAAAATCAATATTAATAAGATAATCAACTTAAATTGAAATTTTTTTATAATATCCCCACCTAATAATACAATTTAACAAAATTCAATGAAATTAAAACAATAATAAGATAAATAGAATAATTATATTAAATTTAGAATTATCGTTATAAAATTAACTGAATAACATGATAATTGTTATATTGAAAATTATATTTATAGATTTTTAAAATTGAAAAAAAAGAAGAAAAATAAGTAATAAAAATATTACTTATCTATTTTTTTATGGTAAATTTAACTGTTTTGGATGAAGATGCTTTGTAAGCAGCGTCACCAGCAAATTTGAAAGCAGCTTTGAAAGTTCCTTTTTTAGCAACTTTTACGCTAATAGTAGCTACACCTTTTGCACTGGTTTTAGCAGAGAAAGTTTTACCGTTTACTTTAATAGTTACTTTTTTACCTTTAATTGCAGTTTTACCGGTTTTTAAAGTTACTTTAACTTTGATAACTTTTTTAGCTTTACCGGTAACTTTAACTTTAGCTGCAGTTAATTTGGTAGCTTTTTTAAGCACAGTAATTTTAGCGGTAGCGATGGAAGATTTGTATAAATTACCTTCACCAGCGTATACGATAGCTGCATATTTGGTGGTTGCACCCGCATATTTAACAGATAAAGTAGCAACACCGTTTGCATTAGTAGTTGCTTCTTTAATTACACCATCAATAATAATAGAAACTTTTTTGTTGGTTAATGCAACACCATTGGAATCTTTTAAGGTAACTTGTAATTTACCATTGTTACCAGCGTAAATTTTAATATTAGCTGCGGTTAACACAGTGTCGTATAAAGTGTTTGCACTGTATACATGATTTGCGTCTAAGGTTTCATTTAATAAAGCTTCAGTAGCAGAGAATATTTCATTTCCATCGAAGTTGATTGAAATACCTTTAACTCCAGCCGCAAGAGTATTTTTAGATACGTCAATAGGTGAAGTTACATTTAAGGAAGTAGCATCTCTGATTAAAACATTGAATAATGTTACAGTTGATGCATCAACATCATCAGCGTATTTGGTTACAGTGTTTCCAGTAATGTTAATATTACCGATTGGAGTTGGGAAACCGTGAGCTTCGTTACCTTTTTCAGCTGCAATTAAAACATTTCCATCGATAACTTCAAAAGTGTTATCAGTAATAGCAATGTCATCAGATGCTTTTTGGATACTGATTACAGGTAAACCTTTCCAATCAATAGATCCTTCTTTAAAGAAACCACAATTTACGAAAGTGTTGTTAGCAATTAATGAACCTGCAGTGGAAGCACCACCGAAGTAAATGGAGTAACAGTTACCTTCAAAGTAGTTGTCTAAAACATAGTTAGCTCCACTTCCTTGTGCAATGGATACACCATCAAGAATAGGTCCAACAAATCTGTTTCCTTTTACAGTCACTTGTGAAGATTGTCTGTAAATGTTTAATGATTTGGAACCTTGTTCTTTGTTTACTGTAGGATCGTTAGCTAATAAAGTAGAGTATCCTCCAGTAAAGTTGTTGTCTTGAATTGTAAAACCAGTAGTTTGCATTACAACAACACCACTGTTGAAATCAGTGAATTCACAATCTTTAATTAAACCACCATTAGCTGCTGAAGCACTAATACCCCAACCTGCAGTAGTTCCATTGTATTTAAAATCATTTTTAGGATTAGTGTCGATGAATTTAATACCTTGAATAGTTACATTTTGAGCTTTGATAGCAAAAATACCATTACCGTCACCATAACCTTTAATGGTTGTGGTACCTTTACCATCGACAATAACACCATTGTTACTGATTGTTACAGTCTTATCAGTAAAATCATATTCTGCATATTTACTTAAGTCTACAGTATTTCCTTCTTTAGCTGAATCAACTGCGGTTTGCACATCATCAACACTGTCACTAGCCGGTTGAATAGGTTCATCCACTGAAACAACATCTACAGCATCATCCACTGCAAGAGCATCGGTTGCATTTTCAGCGGAAACTGAACCAAGAGAGAATGCAATTAAAACAACTAAAAGAAAAGACAATAAAATCTTTTTGTTATTCATGATATTTCTCCATTAATAAATTTTTGAAAATTGATACTAATATGAAAATAGCCTGAATTAAACCAAAATTAACAATCGTCTAATAAATTAACAATATTTTTATATTAGTGATATTATTTATGTAACGACTTGTAATATAAATCTTATCGTTTATCGATGTTTTTTAAAAATTAATTAAAAAACAAATAACAACATACAACAAATAAAATGATTATAATAACTAATAAAATTAATTTAAAATAATTAATTAACTAAAATAATTAATATATGATAGAATAATAGCAAAATAAATAATTTAAATAATATTTTATATACTTGTAATATATTTCATATCGTTTATAAATCCTCTATGTTAAGAATATTATTATATATCATCAAAAACAAAAAGCATAATTGATGATTACATCCTTCGAATTACAAAAAGGAGGTGAGAACATAAAAAAATGCCTATCGATTATATTATTGATGACAATTATCCTAATTTCAATTAGTTCCGTCAATGCTTATGATAATGACACAAATTTGGAAATTAACCCTGAAGAGACATTATACCTTGATGAAACTAATGATGATATGTTAGCAAAGGCCCCTGTCGATTTAGAAAGCAAAATAAATAATGCCAAAAACAATGCCAAAATCACAATAACCCCTGGAGCTTACCAATTAAATAATATCAAACTTACAAAAAACATCACCATCCAAGGAAATGGGAATCCAAGGGACATCATTATCGATGGAGGACATAAATCAAGCATCTTCCTAATTAGAAGCCCTGATGTTTATGTTACTTTCAAAAACATCACTTTCATCAATGGATTAACAGACAATTTTGGTGGAGCAATCTCAATAGAAACAGGAAATGTTGTTGTTGATAATTGCATTTTTATAAACAACACTGCATTAAACGATACGAATGCTGGAGGAATATCCAATTACGGAACCAAACAGAACAGAGGTTATCTGTTAGTTAATAACTCATTATTCATTAACAACCATGCCGATCACGATGGAGGGGCAATTACAACATGTTATGCCAATTCATACATTTACAATTGCGTTTTTATCAATAATTCAGCTCATCGTGATGGAGGAGCGATAAGGGTTAGCGTATATGGCTTTGGGGATGTTCAGGACTGTATCTTCATGTTCAATCATGCCGATGAATGGGGAGGAGCATATTACAGCTGGTCCGGTAAATCTGACATTAAACGATGCATATTCCTAAACAATACGGCTGGGACCAATGGAGGAGCTGTAATGGTATCAGGAGACATTAATCTTCAAGATTCAATCATCGCAAATAACAACGGCGGTGAAACCGGAGGATCATTTTACATCCAGCAACCGATGTACAACACAAAAACCGTGATTAACGTTCATAATAACCTAATTACAAACAATACCTCCCCTTACGGTCAGGAAATATTCATAAAATGGAAGGATTCCTATAATCTCTATACCCAGTTTGACAATAACGATTGGGGAGATGAAAATCCGAACGACTCATCAGTGATTGATCCGGACAACGTTACCTCAAGAAGTAAAGTATCCAACACAATCAAATCTGATTTGTTTGAAAGATTGAATGTTGATTTATTGGACAAGTATTCTGATTTGCTAAAAGATTATTTCCAGAATAATTCTTTAGATAACTTAAAGAAACAATTTAAAAAACCTGAAAATAATCAGAATCAAAAAATATCCGATGAACAACCTAATGATGAAACTGGCAAACCTCAAATTAGTCAAAATACTGTAAATGCAACTTCAGCAGTTTCCAAACCGATGAATTCTAATCAGAACACAGTAATCGTCGGTAATTCAAGTTCATCACCCGTGGGTGAAAGCAAAGAGAAAAATGCATATGAACTTAATGAGACACCGTCAGTGTCTAAAAAAATTATTTTTGATTTTAGAAAATATTTCCTAATCATTGCATTAGTAATTATATTGCTTGCAATAGGATATAAAAGACATAAAAAAGAGGAGTAAATAGCTTAGCTATTTACTTTAATACTATTTTTTAATATTTAACTTATTATTCAAGTCACGTGCAACCAGATAATAATAAATGTAAAATCCGCACCAGGAAACAGCTGCAAATATGCATGCTATAATTATCCATTCTATAATGATGCCTATTCCAAGGTTAATCGGCATCCATTGAAGATATATTGCTACAATAAACAATATCACCATCCCAATGCCCATCTGGAATGTAACTTGAAGTGGAAATGCGATATCTTCCCTTTCATATATTAATCCAGTTAATGAAAATCCCCAACCAACAACAATTGATCCTAAAAATGCATTTATTATTGTGGTACCGTCAAAGCTGATATTTTGAGGACCCCTTTGAAAAGACATCAGAGCCATGATTAACAATACAATAAAGCAACCTACGAAAGCACCCATTGCCAATCTTTTAATTAAGTCTATTTTCATGCTTTCACCTACAAATCCAAAGCCTGTTTAAAATCCGGCAAATATTTCCTTGAGATATTGTCCTTTAATCCATTCTTAAGCTGTATGAACATCATTCCCTTAAGTGATGGAGCTACTCTTTCGACTTTTTTCAAGTTGACTATGGTGGTTTTTGAAATCCTAACAAAATCGCTTGTTAAAGTTTCTTCAACCTGATACAATGGCTTTTTGATTTGATATTCACCCTTTTCAGTGTATACCTTCACCTGCTTATCTTCAACCCTGAACATGTAGACATCACTGAATTCCAAAAGTGCAAAATCTGATCCCTTTTTAACGGCCAGCATTTCGCTTGACTCGTCACTTTCCAGAATTGACATTGCCTTTGTGATATTGTCAGTCAGTTCATTGGTGTGAATATCTGCATAAGGCTCTTCAATATCTCTTGAAACAAATAAATTTACCTTCATAGTTTATTTCCTTAACTTTTCCATTTCCTCTTGAATTTTTTGCTCCCTATAAGCTTCAGTGTCAAATTTGTCATTAAATACAAATGCTTTTAGAAAATCAACCAACACTCCTATACCCCAGAAGAATACAGGAAACAGCACCCACCAGAAGTCAGGAGTGCATATTGCATTAATTACAGCTAAAATTGCGTTTACAATTACATAAGCCTTGAAGTTTTTAAAGAATTTAATCTTTGCATCCGCCCTTTGTTCAGCCAGTGCCCTTAAGTTATCACTCATCTAATCACCCATTTTTGAAAGTTCTTTATTGATCATTCTTTCTCTATAATCACTAAGAGGATAAGCTTTAAAAAAGTCGTCTACAACTTCAATTCCCCAGAAAAACATTACAAACACCAATAACCAAAAGCTTTGTAAGAATATTATACATATTACTGCTATTATAGTATTTACAATCAAATATTTATATAGATTTTCTTGAAATTTTATTTTTGCATCGACTCTTCTTTCCGCCTGTTCTCTTAAATTCATAATATCACCATTCGATATCAATAGTTAGTAAAGTAATATATAAATGACTATTTGGCGATGTGTCTAAGATGCAAAATTCGACTGCTGAAATGCAAAAAATAAGAATTGAAATAGTAGCTATAATACAGCTACTAAATAATATAAAATTGAAGTTAATGCAGGAACTGTCAAATTGTCAATTCCGCCATAACTTAAAGCTTCACATACAGTTGCAACTGCTGAGATGACAATGATATACACTATATTGAATTCAGGCATTGTACATCCGATTGAAGTGAAGACCATCCATACAAATACGCTCATTACAGTTGTGACAACAAACATTGTAAGAGATCCTTCAACGGATTTTTGACCTTCAAATACTGTGTATTTGAGTTTTCCGAATTTTTGGCCAATCAATGCCGCAAATCCGTCACCATACACCATAGGCACAATAGCTAATGCCACAATCCAAATGTAGAATTTAGGGTCGCCGGCAGGAGCAATCATTGTAAATACCGCAATCAATATTGTCCAAATCAATGCATAAAAGAAAAGTCCCAATGCATGGCCTGATTCGGTTACGCTGTTTTTAATGGTAATTGGTGAGTATTCAGTTAAGAAGAACAAACCAATTGTGATAGGAAGTGTTAAAAACCAAACCATTACCCACGGATCTGAGAAAAATGGCATGGCAAATATCATGTTACCTACCATGATATGCAAAAATTTACGTGAAACTTCAGGCCTTGTCTTTAAAACCAATTCGGCTACAACGAAAATGACAGCTACATAAATGTATACTACAATTAACGCAAGGATGTCAGAGAATATCATTACTTATCATACTCCCCATATTCACAGCCAGCATTTTCCATTTTAACATGATCAATTAATGTTCCGTCTTTCTTGTATAGTTTGATTTCACCCCAACCGTTTCCACCATTCCATAAACGGTTGTGTCTTTTTTGGCCATCAGGAGCTTCGTAATTAATAAACATCATTTCATCACGTTTACAGTAAAGTACCATTTCCATTCTGGAATTTCTATTACTTGCATTTACATGCCATGTGTGGATATCTTCTCCTTCTTCAAAGTCAAAGTCTATTTTAACCATATTCCAGAATCTTGCGAAATTGTATTCATACATAGTACCTTCATAGTAAAAACCAATCAATAATTTACGAGGTATGGATATTCCAAATGCCTTTGGTCTTCCACCACCAGCTTCAAATGCGGAATTGTTTAGTTTTTTACCGGTTTTGAGACTTGTCAGATTACATGATGAAATCCATAGCCATGGTGAGGTAAAGTCCGCTCCCCAGTTCTTATCGGCATATCCATAAGATTTTTCAGGAATAACCTCATACTCTTCACCATCAAGCCAGATGGTTCCGCTATACTCAGTTTTGATTCCTTCAGCATGCCAAAACATTTCAAATGAGTTTAATTTTCTAAATAATGAATTTGCACCGTAACCCACATTAAAAGTGATTTTTTTATCAATATCCAAATCCCACATCATGTCACCCGCATCAGACATGTATTCAGGATGTTCGCGAGCTTCCTCTTCACTCACTCTTGAATATCCGCTCATGTGAGTTTCTGTTAAACTACAATCACCTACTTTAATATTCAATTCATCATCAGGGCATTCAAAGTATTTCATTGAATAGAAATTATGAATCTGCTTTGGATTTTTACCCCATGTTCCAGCTTTGACCATACAGTAAGACGGTTTTTTACCTGCAGCCTTATTTTCAGGCAATTGTCCTAAAGTTGGTTCTTCTTCAGCTAATGCTGGATTGCAAACAAAATATTCAATGAAAAAAGGTTTTGGTTCCCCTGTTTTTTTATTATATGCAGTTAAAGAGTGCCACCACCAGTCATATCCCTGTTTGGCAAGTGGACCTTTGAGCATAAAATAATCTCTCTTCAAATCACTTTTATTCATATACATCCTCCAAAGGTAATATGATATAAAGTTTGTTTTAATTATAATAAATAGGTTATTGTTAAATTAAAGAAAAAAAGAAGAAAAATAGATGAATTTACATTTTGGATTTCATTTCTTTAATATCTTCACGATAATAAAATCCGATAGTCAATATTATCAATAGGACTATAAATGAAATACCTGTCACTTTGAAAAATTCATCTTCATCAATTACAATTTGCTTTACAACAGATTGAGTGCCTGAATTTGCATCATTAGCTTTACCTGCATCGGATGCACTTGCCTGTGAGGTAGTTTGTGCACTTTCAGGTTGTGAAACATCATTTATCTGATTATTGCCGCTGTTACTAGGGTCCATACTTTGGCTATGGGTGCTGTTTCCTGTATTGTCACGGCTTTCATGGGATGACTTTCCATCACCTTTTGCAGTATTTCCGCCATGGCCCTGTCCATTTCCAGATCCATTACCTGTACCATCACCTATGTCCCCAAACAGCTCATATTGAGGAATAATCGGATAATTATACTCCGGAGACCTTCCATTAATCTCTTTAATGTTTTTTGTGTCCAAATCATGAGTATTGTCTCTGCGAGAATTGTCTACAGTTGCTCTTACAATATCCCCATTATTTGCATCAACAGTAAATACACCTGCACCACCATTGATTGAAATGCTGACTTTTTGACCATTATTGTTATAGGTTAATACTCTGTCCGGAAGCAAACTTGCAATATTTCCATTTGAATCAGTAAACAATGCCTGGTATTTATTAGGTCCAATTTGTGTAACAGTAAACTTAATATTGTTGGTTTTAATTTTTGGACAAACTCCTGCAAAATCTGTATACCAATTATCTCCTAACTGCAGTCTTTCACCATATTCCTGATAATAGGTATCTCTTGCTTCAACATCCATGTGCAAATTGCTGAAAATTGCATTATAGCTAATTTCCTGATTATTAGGCTTGACATATTCATCAAAGAATTGAATACCGTTTTCCCAATTATCGCTAATAACATTGGATTGAATGGAATTTGATCCTATTTTAGACATGGAAATCCCATTACCATGATTCGCTTCAATGGAATTGGATTTGATATTAACATTATTTCCAGCATTATATATTATAATTCCATCCTTAATGTTTTTTGAAATCGTATTCTTGTTGATGTGGATGTTTTTAGAACCTTCACCATAATTAACACCATTAATGCTTGTAGTCAAGTAGACACCATGTCTGCTATTGCTTGAAATAGTATTGCCATGGATATAAAGATTGCTTGTTTTTGCAACTACGATACCATTCTGACCATTTCCGGTTATCTTATTATTGAAGATATAAGTATAACTGGAATCTGCAATAGTTATTCCATTTTTAGCGTTTTTTACAAGATTATTATTAGTTACATTAAGATATTTGGTTCCGGTTGCAACAATACCATCGCCTTTGGATGTAATGTCATTATTAACTATTGTTACATAATCAACCTTATTTATTTCAATACCATTGCCTTCATTTTGAATATTGAACCCACTAATCTTGGTTAAAGCAGCATTTTTGCCTTTAATTGTGATTACTGGACTGGATGAACTGGATTTTAATGTGGTTTTGGAATTACTGATTAATGTTAAACTTTTAGTGACAATCAGATTAACATCTGAATAGCTCTTGCCTTTAAATAAAATCACATTATTCGGCTTTGCATTATCAATAATCTTTTGAATCTGAGTGTTACTCAATCCACTATCAACAACACGGGTATTGTTCATGATAACTGTTGTTGTTTTTGATGTTGATTGATATTTAGAATTCCCGGCGAATTTTGAAATAATCTTATAAGACCCATCTTTCAACCTAAGCTGAAGAGATGCAATACCATTTAAATCAGTGTTTTGATTATAAGTATTTCCATTAACTGTAAATGATACCCTGGTATTTTTTAAAGTATTATTATTTTCATCACTCAACTTAATTTTAAAATAATCTCCGATTACATCAAAGGTAGTATTGCTTTCAACATTAATATTAGTCTTAATTAATGAATCAGATTGCAAAACTTGCTGATTAGAATCCGCCTGCAATTCATGAGCTTCCTCCGACATCTCCAAATCCGTTGAATTATCAATATCGTGAGCTGCACTAACATTTAGAGTAAACAAAACCAATATAAACATTATAATAATGGTTAGTTTTTTATCCATGTTTCACCTCCTTTTACATCGATTGAGAAGAATTAATTATCATTAAATTAATCTTATGATATATATTTAATAATTATTAGTATATATTATTGTCTTTTTTATATTCATTAACAGAATTTAATTAAAAAAAAGCATTTTAAATAAATATTAATAAAAACTAATGAATTTAAGTGTTTAATAAAAAAAGGATATAACCTATAGGTAATATCGAAAATCAGAAAAAATAAACAATTCTAAAAACAAAAAATAAGCATTTTAAAAGTAGACCTAAAAGATATCATCCTCTTCATCAATGCAGTAAACATCATATCCGCATTTCGGACAATATTCCAGACCTTCATCAACCCATGCACCACAAACCGGACAATACATCAAATCCCTCACAAATTAATCAAAATCAAACCGAACATGCAAACGAAAATTCCCAAAATTTGGCGAATGGAAACATTTTCCCTATATAAGACGTATCCTACAACCAGAAGGACGCATGCAAGACCTATATTAGCCACAACGCTTGCATTGCTTACCTGCCAACCTGCACGATAAACAAAGACATATCCAACTTCCAAACCTACAATGACCAATGCTAAAATGATTGATGTCCAATTGATCTTTGATATTTCAACACCAACATTAGATGGTCCAACAGCAAATGCAAAGATAACTGCAGAAATTATTGCAGCTACAAAATAAGTAACCATCAATGCACCAAACGGATTTACATCACTTGGCATTGACTTCATGCATACATTATAAAACGTATTTGCGAGAATAACCATCAAAATAGGCCAAACTAGGTTCCAGTTCAATTAAATCACCAAAAAAAAGAAAAATTGAGTGAAGATAAACTTCACTATTTTGTACCATATACTCTGTCACCAGCATCTCCAAGACCAGGTAAAATGTATGCATTTTCGTTTAATTCCCTGTCAACTGTAGCGCAGAAAATTTCAACATCAGGATGGTCATCTTCAATGCATTTAATACCTTGCGGAGCAGCTACAATACATAACAGCTTGATTTTGGTTACTCCATCCTGTTTGAGTCTTGAAATAGTTGCAGATGCGCTTCCCCCCGTTGCAAGCATAGGGTCGATTACTAAGACTTCTCTTTTGTTAATTCCTTCAGGCATTTTATAGTAATATTCGACAGGTTGGAATGTTTCCTCATTTCTGTAAAGTCCAATATGGCCTATTTTTGCATTAGGGAAAACATTTAAGACTCCATCGACCATTCCCATTCCTGCTCTTAAAATTGGAACAATAGCATAATTATCTTCATCAATCATACCAGTTTCCATTTTTTCAAGTGGAGTTTCAATGGTTGTTTTTTCAAGTTTTGCATCTCTCATAGCTTCATACATTAAGATTGTAGAAATTTCAGTGACTAATTCCCTGAATTCCTTAGTTCCAGTATTAATATCTCTTAAAATTGCAAGCTTATGAGTTATTAATGGGTGATTTAATACAAATTCATTCATGTTTTTCCTCCGGCACTAACAAGTTCAACAATACACCAACAATCGCTGCAAGAGACATTCCTGAAATGGATATTGACAAGTCACCATATACAAATGATAAAGCTGCACCACCTAAACCTAAAACAAGCATAGTTGCGGCTATAACAACGTTTTTAGTATTGGTAAAGTCAACTTGGTTGTGGATTAATATTTTAAGACCATTTACACAAATGAATCCATATAACAATACAGAAATACCTCCTAAAACAGGTTGAGGAATAGCAGTTAAAAGAGCAGTTAAAGGTCCTAAGAATGCAAAGAGTATTGCAATAACTGCTGCAAGACCAATAACATAAGTGGATGCTACACGAGTCATACCCACAACAGAAGTGTTTTCACCGTAAGTTGTGTTTGCAGGACCCCCTAAGAATGCAGCTAACAATGTAGCAAGACCGTCACCGAGCAATGTTCTTTGAAGACCAGGATCTTCGATTAAATCACGGCCAATGATTTCACTTAACACTTTGTGGTCCCCAACGTGCTCCACCATTGTTACCAATGCAATTGGAACAATTGTCAGGACTGCTGCAAAGTTTAAATTATAATTCATAAATGGCAAGTAAAATTTAGGAACTTCAATTAAATGAGCAGACCATACCGGAGCAAAATCAACCATACCCAAAAATGCTGCAACAATATAACCTACAATAATACCAATTAAAAATGGAATGACCTGCTGGATTCCTCTTCCACGAACTGCAACAATTGCAGTCATTAAAAAAGCAACAAAAGCAACAAACAAATTATTCCATGGAACGGTCACTAAATCCAACCCAATCTCCTGGATAGCTGTTGGGGCAAGAGACAGACCGATAACCATAATCATCGGACCAACCACCACTGGAGGCAGTAACTTGTTAATCCAACCAGGACCAGTGACACGTATAATCAATGAAATAATTACATAAACAATACCAACAATCATTAATGCTGTAAATACACTTCCAGTACCCCCAATCGCATAACCTGTAACCATCGGAGCAATGAATGCAAACGAACTTCCCAGATATACTGGGCTCCTATTACGGGTACAAACTAAATAAATTAATGTACCTAAACCAGATGAAACCAATGCTACAGGAATTGATAAAATATCTGCGCCTGCAGTGGTGTTTACAACAATAGGAACTAAAATTGTAGCTCCAAACATTGCACATACATGCTGAATAGCAAGTAAAAGCATCCTAAGTGCAGGCGGTTTTTCACCAGTTCCATGTATCATATTAGAATTTATTTCCTCCATATATATCACAAAATTCTATATTTTTTCATAAATTGATTAATTATTTTAAAAAATTCTATTGAATGATTTAATAATTAAACTAAAAATATCTAAAATTTGTAAATCTTATTCCAGATATCGTTTTAACAATTTCTGATTATTAATATATCTCTGAATAAAAGTATAAAATATTTTCTTTACATGAAAAATTGATGGAAAAAATAAAAAAAAAGTTGGGAAAAAAATTCCCATTTAAATATCTAAGCTTCTGCAGGTTTTCCTTTCTCAGCCCATTTTACAGTCATAGTTGTAAATGGTTGAGCGATTACAGTCCAAATCAAACTTAAGAACCAATGTGAGAATATCATGACTAAAATTTCGATAGGAGAATATACACCAACGAATGCGAGACCGATAAATACAAAGTTATCGATCAATTGACTCAAAGCAATTACTCCAAAGTTTAAAACTGATGAATATTCTCTTCCTCTGTTAACAATAACAGTCATTCTTGCATTTGCAAAGTTACCGATTAAGTAACTGATATAAGATGCTATAAGAATTCTTGGAGTTTGGGTAAATACAAATGCTAAGCTTGAATCTCCTGTAAAGAAACTTGGAGAAGGCAAGAACAATATTAATGTTGTCATGAAAACAAACAACACGTCAACCGCAATACCTAAAAAGAGGGTTCTGCGCGCTGTTCTCTCGCCATAAACATCTGCAATTACGTTTGTTAAAATGTATACTAAAGGATAGATTAAAACTCCAGCCGGAGTTTCCATTCCTAAAAATCCAATGTTAATAATTTTAACAGTAATCAAGTTTGCGATTGTAAACGCCATACAGAAAAATGCAGTAATTATTACACGTTTTTCAGTAAAGTCAAAATTTAAATCCATACAAAATAATATTGATTTTAACAGTATTTAAACTTAACATTCAAAAATATCAAGTTTATTTTAGTTTAGACAAGGTAACTTGAATATCTGTCTAAAAAAAAGAAAAAAATGTCTAAAATTAAAAAATAACCTAATATTTACATTTTTTAAATAGTAATTTTTCAGGTCAATCCCATTTTCTGATTGGTATTGTGGCGATACCAATTGGCCCCCATACTATTGTAAAAACAATTTATGGAGTCCTTAGTCGAATTGCTGAGATTGTAATCAAGTCTGACAATAACGCTTTCTTCCCATACGGAAAATTTGTTTTTCATATAACTTACCTTAATCCACTTGCTTGGAATATTGTCATAACTGCCATATGAATTGCTAACCAAAACCTTTTTGCCGTCACCACTTATGTCCAAAATTGTAACATAATGTCTTTCGGCGTGGAAAATTAAAGCAGCTCCACCTTTTTTAAGCTCATCTAAAGCATCACCAAAAGACGCCTTGTAGAAGTATGTGCAGTTAAAGCCTGTTTTATTTAAACCTGAAATAATCCAAGGGCATTTTGTTCCATCAGCTGGATTTGTGCCCATTTGCTTAGCTAAATATCTTTCACAATAATAATTCCTTAAAACTTGAGTGCACACGCTTGCTGAAGTTGGTCCGCAATTATAATTTGTAGACTGAACATCCCTCACTTCCGGATACTTATATTCTTTGCCCTTTAGAGAAACGGTAATTTCTCCAGGCCAATAATTATACTTATTCTTTTGAACCAATTTTACATTAATTGCCCTTTCAATGACATTCCACTTTTCCCTCTTGATGATATGATTAGTATTAGGATGATTTTTTGTTTTGAAGAAGGTGTATTTGGATAATTTATTATTTAAGAACAGACAATAACTATCCCTTTTTATGACTTCCCTGTATTGTGCCTTAGTCAATGTGTATTTTGCACTATTATCCCCCATAACATAGCTTCCAGGCATTAAATCAATGTTTGGAATGCCGTTTTTAGTAGGAATTTTCTCTTTTAACGGATCTTTTACATTGCCTTCCACACAATTAATCTTTTTAAAAACCTTGAATTTGTCATACTTTGCACTTACAGTATAAGTCTTTGCCTTGACTTTAGGCTTAATAACAATAATTCCTTCGGAATTTGTCTTTTTGGTGAACTTATTGCTGCCGACTTTAATCTCAAGGGTTTTCTTTGTAATTGCTGATTTGGTCAATCCTTTCAAATAGATTCTCAAATAACCGTTTGTCAGAAGTTTGGAATTTCCTATCTTTATTGATCTTGCATATGTTACATGAAATTTGAGATATTTTGAAGATGATTTAAACTGATTGTCACCTTTAAATTTGGTATTTATAGAATATGTTGAAGGCTGAGCCTTTATCTTGCATGCGATTCTTCCATTTTTATTGGTTTTTTTGGCTAGCGTTTTTCCTTTGTATTTTATTATTATCTTTTTGCCTGAAACTGCATTCGAATTCTGGTCTGTTAGATAAAAATACAAATAATTCCCTCGGACTACAAAATTGGTGTAACAGGTGATTTTGGTTGCTAATTTTGATACTTTTATAGAGAATTGCCTGCTAACAGGATTGAATTTATCGTCCCCATCGAAAGAAACAATTACTTTATGGGTTTTGGCCGCCAAGTTAATGTTTAAATCAGCTGCACCTTTGGAATTTGTTGTAATTGAATATTTCTTACTGCCAATGGATGCAGTCAGCTTTTTAGATTTAATAGAATCTCCTGATGAATTCTTCAAATAAATTGTTAATGTATCCTTACTTTTGACCTTTGTTGACTTGACAGAAATCTTCGGAGTTGACTTTATGACTTCCATTTCCTCGGTAATGTTGGCATCATCTGACACATCAATGAATTTGAATCATCACCGCCATTTGAATAATCATCCACAACCAATTCAGATCCATTTCCATCCAATTGATAAGAATCAGTCACATTAACGTCATTCGCAGAAACGGCAGCTATATTCAAAACTATGAAAATCAACAAAATAATGAGAAATTTCGTTTTAAACCGCATGAATTCACCTTAACCATTCTAATATTTGGTCAGATTGATTAAATAGTTGATGTAAAAATTATTTTACAATTCATGTGAATTACATTTTGAAAAAAATAGATTTGTTAAAAAGAGTTTCAATTAAAAGAAATTTTAGGAAAAACCTAAAAAATCTAATCAATTGAAAGATATCACGAGCAATTAGTTAATTGTTGTATTATAATCCAGTTAATGCATTTTTAGGTCTGTAAACTACTCAGTGATTATTTATTTTCTTGCATTTCCAACTCTACGAGCCACTACTAATTCTCCAACAGAAATTAAACCTGCAAAGAATTTTTCCAAACCGCCGGTTGCCCAGATTGCTTCACCAAATGTGGAATTAACAATGCTGGCCTCATATTCTTCAGCTGTGATTTTCTGACCGGTAGTCTTTTGGGATACCAAAGCGGAAGCCGCCATTAGCTCTTCCCATGTTACTCCATGGAGCTGATTTTGCATTGCTTTATATAATTTTTCAACTTTAATATCGTATAAATCAGACAACAGTTCTACAATGTCGCAAGCGCGCACCATACCGATTACCTGATTGTCGTCATTTACAACAGGCACGGTAACGAACTTGTTGTTTGCAGTCAAAATCACTGCTTTTCTTGCAGGATCCTCTTCATGAACAGTTGAAACCTCTTCAGCACTGCTCATAATCTCTGAAATTTTTTCATTGCCTTCTCTTAAACCTTTAGTAATGTCAAAGGAGGTTACCCATCCGACCAATTGCTTGTTATCATTCACGACAGGACAAGTAAAACGTCTAACCTCTTCCATTGCTTTTGAAACATCCACTACACTGTCATCACAGTTTAAATATACAAAATCTTTATCCATTAATTCTTTTGCTCTCATAAACAGACCTCATTTTTATTCAATTTCAATTCTTTTCAAAGCTCCAACAGGACAATGTTTTGTGCATTGAGTACATCTGATGCATTTATCATTGTCTAATACAACTTCACCATCCACCAATTCAATAGCATTAGTAGGACAATTCTCTTCACATAGATAACAATTAACGCATAATGGGTAATTGATATCAATGACTCTGCCGTGGACAATAGGTCCTAAATACCTATCCAGTTCAATTGCATTGTCATTAAGTGAGATTTCAACGCAAGCCCCACATCCAATGCACATTTTTTCATTAATATATGGATATAATTCATCTTCAATTAAATCGATGCCCAAATCCATATTCAAATTATCGAAAAACTCTTTAAATTCAAGAGTGAATGCATTCGTTGGACATAAGTTCGCACAATCATCCCAATTGTTATCAACCGAATAATCAATTGAAATACTATTCATTCTAACAACCCTGTGAGGACAACTTACATTGGACAACTTGTATTCAATGACGTCTCGGTCATCGTCATCATCGTAAACAACTGAGTTATCAATTAATTTTATTGCTGAAACAGGGCATGTTTGAACACAACTTTCACATTTAACACATTTTTCAGTTATTTTAGCTATTCTGAAAATATTAGCTGGTTCAATTGCATTAACTGGGCATTCACCAACACATGTATTGCACCTTACGCATCTAGGTGCAACCGCAATGATTTCATCATCAACATTGAAATCCTCCAATTCAAATTGGAAATCATCGCTGTCATCATCTAATTCAACAGATTTTAATAATACTTCCTTTTCCAGGTTTTTCATCTGTTTTATAAAAGATACATTCATATTAATACCAACTAACTAATTTTTTTTAAAAGAACTCCTCTAAATCTTTTAAGGTTGGGAATTTATCCATTCCAAATCCTTCAATAGCTTTGCTAGCAACCCAATTTCCGATTTTGCAAGATTTTTCCAAATCAAATCCCTTTAGGTAGGAATATAAAAATCCGCTGTTGAAACTATCGCCTGCGGCAGTAGTGTCCACAACATTGCAGGGGTATGATTCAACAAAGCAATCCTGTGAATTGCTCATTGCAAATACTCCTTTTGAACCTTGCTTTATTACAACAGTTTCGATTCCAAAATCGAGTAAACCAACAGCCAATTCCTTTAAAGAAGCTTTATTATTATTACATAATAATCTTAATTCTGATTCATTAATGAGTAGAATATCTGTTCTTTTCAATATTGGTTCTAACTCATCAAATCCCTTTTGTACATATAACATTCCAGGATCAAAGCTCAATACGGTTTCATCATTGAGAAGATCCAACAATTCAATTTGAGCTTTAAATGAATCTCCGACAAATGACGTATAATGCATAATTTTGCATCTCATGATGTTCAACGGATTTATCTCTCCAATTTGAATATCATCATTGACACCAGGGTCAATATAAAGACATCTTTCACCATTGCTATCGACAAATCCCAAACATTTGCCTGTAGCTCCGGTTTCAGAGTAAATCAAATTATTGCTGTAAACTCCATTAATGGCCAAATTATATTCAATCAAATCGCCGTCATCATCTTCAGCAATTTTTCCAATGAATGATGTGGAGCAACCTAACCTAGCCAAACCCACAATGGTATTTGCCGCTGACCCCCCTGGAGTGTCAGTTTCGCTTTTTATAAAGCTTTCCTCATCATGGCCAGCGATATTTTCCACGGAATAGAGTTTGTCAACATTCAATGCTCCAAATCCTATTACCTCTGCATTAAGATCATTATCTAGAATTTCCATTTTAAAACCTTACTTTAGAATATCTAATAAATTTACATTTTTATCTCCAAGTTTACCGTCAAAATTACCTGCAGATATTTCAATTACTCCATCAAATTTTAAAGCCGCATCAATACCAGCTTTTAAAGCTTTATTCATGGACTCCTCATCAATTGCATTAACTACAATTTCAGGAATATAATTAACGCCTTCCGGAACTTTAGAAATATCCCCTAAAGTTTCCTTAAGGGAAGGGCAGTAAAAATGATTAGTAGTCGGACCGATTTCCGGATAATTTGTTTCCGGTTTTGAAGCGGCTGAGCATACTCCAAATGGCGCAGTTGCACCTTCAACCTCCATTATGGCATCAATAATTGCATCTCCAGCATCTAAAACCGCTTCTGGAGTTTCACAGAAATACCAGAAATTACCTCCCATTATTCCATCATTTATTTTGAACTTTTCTTCAATCTGGAAATCAGGAACCGCAATTGGAACATTAATCATCTTTCTTCCGTATTCTTCTACAACCCATTCGTAGCCATCACCGCAATGGCCTACAATATCCATCATTTCAATGTATTCATCACTGTCAGTTGTAGAATAATCAAAAATACGTGTAAATGGTTTAACCAACACATCCTGTCTTAATCTGTAGGACAGTTCGAAAGCAAATTTATCAATATCATCATCACCTAACCAATATTGAACAACAGCACCAAATCTGCCGTCAGGAGTTTGTGATTCATCTAAAAATCCTTCAACACCCCCTTCAACTCTTCCAATGACTGAGCTTGGAGTTGAAGTTGAATCATAAGCTGCACTTTTAACAATTTTTTCATTTGGTCCTGTAATTAAAGCTCTTACATATTTGCCTTCAAAAGCTTCAAAGAATGTGTCTTGTACTTTTTCATAACTCATTTTATACACCTATTAACCTAATCCACCTATATCCTCACCGCGAATGTTATTTCTCATTTCTTTGCTGACTTTTAAGATATCCTCATAATTGTCATCGGATATAATCTGGATTATTGGATAATCTTTACCATCAAAAGTTGAGAAAAACTCTTTTTTGACTTCAGAGTCAATTTCATAGCCATCAAATAAGTTTTCCATATCTTTTGAAACATTATAATCATCAATAAATTTTAAAACATTATTTTTATCAGTATTTATATAGATACTAGCTATTACCGCAGTTGTAACCGCACTTGGAGATACAATGGCGATTTCAGCAACCCTCAACGGGTATTCATTGCCATTGAATGAAATGCTTATTCCATTATTTTTGCGGGCAAAATCTAGGGGCTCCACATCAGTGATGCTGTCTCCAATGTACAATATCTCATTGACATTTATGCCGTCCCTTTCAATAATCTCGTCAATAGCCAACTTCTTGCCTTCGCCACCAACAACATCAATCTTTTTGATTTCCTCATAAATTCCCATTTCAGTTATTTCGGAAAAGAATATTCTGTCGAATAATTCGTAATCATCCGGATTGTCCAAAATCAATTCCTTGAATTCATTGATTTTTTCTAATTCTTCGTTAGTTAGAGTTAGGTTATCTAGATTGACCTTTGTGTAAAATGTATTTTCAAATGGAAGTTCCATATAATTGGATATGGCTTCAATATATTGGCCATAACTGGTACTAACAATGTAAGTATTCATGGCTTTCTTCAAGTAACTTAAAAGGAATTTTGAATCGTTGACAGCAAAAATGTGATTTTGTGAAAAATCAATTAAATCATCATTTGAAAGATTTTCAGATACGAAGAAAGGCAAAATCAATTTTAAAGTATTACCTGCCTTATAGCCTTCCTTTTTAACAACGTCAACTAAATAGTCATCATATAAACTAAGGATTTTAAACAGTTCATCCCCATTTTCTATGAAGTTAGCTGATAACTCAAATGCATTGTCATTTAAGGTTAATGGCCCTTCACAATCGGTTATAAATGATTTTTCAAACATCAACTCACCTGAAATTAACTATTCTAATTGCATCAAGCGGGCAAATTGCCTCGCAGGTTCTACAATAAATACATTTTTCACCGTCGAATTCTATCTTATCGTCGTTTAATGTCAATGCCCCAACAGGACAATTCTTTGTACAGATTGCACAGGCTTGACATTTGTTTTCTGAAAGTGAAAAATCGCCCAATCTTTGCTTATAGAGATAAGACCTTGCATAATACAAATCAGTGTCTTTACTATAGAAATAATCATCATAAGCTCCAATTGCATCAAACTGACATTGCTCTACACACTTACCGCAATATACACAGTCATCATTAATTACAATTGGACTTGGACCATTTTGCTCAATAGCTCCAACAGGACATACATTGAAACATTCACCACATGCGACACATTTGTTTTCATAAACCTCGATGTTCCTATCCATTAGATAAGATCCGAAAAGTTTTGTGAACTTATCCACTTCAATGCTTGAATCAATACTGACTCTCAATTCCCTTTCCATCGCATCATTCACTTTATATTCAACGAAGTTTTCAAAGTCCAAATCATTGAATTCCAATGCAGTGGATTTTCCTACTTTTTCTAAAACTTTATTAAGACTGATTAAATCAAGAGACAATATTTTTATATCGTGGTCGACGATTTCAGAGACAATGTCGAATGATTTGATTTCACTATACATCTTATAGGCCTTTTTACGTGAAGAGTACTTTATTGCTCCTGAAGGACAGGAGTGCATACATTCCTCACATCTTGCACAGTAGCCCGGATTGATGTACGGCAGCTTGTTTGTTCTTGCAACATTAAGCGCTCCCATTGATGGGCAGACTCTTGTACATGTCATACAGCCTATACAGTTATCCTGATTTACAACAACAGCCTTACCACCCTTGACAGTCTTAGGAAGCAATTGACCGTATTTGATTGCATCTGTAGGACATACCCTGAAACAATATCCGCAGCGTACACAGGTATCCTTATCAATCTCACTGTGAGGTTCATCCTTACCATCAGCAACAATGTGTATTGACCCGTTTTTACAGGCTTGAACACATGCCCCACATGCCTTACATAATTTCACGTTGATGTTTGGAACATTTTCCTTTATTGGAGGATCCATATGCACATCTAATGAAATGGCATCATATGGACAAGCATTACGACATAATACACAACCAAAGCAAGTATTTTTTATTTTTATAAGACCTTCATCTTCATCTGTGTAAATCGCATCGATTGGACATGAATTAAGACATGGCTTATCTTTACAGTTTGCACATTTGGTCTGGTCAATTAAATAATCAACGTCAACATATCTCAATGGTCTTGGTGTTTTAGTATAACTATCAATCATAACACTCACTCCATTACAATATCCTCATTTAGATTAGATGCCTTTACAGTCACATGAATGTTCTCACCGTCATCAAGTGAAAATTTGGCAATGAAATATTTGATTACTGAAAACGGACATGTCTGGTAACAAATACTACAACGCAAACATCTATCTTTATCTCTTACAATAGTGTTCTCCTTCTCATCAAAGGAAATGCACTTGGTAGGACAGTCAGGAATACATAATTGGCATTTTTCACATTTGTCCTTATCCCAATCAATAATCCTGATTTTAAGCCTATTCACTGCATTGGTAATGATTTCCAATGCGACTTCATCATCAGGAATGATTTTTAATGCATCATCCCAAATCTCAGATAGGGGAACATCATATTGCAATAGCTCATCTCTTTCCAATGACCTCAAGTCTTCTTCTTTATTATTGATGTAATCTTCAAGATAAGTGACGCATAAAAGGATCAGGTCTTTTTGGTCTTGTAAATTTTCAACAAAGACACCTTTCATTGCACCATTTACCGGACAAACATCCAAACAATCTCCGCAGGAAATACATTTGAGTTGGTCAACAACAACCCTTCCGTCAATTTCGCTGATAGCATCTACAGGACATTGCTTTAGACATTTTTTACATTTTATACATAAATAATCGTCAACAATATATTGCCTTTTTGAAGGAATAATATTGAATTCAGGTAAAATTAAATGATTCAAACCGCATTCCAAGGTTTTTGGGTCTGTTGGGCAAACTTCAGCACAGAAACCGCAACGTATACATGCGCCAGGTGTGATTACCGGGTAAGTCAAACCTTCCCCTGTTTCACTGTCCTTTTCACGAATTAATTTGATTGCATTTGGAGAAGGACATGAAACGGTACAAGCACCACAACCGATACAGTATTCCTTGTTGACTTTTGGAAAATCCCTGAATCTTTCAGGTTTTTCGGCGATTTCAGGGTCTGTCTTTGCATCTGCAAACGCATCGGCCCATGCCTTTCTTGCAAAATCAAAAATATACCACATCAGAGATGACATCATATCACCTCATAAATATTTTTATATTCGGTTTTTCCGTGCTCATTAGTAATGGCTACCCTTTCAGCACATGCCACACAAGGGTCGCATGAAGCATAGGTTGAAACGGCATCAGCCACTGTTGGAACATCACGTATCATATATTTTGCACAGGAATCCATATTTGAAATACTTGGAGTTCTAATGGAAATGTTCTTAATCAGATTACCATTAGTCTCAATCATGTAGGTAACTTCACCACGAGGAGCCTCATTTCTACGCATTGCATAGCCTGATTTAATGTCAGCAGGAGTACGAACTTCACCATCAGGAATGTTTTCAATCGCTTGTCTAATTAAACTGATTGATTCTGGAATTTCATCGAATCTAGTCATTGTTCTTGCGTAATTATCTCCTTCTTTTCTTCTGATTACCTTAAAATCAAAATGATCATCATAAGTATAATGGCCTACCCTGTAATCCTCCTTAACATCAGAAGCCCTTCCTATAGGACCTACAGCACGTCCTTTAATAGCTTCTTTTTTACTCATTACACCGATTCCTTTACATCTTAATGCTAAAGCAGGACCTTCTGCAAACAGAGCACGAACAGTTTCGAAATTGTCTTCAATTATCTTAAGGTTTTCGAGTATCGGTTTGAAATGGCGTTCATCAGCATCCATTCTGACACCACCCACAACATTCCATCCCATGTTGACCCTATTTCCTGTTAACAGTTCAATCGAATCCATTGCGTATTCCCTTAATTCCAAAACATGCATAAACAATGTTTCGTGATCCATTGATTTGAAGAATGTGGAATTCGCCAGGAAGTGGCTTTGAATTCTATCGAGCTCATTTGTAATTACTCTTAAGAATTGAGCCCTTAGCGGAACATCAACATCGGAAATTTGTTCAATGGTTTCTGCGAAAGTTTGAGTGTGTTCATAGGAACAAATACCACATACACGCTCTGAAAGATAAATTCCTTTCTGCCAGGTTTTACCTTCAATTATCTTTTCAATACCTCTGTGAACATAACCATATTCAATCTCTGCCTTAACAACGCGTTCCCCTTCAGTTTGCAGTTTAAGTCTGATAGGTTCCTTTAAAGCAGGGTGAATTGGACCAATAGGCACTATCATCTTTCTTCCCTCCCACGATCAGCAATAGCTTGCGGACCAACGGCTAGAATAGCTTCCAATATTTCACTAGGTCTAGGCGGACATCCTGGAATAGCCGCATCAACAGGTATGAAATCGGATGCAGGTGCATTTACGTGACCTCCTTCCTGATTGAATACATCACCTGATTGCGGGCAGTTTCCAATAGCTACCACTATTTTTGGTTCAGGAGCTTTATCATAAACTCTTTTTAAATTATCGACCCATTGCTCTGTTACTGCACCAGTTATCAATAGGACGTCAGCTTCACGAGGATTGTTGTGAACATAAATACCGTATTGCTCTAAATCATATCTTGGAGACAACAGTGCAACAACCTCTACGTCGCATCCATTGCATCCGCCACAGTTAATGAGGCAGACGTGAATTGAGCTTTTTCTCACAACATCCTTAATAGCATTTAACATTGTACTCCCTCTCTCTTTTTATAAAATTATAAACTTAATATTTAGCTTCTTTCTTTAATAATTGATATAATTCTAATTGACCCTCTTTTAGCGCATCTTCATAAGATTTGCCATTCTTAACTTCTTCTACTAATTTCATTTTTAATTTTCTACCTTCTTCAGGAGGAATTATCTCCAATGTGCCGATAAACCAGCATAATCTCAAATCGGCATTGAACTTTTGATATAGGCAAATATCCTTTGCGGATTCAAATGTCCCATGCATATTCTCGAGGGAATCCATATCCATTAAAGAAAAGAATAACTCCTCTAATTCTTCAACAGTACAATCAAATTCCTTGGAAAGTGGAACAATAATGTCTCTTTGCCAAGCATAACTTTTTATAATTCTATTTTGCATTAATCTTAATTTAGCATCGTCGTCCATTCCAATCACATCATACTGCCCATTTCATTAATAAATATAAAGCTATTGCAATAATTAAACCAGCAGCGGTTTCCTTTCTGCCGTATCCTGGTCTTTCTCCCATTACAAAACCGCCCATGAGAATACCAATAGCTGTCAAAATCACATTGCCTGAACAAAATGCCAAACACCATCCCAAAATTGCAACAACGGCCATGGGCATGTTGAAATCAGGAACTGCCACAAATGGTTCACCATGCTGTTTATAACTGTAAAGTAAACCAAGAATGGAACCAACAGCAAATGCAAGTATATAAATCATATAATCTAACATAATATCCCCTACATTGGTTTATAAAGTAATATAAATGAGCAAATTATTGCTATAAATGTTATTATAAAACATATTTTCTCAATACTTTCTATTTTGTGCGCAAAATTGCCTTTGGCCAATAATGCAAAAATTGCCAGAACAATTCCAATTATCACTATTGGAGCAATGATAGCTGAATGCAATACTGTTGTCAATAATGCAACTACAATAATGCCAATGGCAACTAATGCTGTGAAGTAAACAATTACATTCTCACTATTCATACTACCACCCCGCTAAATATCATAATTATTGTTCCAAAGAAGCATATTGCCCCTATAGTAATTTGAGTCATTACAGAATGATTTGGACTTAAAATCGGTGTTGTAGCATTGATAAATCCTGTAATAAATGTAATTGCAATCATTCCAATCAAGTATCCGACTGCATTTAACGGTCCGAAGAATATTGTCAGGAACACCCAAAGCAGCACATACCATGCAATAGATTCGGAGAATAACATGAATCCCCTTAAAAATCCAAAGTGTTCAGTTTCAAATCCTGAAATTAACACCTTATCTTTTGTAATTGCAAATGGGGAATATGGTGACTTTGTAATGATCAACATGAAGAACATCAATGCCGCAAGAGGTATTTTAAATATTAAAGCACCATGAATTGATTGATAAGCAATGATTTCACCAATGTTCATTGATCCAACAATTAAATAAACAAACACGATAGCTGCAAATAACGGAAGTTCTGTTGCCGCTGAAAGAACAGCCCTTACACAACTCAATTTACCGTAAGGAGAACCGGAACTTGATCCTGAGTTATGCTCTACGATTTTATAGACTGCATAAACACCGAATATGATTAACAGAGAATCATGAGCTACAGGCCCTGCAATTACCCCAACAATCCAGATTAAAGCCAATATAAATACGATACCTATATAAAATACTTTTGAAACAGTTTTTGGAATTGCGGTTTCCTTAAAGAAAAATTTCAAAGAGTGTATCAAATGCTGAACTATAGGTGGTCCCGGACGTTTTTGAACACGTGCCATAATCTTTCTATGCAAACCCAAAAGCAGGCTTCCTGCAAGGAATGCAATAATAACTTGAATTAATATTTCTGCCATTAAATTCATAATACCACTCTAATACCCAGTAAATGGTTCTTTCACCCTTTCTTCCGCATCTTCTGGTCTTGGCTTAGCCATTGTCAATAAACCTAAAGATAAAACCCATAAAGGAATACCAAAGATAGCTACAGTATAGACAATCCATGCTTCAAAGTTAATGACCAAACAAGCAAGAATAGCTATGGTTGATATTGCCAATAATATAATACATAAAGTTTTTTGACTATTCATACTCACCACTTACCACAATACCAATAATAAAATTTCAACTGCTCTTACTATAATGAATAAAGAACTTAAGTGAATAATCACAATGAACGGGGATCCTGCTGTCCTGAACATTTCCGCCTTACTTGCGAAAAATGGCGCTACCCCACTTTCACCTAATATTCCTATTAACATCAATACTGCACCAAATACGACCATCGGACTTGCAGGCATTTGAGACAATACCGCAAGAGATAATGTTCCTGTTGATGCAAGAATAATAGCTGCACCACCAAACAACGGCAAACTACACATCATGGCAATCAAACCATAATTGAAAGCGGAGTTTAACACGCTGGTTTGCTTTACAGCAGAAACAATACCGATGTTTAAAATACCGACCAAGGCCATGAACAGAGTGAAATTAAACAGATCCCCTGTTATCATTGCGCCTGCAGATGCTATGCCGCAGATAACAGATAAGAACCTTCTTTGCTTAAACTCCTTTTCACCTACTTTAACTTCAGTATTGTTTAAATAATGAAATGTAGCTTCTATTTGAGTTTCAGGTTTACTCAAACCAATCATTACTGTAAATCCAAGTAAAACCGCAAAAAGGAACAAGTTAAACGGTGTGAGATATAATACGATATCGCCAAGCGGAATTGTTCCAAGTAAATTTCCTCCAAGTGTAACAAAATCCATTCCCATCACCTACTCCTTGTCTATGTCCTCTCTCATAAGCAGACCAATCAAGCCCACTTTTGAAGCTACTTTTAATAATAATCCACATGCTGCCAAGAATAAACTTAATAACCAGTATTGAGGAGTTACAAAGAACAATAAGAAACCTATTATCCATAAACACCATGCAATTCCTGAAACACCAGCTACACCATCCAAGATTAATACTGGGAGCCCTCTTGCCTTTTTAGACAATGCGTACAATACAATTCCTCCACCAGCTACTGCCCCACCAGTAAAACCGGTCAAGAAAATACCATAACCGATTAAAACCAATGCTATGAAATTAGGAGCAGTATTCAATATTTCCATATTCAGTGCAAATGGCTGTGGGAAAAGGGAAGCAGACTTAGACAGATTTCTTCTCGGATCGCTTTCAATGATACGCATTTCCCTTGTAATTAAAATCTCAGATATGGCTAAAGTTTCTGCAAGTTCTACTACCAAACCCGGTAAAATTAAAGCTTCAGCCAAGTCAGTTCCAACGGCAGACACTACAAAAATCATAGCAAGACCGACCAAATCAGTCAGGATAAGAATGTGAAGTTCTTCTCTTTTCATTGCTATTGCCATTGTAGCTATAAATCCGACAATCAATCCAGCGTAAATGGCCGGCATGTACATGCTTAAAAATGCACTAGGGACAAATGCAGGTACAAAAACCATTAGTTATCCCTCCTTAACTGTTTTGATCTAGCTTTAGCATCGTTCGCTTTAACTTCATTAGCTACTTTTGTTGAGTCAGTAATAGCTTTTTTAACATCTTTTCTAATTTCATTTTCATCATTTTTCCTGTCCATGGTATAATTGATGGACAACCATGAAGCAATGATGAATGCCATCATCAATATTGAAGATTCAAGTATTGTATCGAAACCTCTTGTATAATACAATATTTCATCTATAAGTCCGCCAGGAGATGAGTAAATTGATGTTCCAAAGTATGGGGATATAGAGGATACCCATTGTGATATTGGAGACATATATCCTGTAATCATACCCAGCTGCGCTGCATTTTCTGGGTATTGAGGATTGATATTTCCCGGCTCGGTTAAAACTTCACCGCCCCTGTCATAAGGAGCGATTGCCAAACCTTCATCTATTTGCTCTTGAGGAGCGGGTCTAACATACAGTTGATCTGGATTTAAGGCCATAGGTACAATAAGGCCGATTATTAATATAATCCCCAAACTAAATGCAAACAGACGAGGAATATTTTTGGGGTCTGCTAATTTATTCCATAAAACTCCTATCCTCATATGTCAGCCCCCATTTCTTCTAAACGAATAATAGCTCTAAATAAGATTAAAGTAATTATAACAGTGGTTGCAAGCAATGTCAATAATGCTAAAACATGATTGTAACATAACAAGACCAAACAAACACCTATTGAAGCAACTTCAGTATTGAATGTCCTTATTATCGGGTCATTGACTCCAGGACCCCATGCAGTAGCAATACTTCCAACAATTGCAAGGAATATTCCAAAGTAAAAGAATAATGGAACGCTAATCATCTACATCACCACTTGCAATTTTATTTTTTCTGATTTCATTAATTTTCACAATGGCCAGAATAAACACTAATGTGGATAACGGGTCAACCAAAGCTGCAAACATTGCCACATCCAAATATTTGAATAAAACAACCGCCAAAACAAATCCTGCATCAAGTATTGTAAACATTATAACCTTATCCAATGGCTTTTTAAGGAAAATAATACCGAATGCACCGATAACCATCAAAGCAATTGCAATTATTGATACGAAAAACTCCATATTCATCACTCCAGCAGTATTTCATCATCAAGTCTTTTCAAAGTGTAAGCAATTGCATTTGCACTGATTGTAGAACAAATAAAGAATGCAGCTGCAACAACAAGAGCAAATGGAGTGTTTATTACCAGCGCTATAATGGCAGATACTCCAAACCCGATAACATTAATGTACAAAAGCCTTTCGACCCTGTTTCTTGTTACCAAAGCCCTTAATGCTACGAATACGACTATGATACCGATTATTTCTACATACATATTATCACTCTCTAGCGTGCCTATTGAATTTTTCGGCGATTTTACCTAAAACCACAGAAGCCCTGACTTGATCAATACCTTGAATTGTTAAGATGGCAATTACCATTCCCACAATGAACATTTCAGGTGCAAATCCTAAGAAAGAACAGCAAATGAAAAGAATTAAAGTTGCTGTTAAACTTCCGCAAGTTCCGGCATACCCTGGATCAGCGCATAACCTATTGCCCATAAATACAAAGAATGCTGCTATGATTCCCCCAGGAATTCCTAAAAGCAAGTATCCAATAGAAGCCAATAATGTACCAGCAGATGCGTCCGGAGAACATAAAACGTTTCCCTGGAAATATCCGCCAGCAATATCTCCTCCCCTTTTTTCAACATTTTTTCCAACAATCTTGGCTCCTCTAACGCCAGGTTGTTCGGGAAGTCCGAAATATGTATCTACAATAACAAAATTCAACCAACAAAGAATTGCAGCAATTATTATTCCAATTACCTCATTCATCAATATCCTCCCCGTTATCTTCATTTAGAGGCTTTGGAAATACAAAATCAAATAAATATTTCACAAATAATGCAGATAAAATACCGATAATAATAGCTAAAACCAGACCGTTATACATGAAAGTATAATTTAAAACTAAAAATATTGAAAATATGCCGATAGCTATTATTGGAGTTGGATATATCGCACTAACATCAAAAGAATACCTATATGGTTTGCTTGGCAATAATGGGATTTTCAAAGCTAAGGCTACAACTATTGAAACGACAATGGCAGCAATATATGCTAAGACAATGTCAAACGGACCAATGCTTACATTAGCCAATCCTAACGCATTCCCATAAGAAGCAAAAAATATGGTACTATCAACCAAATCAAACATATTATTAAGACTCCTCTTAAATAATTAATATACTTATAAAAATATATAAATATTGTTACTTAAAAATAATAAATAAAAGCTTAATTATAATTTAAATTGGTAATTGGTGGCTTAATGAAAGATAAAAAAATTTTAATCACTGGTGGGCTAGGTTTTATTGGTTCAAACATTTCAAATCAACTAATAACTGACAATGAAGTCACTATTGTTGATAATCTATCCACAGGAAGCATTTATAATTTAAAAGAATCAAAACACGAAAATCTAACAATAATCAACGAAGACATCCGTGATGCTAATTTTGACGATTTAACATGCGATGCTGATTATGTTTTCCATCTTGCAGCAATGGCAAGTGTTCCGTTAAGTGTAGTTCAACCGTTTGAATGCAATGAAATAAATGTTTCCGCTACTGTGAGACTGCTTAAATCAGCCGTAAAAAACAACGTTAAAAAAATAGTGTACTCATCATCCTCAGCGGTTTATGGTCAGAATGAAAGTCTGCCTTTAAAAGAAAGCGACACCCCAATGCCAACATCCCCATATGGAGTATCAAAAGCCAGCTGCGATTTTTATTTGAAATCATTTTATGATACCTATGGTTTGGATTACGTTTCCTTAAGGTATTTCAATGTTTTTGGACCGAAACAGGATAAGAATTCTGAATATGCCGCTGTAATCCCTAGTTTTATTAATACCCTCCTTGAAGGAAGGCAGGCCGTTATCTACGGTGATGGCGAACAGACAAGAGATTTCGTCTACATTGACGATGTGGTTAAGGCAAACATTAACGCCTGCAAGTCCAACTACAGAGGCATAGTAAATGTTGCATCCGGAGAAAACATAACCATAAATGAGTTATATGACATTATCAAAACCACTCTCGACAGCGATTTGGAACCTAAATACCTTCGTGAAAGAGTTGGAGACATCAAACACTCCCTTGCGGATGTAAGCAACATGAAAAAAATCAATTTAAAAACAGATCCGAAAAAATTCTACGAACAACTGGACTTTACAATCCAATGGTATAAGATTGAAATTTAAAAAAAAGTTAAGTTAGTGGAATCCGCATCCACTACAAGTTTCACATTTTTCCTCTTCAATAGGGTCATATTTCTTATCTTCCTGAAGAGTTGCTGAGATAAAATATTGGTCAAATTCATCCTTACTTTTTAAAACAGGTGAAAGACCCTTAAAGTCGCATCTGATATCACCGGTTCCACCAATATCGACCAAAATCGGTTCGCCTAATTTGAACCTTTTAAAATATGATTCAACTTCATCTTTTAAGGCCCCTGGCACTCTGAAATTAAAAGATAAAATATTGTTCTCCTTCATTTTCAAACCAACATATTTCTGGTCAATCTCATAGTTTAAACCTAATTGTTTTTTGAAAATAATGTTAGTACCGATCTCATTAGATACCATTTTAATAATCTCCTTTACGTAATAAATTAGAATTATAGTTTGTAATATATAAAACTTTCCAAAGATATTCAATTTAGAATTAAATTAAAATTTTTTTGTTTAAAAAATTTATAACGAATTATAACGATTTTTAATAAGGTTTATATAATCTTAAATTCAAAATATACAATATTATAATATATATTATTATAACAATTACAAATCAATTAGAAATAGGTGTTAATGAATGAATGAATACAATAAAGATATTGGAAACAGAATTAGAGAATTGAGAGAACTGTCAGACATTACTATTAAAGAAATTTCAGAAGACTTGAATATTAGCGAAGAAACTTACATCCAATATGAAAATGCTGAAGTAGACATTCCAGCAAGTTTCTTATATGAACTTGCACACATTTTTAAAGTTGATTTAGGATTATTATTAACAGGTGAAGAAAGCAGAATGAACATTTTTGACGTGACTCGTGCAAACAAAGGGGTTTCAGTTGACAGAAGTAAGGAATATACCCACGAGAACCTATGCTCAAAATTCATTCATAAACAGGCTGAAACATTTCTTGTTGTTGTGGATCCCAAAAAGAATCCGAAGCCTTCTCTAAATTCACACCCGGGACAGGAATTCAACTATGTCCTTGAAGGCTCACTTAAAATATACATCCACAATAACGAAATCATATTAAACGAAGGAGATTGCATCTTCTTTGATTCAACACACAGACACGCAATGGTTGCACTTAACGACAAGCCCGCTAAATTCTTAGCAGTAATCATATAATACTTACAGGAGATAATTTAATGACATCAGTAATTGAAGATTTTGTAGAGAGAGTTGACTTTGACTCTTATGAAGACTTTTATAAAAACTTTAAGCTTACCTATGAAGAAGACTATAATTTCGGATTTGACGTAGTTGACAAATATGCCGAAATTGACCCTGATAAAATTGCTTTAATCTGGATTAATGACAACGATGAGGAACATGTGTTCACTTTCAAAGAAATGAAAGAATATTCCAACAGAGCAGCAAACTTATTCAAACGCTTAGGAATCAAAAAAGGCGATTGCGTAATGCTAACCCTCAAAAACAGATATGAATTCTGGTTCTGTATGGTTGCATTGCATAAGATTGGAGCAATACCAATTCCAGGAACACATATGCTGAAACTGCACGATATCGATTTCAGAATAAAGGAAGCTAATGTAAAAATGGTTGTTTCAGTAGAGGAAGACACATTACTGCCTGATTATGAAGAGGCTGAAAAATCATTGGGAATCGATTTGAAAAAATTAGCTATTGAAACCGATAGGGATGGCTGGATTAACTTCAATGAAGCAATCATGAATGAAAGTACTGTATTTGAAAGGCCAACCGGTGAAGACAAGACCTACGCTGAAGAGGTTTTCCTTATCTACTTCACTTCAGGAACCAGCGGACTTCCTAAAATGGTTTCACACAAGCATACCTACTCATTAGGCCACATCCCTACTGCCAAATATTGGCACAATGTTGTTGAAGATGGAATCCATCATACAGCAGCCGATACCGGTTGGGGAAAGGCCGTATGGGGAAACCTGTATGGACAATGGATTGCAGGAACCGGAATTTTCATTTATGATTATGACAGGTTCAACGGATTGAAATTACTTGAAAAGATTATTGAATATAAGGTAGATACATTCTGTGCCCCTCCAACAATTTACAGATTTATAATCAAGGAGAACATTGAAGGCTATGACTTGTCAAACTTGAAATATGTTACAACCGCAGGAGAGCCTTTGCCTCCTGAAGTGTCCGAAAGATTCTATGACCTTTCAGGCTTAAGAATCAAGGAAGGATTCGGTCAGACCGAAACAACCTTGTCAATCGGAACATTCATTTGGCTAGATGCGAAAATCGCTTCCATCGGTAAGCCTTCCCCATTATTTGATTTGGAATTATTGGATGAAAATCACAACAGAGTTGAAATCGGTGAAGAAGGAGAACTCTGTTTCAAAATGAATGACGGGCCAAATCCTGGATTATTCAAAGATTATGTGAATGATGAAGTAAAATACAAACAACAGATACATGACGGATACTACCACTGCGGAGATACCGCATGGGTGGATGAAGACGGATACGTGCACTTCGTTGGAAGAAACGATGACATTATCAAATCTTCAGGTTACCGTATCGGACCGTATGAAGTGGAAAGTGCAGTATTGTCTCACGAAGCAGTTGCACACTGCGCAATTACCGCTTATCCTGATGAAGTGAGAGGTCAAATCGTAAAGGCAAGCATTGTATTGCAGCCGGACTTCGAACCATCAGATTCTTTAACTAAAGACATTCAAAATCATGTTAAAAGAGTTACAGCTCCTTATAAATACCCAAGAATGGTTGAATACGTCGATGAACTTCCAGAAACCATCAGCGGTAAAATAAGAAGAGTTGAAATAAGAGAAAAAGATAATAAAAACTAATTTAGATGATATAATGACAGAAGAGATATCTTATCCCGTTATAAATAAGGAAATTTGTAAAGGCTGTATGAGATGCATAGTCGGATGTCCTCAAAATGCAATATTACTTTCAGAAGACATGAACGATGCAGGATATCAATTTGCATATTATAGCGGAAATGGCTGTACAGGCTGTAAAGACTGTTACTTTACCTGTCCTGAGCCATTGGCATTAGAAGTACATCAATATAAAAAGATCGTTAACGATTCAGTTGCAAGAATGATTAAGGCAAAAGCGACTAATCAAGGGGGAGAATAAATGAGCAATCAAATGGTAAAAGGAAATACTGCAGTCATCATCGGCGCAATGTATGCCGGCTGTGACTGTTTCTTTGGATACCCAATCACTCCTGCAAGTGAAATATTGCACGAAGCATCAAAATACTTCCCGATGGTTGGAAGAAACTTTGTTCAAGCCGAAAGTGAAGAGGCATCAATCAATATGGTTTACGGTGCATCAGGTACCGGCCACAGGGTTATGACTTCCTCATCAGGACCTGGTATCAGCTTAATGCAGGAAGGATTTACTTTCCTTGCAGGTGCGGAATTGCCTGCAGTTATTGTTGATATCATGAGAGCCGGACCTGGACTCGGTAACATCGGACCCGAACAGGGAGACTACAATCAAATCGTCAAGGGAGGAGGCCACGGAAACTATAAGAACATAGTTCTGGCTCCAAACAGCGTTCAGGAAATGTGCGATTTGACCATGAAAGCATTTGAACTTGCAGACAAATGGAGAAACCCAGTAGTTGTTCTTGCAGACGGTACATTAGGCCAAATGGCTGAACCATTGGTTTTCCCTAAAGAAGCAATTGAACCAAAAGATGACAAGGATTGGGCAGTTAAGGGAAATAAGGAAACCATGGACAATCTAATCACTTCAATATTTAACGATTTCAACGATTTGGAGGACTTCAACTTCAAGCTTCAGGAAAAATATGCCAAAATCGAAGCTGAAGAAGTCATATTTGAAGAATATCAAGTTGAAGATGCTGACATCGTTTTGGTATCATTCGGTATCAGCTCAAGAATCGCAAGGTCCGCTGTCGACAAAGCACGTGAAAAAGGCATAAAAGTCGGACTTTTAAGGCCGATTACATTATCACCTTTCCCAGTTGACAGAATCAAGGAGTTATCAGATAAAGGCGTAAGTTTCATATCCGTTGAAATGAGCAACGGACAACTCTTGGCTGACGTGCAATTCGCTGCTTTGAGAAAGGAAGATACTCATCTGGTCAACAGAATGGGTGGAAACCTAATTGAACTTAAACAGATTCTTGCTAAAATCTATGAAATAGCAGGATACAAAGATGAAGACATAGACCTATCCAAAAGAAGTGAGGAAAAGGCCAGTCCAAACATAATTGATTAGAGGATGTGGAAGAATGAGTGATAAAGAAAATAAAGATTATGAATTGCAGGTACGTAGAAATCCACAATCCCTTTTAGAAGAGTATCCTAGAAAAGGAACCAATATTCAATCTACTCACTACTGTGCCGGTTGTGGACACGGAATTTTACATAAACTGATTGCAGAATGTATGGATGAGCTTGGAATCCAAGAAAGATGCGTGATGATTTCCCCTGTAGGATGTTCAGTATACGCATACTTCTACTTCAACTGCGGAAACTTCCAGACAGCTCACGGAAGAGCACCTGCAGTTGCTACAGGTATTTCAAGAGCAGAAGACAATGCAATCGTCATGAGCTATCAGGGAGACGGAGATTTGGCTTCAATCGGTTTGAACGAAACCCTTCAGGCTGCAAACCGTGGAGAAAAGATGGCGGTATTTTTCGTAAACAATACAGTATACGGAATGACCGGTGGACAGATGGCACCAACCACATTGATTGGTGAAAAGACAGTTACCTGCCAGACCGGAAGAGATCCTGACTATGCAGGACACCCTACCCACATGTGCGAATTGATCAATACCCTGAAGGCACCTGTATTCATTGAAAGGGTATCCCTTGCAAACCCATTGAAAATCAGGCTTGCCAAATTCGCAATCAAACAGGCATTGACCGTTCAAAAGGAAGGAAAAGGATATTCATTCGTTGAAGTATTGTCACCTTGTCCAACCAACTTAAAACAGGACGTTGCAAGTGCTCAAAAATTCATTGAAGAGCAAATGGAGAAGGAATTCCCTGTTAAAAACTTCAGAAATAACTTATACACAAAAGAGCCTGTCCAAAGGCCAAAAAGTGACTTTTCAACTGAATCATTAGATAAAATATTCAATGTCAGCAGAAGCGAAGATTCAGGCTATGTCGATGAGGACATCGAACCTGTAAGCATCAAGGTTTCCGGATTCGGAGGTCAGGGAGTATTGAGCGCAGGACTTACCATTGCTCAAGCTGCATGTGCTGAAGGAAAGCACGTATCATGGTATCCGAGCTACGGACCTGAACAAAGGGGAGGAAAATCAAACTGTTCTGTTGTGATTTCCAACGAAACAATCGGAACACCTGTAGTTGATGACATTGACATTCTTATTGCTTTAAACAAGCCATCATTGGAACAGTTCTCACAGGACGTTAAAGATGGCGGAGTTATACTTTACGATTCAAAAATTGGCGAATTTGAAACTGACAGAGACGTGAAAGTCATTTCAATGCCATGTGTCGACATTGCAGAAGAGCATGGAAATGCCAGAACTGCAAACACCGCACTTTTAGGTGCATTGACTGAACTGACTGATGTTTTAAAACGCGAATCTTATGAAAATGCCATTCGCGAAATGTTTGCATCAAAACCTAAAGTAATCGGAGTAAACATTGACGTTCTTGAAGCGGGAGCGGAATGGTTAAAAAACAATTCATAGTGTGATTTGATGACATACAAAGAAATTTCTCAAAATTATATAAACAATTACGGTTTGGGCATTGGAGATACCATCAAAGTGCATAAGGAGGATATCTCCTATACCGGTATCCTGCTTGACCGTCCGGAGGATGCCGATGACGGATATCTTGTTATAAAACTATCCAGCGGTTATAATATCGGTGTGGCTATTGAAAATACCACCTGCGAGCTAATCGAAAAAGGGGATAAGCCAAAAATAGGCTATGATGAAACTGAAATTCCTCACGATGATTCAAAGCAGAACATTTCAATCGTTTCAACCGGAGGTACAGTATCTTCCGTTATCGATTACAGAACAGGTGCTGTGCATCCTAAATTTACAGCTTCAGACCTTGTAAAAGCCAATCCTGAACTTTTGGATTATGCAAACTACAACGTTAAGGCATTGTACAACATATTGAGTGAAGACATGAAGCCTGAATACTGGGTTAAGGCAGCAGAGGAAATAGCTAATGAGATTTCCGAAGGCAGTGACGGAGTTGTAATAGCTCACGGTACAGATACAATGCATTATACCGCAGCTGCATTGAGCTTTATGTTAAAAACACCAGTGCCTATTATTTTGACCGGCGCTCAGAGAAGTTCAGACAGACCTTCAAGCGATGCAAACATCAACCTGATTGATTCCGTGATTGCGGCAAAATCAGACATCGCAGAAGTCTGCGTCTGCATGCATGGAAGCTTAAACGACCAGTACACCTACCTGCACAAGGGTACAAA
>NZ_CACXTS010000009.1 GCF_902770715.1 uncultured Methanobrevibacter sp. | reverse complement strand
TTTAATTTTATTCATCGCAATAGGCGGTATTATGATTGGTGCAGGTGTGCACTTTATTCCTGTAGGAGGAGCTCCTGCAGCTATGGCAACAGCTACTGGTGTAGGTACCGGTACTGCTATGTTAGCTGCTGGTGCTGGTTTAACAGGTCTTATTACTGCTGCAACTATGACAGGTGAACCATTTTATATAGTAGGTATTGGTGGTGCAATCGGTGCTATGATCATGATGGGTATTACCATGCTCATTGCAAACTTAATCTACATCTTCGGTGTAGGTATTGTTCCTGCTGCATCAAAAGTACCTGTTGACTGGATTACCAAACGTAACCAAGAAATTTATAAAACTCCTGGTACCGAAGGTCACGGTGTACCTCTCACTTCATTTGTAAGTGGTCTTATCGGAGGACTTCTTGGTGGTTTCGGTGGTGGATTAGTCTACTACGGTATTTATGACTCAGTACAAGCTTCTTTTGAACCTGCTATTGCTATCGGTTTAGCTGCTATTTTAGGTGTAGGTGTGTTCTTTATTAACTCTGTAATTGCTTCTTATAACATTGGTGGTACCATTGAAGGTATGCACGATCCAAAATTCAAAAGAATTGGAACTGGAGCTCTTGCATGTGCAATCGCATCTATCGTTGTTGGAATCTTTTGTATTATTTTAACTGGAGGTATCTAAATGTCTGCTGGTGGAAGTGCTGACGGTGCAGCTGCAGGTGCAGTAAACTCAATGCACTTATTAATTTTAGGTATTGTCGGTGGATTACTCGGTATCTATTTATCTGCTTTCTTAGGAGACGTCATCGGACCATTATTTGCAGCTCTTGGTGCTGTTTGTGCAATCGTTTGGGGTGCTGACGCAATTCGTAGAGTAGCAAGTTACGGTTTAGGTACTGGTGTACCATCTATAGGTTATATGTCTTTATCTGTTGGTGTTATTTCAGCATTAGCAGGTCTCAGTTTAGCAGTAATGTTAAAAATGACAATATTAGGACCAATTGCAGCTTTAGTTATTGCATGTATTATTGGTGCTGTTATTGCACTCGTTGCAACTAAAATCGTAGGTATGAAAATCCCTATTATGCTTCAATGTACTGTTGAAATTGCAGGTGCAGCTGCTTTATCAATTTTAGGATTCGCTGTTGCAATTTCCGGTAGTATTGAAATGACATCTGTCTTAGAACATGTTGTTGCAACCGGTTTCATTGCTGTATTATTTATTATGTGTACTATGGCTATCCAACACCCATTCAACGCATGTTTAGGACCTAACGAAGATCAAGTAAGAACTCTCAAATGTGCAGCATCCACTGCATTCTTAGCTATGACTATTACTGGTCTTATGTCTGTCACTACTGGTGGATTAGGTTGGTTTGTTGTATTCATCGTTGGTTTAATCGGTTGGGTTATTTCATTCAGAGCATTTGTTGTAGCTTCCATGAATGACGCAGCATCAACCAAATGGGCTGGATTATGGCCTAAAGTGGAGCAATAGAATAGGAGGAATTAAATATGGCTCAAATGTTACCTATGATTCAGGTTATTCCTGAAATGAATTTCGCATTAGATCCTGCAACCGGGATTATCGGATCATCTTTAGGTTCAGGAGTTGTACTCTTATCTATGGATGAAGTGAATGAACAAGTGGCAAAAGTCGAATTGGCTGCTGATGAATTAATGGCTTCATTAGACCCATACACAAGTCCTGTTGGTTCTTACCCTGGAAGGGAAGGTTCATATGTTGCCGCAGGTATGTTAACAAACATGGTATATGGTTTCTTATTAGCATCATTCATTATATTTGCTGCATTACCAATTTTACAAGCGATGGGGGTTTTATAGATGGCTGATAAAAAAGCTCCTGCAGATGGCTGGCCGGTTATTAGTGGGGATTACATTGTAGGTGATCCTGAAAGCCCTGTTGCAGTAACAACTTTAGCTTCTCACATTGAAGCTGAACTTTCTGGAGCAGCTATTGCAGGTCCATGTAAAACAGAAAACTTAGGAATAGAAAAAGTTGTCGCAAACATTATCTCAAACCCTAATATTCGTTTCTTAATATTAGCAGGTGCTGAAGTACAAGGACACATTACCGGTCAAAGTATTCAAGCATTATACGATAATGGTGCAGACCCTGATAAAAAGAAAATTATCGGTGCTACCGGTGCTATTCCTTTCGTAGAGAATGTTCCTCTCGACGGTATTGAAAGATTCCAACAACAATTAGAAATTGTTGACTTAATTGATACTGAAGATATTGGGGCAATTCAATCAAAAATTAATGAATGTGTAGAAAAAGATCCAGGTGCTTTTGAAGAAGAAGCTATGGTTATTTCTGTTGACGACGACGACGGAGATGAAGACACTGGAGAAGCAATCAAAGTTATTTCTCCTGAAACTGGTCTCATCGAAGCAAGAATTAGGGACATAAACACTAAAATTGATATGGTCGGAGCTGTTCAAAGAAATATGGCTGGTAATTATGCTGGTAAAGTTCAAGGTATAATGATCGGATTAGCTTTCACTTTAATAGTTGGAGTTTTATTCTTGATGTTCTAAGGAGGATTAATTATGGTAGAAATTTCAAATAAACCAAATATTGGCGGAATGAGAGCTGCAGCTGATGATGCTGAATACAGTTCAAAACTCCTTGCAAGAGAAGGTAAATTATTCGCTGGTTTACTCGCAACCAGGTTTAAAGGATTCGCTATCGGTGCTTGCATAGCAACACTTTTAATCGTAATTATTCCTTTCATTGCAAAAGCAGCAGGATTATAGAGGTGTTATTATGAGTGAAGATTCAGTACCTTCAGTAATGGTTTCCCCAGATGATTTCAACGCTATTGTTGCTAAATTAGATGATGCAGAAGAAAAAGTTGATTTTACTGTTGGGGAATACTATCAACGTTTAGGCCAACAAACTGGTAGAGATGTTGGTATATTGTATGGTATTATACTTGGATTAATTATATTAGTTATAGCTATTAAATTTGGAGTAGCTACAATGTTATCTACCTTATTATAGGAGGTTTATACTTATGTTTAGATTTGATAAAGAACAAATCGTCGTAGATATGAATGGGGTAAAAATGGGAGGCCAACCTGGTGAATATCCTACCGTTTTAGCAGGAACTATCTTTTACGGCGGACACAAAATTATTAGTGATGAAAAAGCAGGGGACTTTGATAAAGACGCTGCTGATGGATTAATTAAAACAATGGAAGAAATGTCTGATGTAACCGGAAACCCTTGTGTTATACAAAACTTCGGTGCTACTGCAGAAGCTATGGTAAAATACTTAGAATTTGTAGGAGACGTCAGTGACAAACCTTTCCTTATAGACTCAACTGCAGCTGCTGCAAAAATCGCAGGTGTAGAATATGTTCAAGAAGTCGGATTAGCTGAAAGAGCTGTTTACAACTCAATCAGTATGGCTGCAGAACCTGGCGAAATTGAAGCTCTCAAAAACTCTGACATCGATGCATCTATCTTATTAGGTTTCAACCCAATGACTCCTGGTGTAGAAGGTAAAATCGAAATCTGGGAAACTGGTGGAGCTGTAATCGACCAAGGTATTCTTGAAATGGCTGACGAATGTGGAATTACCAAACCATGGATGGACGTAGCAGTTACTCCTTTAGGTCAAGGTGCAGGACCTGCTGTAAGAACCGCTTACGCAGTAAAAGCTAAATGGGGATACCCAGTAGGATCAGGTATTCACAACGTACCTTCCGCATGGGACTGGTTAAGAGCATACAAAAAAGAACACAAAGAAGCATGGCCTGTTTGTGATATCGGTTCAAACATCGTACAGCAAATGGCTGGTGGAGACTTCGTTCTTTTCGGACCTATCGAAAACTCCAGACTTGCATTCCCTGCATGTGGTATGGCTGATATCATGATTGCTGAAGCAGCAAAAGATATCGGTACCGAACCTATTGAAGAACACCCAATTAACAAATTATTATAGATATAAGGGTCCCGATTAGATGATTCTATTCATCTAATCATTTTTTTCTATTTTTTACTTTTTTTTAAATAATTTTTCAGTTCTTTTTTTCAAGATTTTTTAATAAAATTTATATTATCATAAAAAGATATTTATAATCAAGTTTTAATTGAGGTTATAAAATGTCTTTTCTAAGTAAAATTTTTAATAGAGGTCCTAAACCTATTATTGCTCATTCTAAAACAGGTAATTTAGGTACTTTAAGAGCTCAAAAGGCGGGTCCTGCAAGTCCTGGCGCTGTTCAAAAGCCAGATACTTTTTATGTAACTGCTTCTGTTGAATTAGGTAACACTACTACAAAGTCTATTGTAATGGCTACAAATTTAAACACTAGTGAGTCTTATTTATTAAATAAAACAGTTAAAATGACACGTGATATACGTCCACCTAAACCTAACGAAGAGGTATTCGGTAAAACTGTTTGGGGTATTGAGCTTTCTAAAGAATCTGTAACTGAGCTTATCAGAGATACTGTTTTAGAATCTTTAAGGAAATGTAATGTTGATAAAGATGAGGATTTGGATTTTGTTGTAAGATCTACTGGGGTAACAGCAGGTTTTGCAACTGCTGAAGAAGCAGGCCAACTCATTATTGCTTTAGCTGACGGTTGTCTTGAAGCAGATATTCCTCCAAGGAAAATGTCTCCGGCAATGACCATTTCCCAGCTTCCGGAAAGATTGCAAAAACATTCTCTTTTGGAAAATATCATGTTTGATGGGGCTGTTGTAAGTGTAGTTCCTCCTCAAGGTAAGGAAACTGTTGCAAATGAAATGGAAGGGGAGCTTGTAACTGCAGGTATTAAATTAGGTGCAAAATGGACTGATGTGGATTATAGAAACCCTTGTGTTTCCCTTGACTTTGGTTCAACATTGGCAGGACGTATTGTAAATGACAATGAACCTTATGCAAATACTGTAGGTAACTTTTTAGGTCTTGCAGGTGTTGTAAGCGATTCTATAGCTAGAGGTTCCGGTCAAATCGATAAGAAAAATGGTGCTGCTTTAGATATTTATTCAGATAAGGCAATGAAAAAGGCTGATCATAAAAAGGCTGAAGCCAATGCATTGGAAGCTCATAAATTAGTCAATATTCGTAAAGTTCCAATGGATGTTGAAAGATTTGGTACTGTTCCGGTTAATCCAGTGGCTGCTGAAAATGCAGGTACAACTTTAATTGGTTGTGATGTCGGTTTTAATGGTGATAAACTTGATGAATTAATGGAATTGGGTGCTCAGTTCTATGATGCTGATGGCCTTCCAACATTGCTTTCAACTTTGGATTATGTAAGTACAAATATCGTTAAAAGAGTTTTGGATGTGGCATTTGAAGAAAATGTTATTGTTCCGGGCTCTGCCTTAGGTATTACTGGAAGAGCAGGTATTACAGGACGTAAACCTGAGCTCATCTTAGAGGCTGTTCAAGACAAGTTTGAAAATGTTGTTTTTGTTGAAGATGGTCTTGCTTTAGGTTCTGCGATCATGGCACGTTGTATGAATTCAATGGGTACTCCTAAAGTTCCTATTGGAGGTAAACAAGGTGGAAGATGTATCCTTAAAGATCGTATGAAAATGATGGGCGGCAAATTCGCTTAAACAATTGTGGTTTATCATGATTTATGCAATTTTGATGGCAGGAGGTAAGGGAACTAGACTTAAAGTTCCCCAAGAAAAGCCTCTTTTCAAATTACGTGATAAACCTTTAATTAATTTTGTACTTGAAAATTTAAAGGCGTCTAAATTAATCGATGAAATAGTTATTACTGTTAGTCCTAATACTGTGGAAACTACTAGGTATCTGAAGGATTTCGACGGAGATTATACAATTTTAGATACTTCCGGTGAGGATTATTTAACTGATTTGTCTTTCATTTTGGATTATTTTGAGAACAAGTCTAAAGAGGATATTTTACTGTTTATTAATGCAGATTTACCTTTTATATCCACTGAAACAATTGATTATGTTTTAAATTATTACTTAGAATCGCCTAAAGATGCATTATCAGTATTGGTTCCTGTTGAAATATTTGATAAGTTGGGTTTGGATTATTCCTATGAGTTTGAGGGTAATGTCCCGTCAGGACTAAATGTCTTAAGAAGCGTTAACATTGTTCAGGATGAAGATCAGTTAGTTATTCCAAAAGTTGAATTAGCCCTTAATATCAATACTATTCCGGATAGCAAAGTTGCTGAAAGATTGTATAATGAATATTATGTTTAAATATGATGAAGTTTAATAATTATATAAGTAGATTTAATTTTTATCAGGTGATTTAATGGAAAATAAGCAAATTCCTAGAAGAGAAGAAAAATTATGGAGTGAAATCAAAAACTATCAAGTAGCTACCAATAATGCACGTATTCTTGGTGTGCTTGATGAATTAATTATCAACGAAAAAACTGGTAAAATCGTGGATATTGCTATTAGAGTTGAAAGTGACCGTAATATTCATGTTAAAGGTGCTAAAAGAAACGGTGACTTATTATTAGTTCCTTTCGCTAAAGTTGAAAAAGTCGGCGAATTCATTATTGTAACTGAATAATTTCAGTTATTCTCTTTTTTTTATTTTACTTTTTGTTAACTATTTATAGTTAGTAGTGCTATAATTAGTATAGTATATAACAAATTCATATTTATTTATAAAGGTGATTATATGTTGCTCGAAATAGAAAATTTGGCTGTTGAAGTAGCCGGAAAAAGAGTTTTAAAAAATATTAACCTTTCTATTGCTGAGGGTGAAACTCATGTTCTTTTAGGGCCAAACGGTGCTGGTAAAAGTACTTTATTCTTAACTATATTAGGTTTTCCAAATTATGATGTAGTTCAAGGTTCAATCAAATTCAAAGGTCAAGATATTACTGAGTTATCCACTGCGGAAAGAGTTAAGTTAGGTATTGGAGTAAGTTTCCAAAATCCTCCTTCAATCAGAGGAGTATCTGTTGGAGATTTATTGAAAATTGAGTCTCATCAAGATGTTAATGATGAATTAAATCCTAGAATGCAAGAATTGGCTAAAAAACTTAAATTCAGTGATGAATTCTTAAATAGGGATGTTAATCTTGGATTTTCTGGTGGGGAAGTGAAACGTTCTGAAATTTTACAGTTGCTTGCTCAAATGCCGGATTTCACCATGTTTGACGAGCCTGATTCTGGTGTGGATATTGAAAATGTGGAGTTATTGGCTTCAGAAATCGGAACTTTATTGGATAAAGATAAAAAGCATGGGGACAGAAAAAGAAGCGGTCTTTTAATTACTCATTTAGGTTATATCTTAAACTTTGTTAACGCTGATAAAGCTCATGTTTTGATGAATGGTGTTATTTCCTGTTCTGGAAACCCAAATGAAATTCTCGAAGATATTAGGAAAAATGGTTTTAATGGATGTGTTGAGTGTGCGCAATGTTTATGAGGCTGCTGAAAAGGCAATAAATAAAAAGGCTGCAATTGGTGCAGACGTTACAATTGAAAACTTTACTGATGAGACAGTTAACGCTTTAGACATGATTGATGATTTGGATGATTTAAACAAACAGACCAAAACAGATCTTTTAAAAGTTGGTGTTGATACTGAAGAAACTAACAGGTCTGGATCATTTTTACAAATGGATCAAAGTAATATTTTTACAAATAATTCCATCTCAGATTCTATTGAAGTAATGAATATGCAAATAGCATTGGAAAAATATAGCTGGTTGGATGATTATCTATGGAATGTTGTCAAACCTGATGCAGATAAATATACTGCAAAAACTGCTTTAAGAGAAAAAGAAACCGGATTTTTAAGCGGTTATTTTGTAAGGTCCCTTCCGGGAACTAAAGAGGTCATGCCTGTACAGGCTTGTATGTTTATCAGTGATGAGGATGTAATGCAAACCGCTCACAATGTTATTATTGCTGAAGAAAACTCTGAATTGCATTTGATTACCGGTTGTGCAACAGGTGATGATGTGGGCTCTGCAATGCATGTTGGTGTATCTGAAATGTATTTAAAGCCAGGCTCTAAAATCACTTTCACTATGGTTCACAATTGGGCTGAACAGGTTGAAGTGCGTCCAAGAACCGGTGTTAAATTGATGGATGATTCAACTTATATTAACAATTATATTTTAACTAGTCCTGTCAGCACTATTCAATCCTTCCCAACTGCTTATTGTGATGGTAAAAACTCAAGAGCTATTTTCCAAAGTATTCAAGGTGGTAAAAAAGATTCAATTATTGATGTTGGATCCAGAGTTTTATTGAATGCTGAAGGTGCCAGAGGTGAAGTCATTTCAAGGGCTGTTGCTCAGGATGAATCAAAAATTTATGCAAGAGGACATTTAGCAGGTACAGTGCCTTCTGTAAAAGGACACTTGGAATGCCATGGATTGGTATTGTCCGATGATAGTTTTATTTATGCTGTGCCTGAACTTGAAGCTAGTTCTTCTAACTTAGAAATGTCTCACGAAGCAGCTGTTGGTAAAATTTCTGAAGAAGAAATTAATTATCTAACATCTAGGGGTATTGAAGAAGAGGATGCGGAATCCATGATTGTTAGAGGATTTTTAAACATGGATATTACTGGTCTTCCTGATGAATTAGCTGAGCAAACTCAAAGAATGATTGATATGAGTCTTGATGGAATGTAATTCCATCTATTTTTTCCTTTTTTCCTGTTTTAGATGTAAAATTTACTTTTCAAAAATCTTGTTTTATAGTATATAAACTTTTTGGCTTTAGTTTCTAAGTAACCTTTATATTAATTATAAATAAAATATATTAATCAGTACATAATGTATTGCTGAGCTAGCTCATTACGTACAGAAATTGTGTTTTTAAGGCATACCTAAACAGTATTCCTTAAAAAAGAGATTTTAAAATTTTTTAAAAAACTTTAAAATTGAATTTAGAAGGACGCAAGTTTTTCTAAAGTCGGAAAAATATTATAGAGGAGGAGAAACTCTATGGCTGATGATGTAAAAATTGTAATGTTTTGTTGCAACTGGTGTTCCTATGGAGGAGCAGACACAGCTGGTACTGCAAGGATGCAATACCCACCGAATATTAGAGTTATTCGTGTAATGTGTTCTGGAAGAATTGACCCACAATTTATTTTAAAAGCATTTAAAGAAGGTGCTGATGGGGTATTTGTAGCTGGATGTCACATGGGCGACTGCCACTATGACGCTGGTAACTACAAATTAGATCGTAGAATGAGATTAATTTATAAATTAGTTGAAGATATGGGAATTGGAAAAGAAAGAGTTCACCACGATTGGATTTCCGCATCCGAAGGTGAAAAATTCTCTGAATCTGTTAAAATGATGGTTAACAGAATCAAAGAATTAGGTCCAGCTCCATTAAAAGCTCAATTAGATGCTGAGGAATAGATTGGAGGAATGAATATGGCAGATAAAGTAAAAATAGGAACTATGTGGTTCAGTGGATGTTCCGGTTGCCACTTATCCATTGCGGATTTCCACGAATCTTTAATTGATGTAATGGAATTTGCAGATTTTGAATTTTCCCCTGTACTCATGGATACTAAATATGATGAAGTACCTGAATTAGACATTATTATTGTCGAAGGTGGAGTAAGGAACGACGAAAACAGAGAATTAGCAGAAATGTTAAATGAAAAAGCTAATATGGTTATTGCTTACGGTACTTGTGCTTGCTACGGCGGTATTCCAGGTCTCGGAAACTTATGGACTGTTGAAGAGTTAGAAGAAGAAGGATACATTAACTCCGTATCAACCGTTAACCCTGAAGGAATTATTCCTCACGAAGATGTACCTCATCTCGAAAGCAGAGTAAGACCTATTGGCGAAGTCATGGACATTGACTTAATGATTCCAGGATGCCCACCTCGTTCAGATGTTGTAGCAGAAGCTGTTTTAGCATTATTAAGAGGAGACACTATTGAGTTACCTGCTACCAACCTTTGTGAAGTATGTCCTAGAGAAAAACCACCTGCAGGTTTAGCTATGGACTTCATTAAAAGACAATTCGAATTAGGTCTTCCTGAACCTGATTTATGTTTAATTAGCCAAGGTTTAGTATGTATGGGTCCTGCTACTGTATCATTATGTGGTGCAGAATGTCCTTCCATTGGTATCCAATGTAGAGGATGTTACGGTCCTACTGCAAAAGTATTAGACCAAGGAGCAAAAATGATCAGTGCGATTGCATCTGACTACGGTGTTCAAGAAGATAAAACCGTTGACCCTGAAACTGTAGCTGATCAATTAGATGATATTGTAGGTACTTTCTACACTTACACATTACCTGCAGCTTTAGTACCTGTAAAAATGTTACTCGTATTGAAGGACACGCTAAAATTACCGTGCATCTCGACGATGCTGGAAACGTAGAAGAAACAAGATTACACGTTATGGAATTCAGAGGTTTCGAAAAATTCTTAACTGGTCGTCCTGTAGAAGAATTACCTAGACTTGTACCTAGGATTTGTGGTATTTGTGATGTACAACACCACTTAGCAGCTGCTAAAGCTGTTGACCAAATTTTCGGATATGATGATTATGAAATCTTACCTACTGCATACAGAATGAGAGAAATTATGAACTGGGGTTCATACATGCACTCCCACGCACTTCATTTCTACTTCTTAGCAGCACCAGATTTAATCATTCCTAACGGAACTAGAAAAACAAGAAATGTTTTCCAAGTTATTAAAGACATGCCTGAAATTGCTCTTCAAGCAATTAACATCAGAAGAAACGGTTTAGAAATGGTTAGAAAAATAGGTGGTCGTCCTATTCACCCTACTTCATCCACTCCTGGTGGTATTTCAACCGAATTAGATGCTGATACTCAAAAAGACTTACTCGAAAGAGCTAAACAAAACGTAGAATTAGCACAAGCTACTCTCGATTTAGCTATTCCTGTATTTGAAGAAAACATTGATTTAATCGCATCATTAGGTAACTTCGGTGACACCAGACACTGTGGTACTGTAAAACCTGATGGAACTTGGGATGTATATAACGGTAACATCAGATTCAGAGACAAAGATGGTAGTGACATGTTCGAATACAGAAACGAAGAGTACACCGACTATGTTGCTGAACACGTAAAACCTTACTCCTGGTTAAAATTCCCATACATTAAAGAAATGGGCTACCCAGAAGGTATTTACAGAGTTGCACCATTATCTAGGATCAACGTTTGTGACCAAATGCCTAAAGAAGCACCTCTTGCTCAAGAAGCACTTAACGCTTTCCGTGACGCATTTGGATACGCTCAAGCACCATTATTATTCAACTATGCTAGACTCATCGAATTGTTAGCATCCGCTGAATGTGCTGCAGCTGCATTAGAAGAAGATTTATCCGGTAAAAAATTCCCTGATGAATTAGAAAGAACTGAAGGTGAAGGTGTCGGTATTGTAGAAGCTCCTCGTGGTACTTTAATCCACCACTACAAATCTGATGACAATGGTCAATGTAGTTATGCTAACATTGTTGTAGCTACAATCCAAAACAACCCTGCAATGGAAATGGGTATTCACCAAGTTGCTAAAGACTACATCAAACCTGGTGTAGAAGTAGATGATACAATGGATAGTCAAATGAGATTAGCTGAAGTAGATATTGTAGACAGTGAAGGAAACCTCATTAAAAAATTCTAAATTTAAGGGGGTTTTTATAAATGATTGTATTTAATGAAGATGGCTGTATTAAATGTGGTGCTTGTGAAGGTACCTGTCCTACATCAGCTATTAATGTAACACCTGAATCTATTATTCACTGTGACACTTGTGGTGAAGAACCTAAATGTGCTGACGTTTGTCCTAATGGAGCATTAAAAGTAGAAGATTACGAAATTACTGAAGGTATAACCCAAGCAAGATTAGTATTCAACTCTTTATTATGTGACTCCTGTGGTAAATGTGAAGAAGTTTGTCCACAAGAAACTATTAAAGTCACTGGTGAAAAATTAAAAGAAGTTGAAGGTTTCTGTGTAATGTGTCAAAAATGTGTTGACATTTGTCCTGTAGATGTAATCGGTATTCCAGGTGTTAAAGAACCTGCTGAATATGAATTAGATCTTAAAGGCAAAGGACCTGTTTACATTAAAGACTGTGTTGGATGTGGAACTTGTGTAGAACCTTGTCCTGTAAGTGCTATCACACTCGAAGAAGTTGGAAGCCCAGTTACTGTAAATGATGACTGTATCAGATGTGGTTTATGTTCTCAAACCTGTCCTTGGAATGCAATTTTCATTTCAGAAAAAATACCTGTCAAACGTTCTAAAGAAATTACATCATTCACTTTTGACGCAGCAAAATGTATTGGTTGTAACACTTGTGTAGAAGCATGTCCTGGTGATTTCATTTCTGCAAACAGTTCCAGTTTAACTGTTGCTATTCCTAGTGTCTGTGCTGCATGTGGTTTATGTGTAAATCTCTGTCCTGTTGATGCATTAGCAATTGATGTAGAATGGGGTGAAGGTTCACCTGTAGATGCAGAAGGTATCGGAAGAGATGTAGAAAAATGTGACTTTATCGGTGCATGTGCTAACAAATGTCCTACTGAAGCTATTCGTGTAATTACCAAAACTGGTATGTGCTGCCCTGCTTTAGTAGAAACTGATGATGAACCATCCTTTGTAAGCTGTATTAGATGTGGAGCATGTGCTTCAATGTGTTCTAACGATGCATTAAAAGTAGAACAATATGAAGTAACTATTGATGGCGAACCTGTTATCAGAGACAGAATTGCATTCAACCCATCTAAATGTGATCAATGTGGTGACTGTATCGAGGCTTGTCCTTACGACATGATTCACGAAACAGAAAATCCTAAATTACCAATTGCAGGATTCTGTACATTATGTGGTCAATGTATTGAGGCATGTCCAGAAGACGCATTATGTTACAAATAGGTGTGTAAACACACCTTTCTTTTTTCTTTTTTTTAAAAAATTAGTTATAATTTATCCATTACTATTTTTCCATTAACAATTGTCATTATGGCAGTTCCAGTATAATTCCAACCGTCAAATGGTGAGTATTCGGCTTTTGTTTCAAATTCATCAATATTAAATTTACCTTCTCGTTTTAAATCGATTACTGTAAAATCAGCGTCTTTTCCAATGGCTATTTCTCCTTTATTTTCAAGTCCATAGACTTTAGCAGCATTTTCGGAAAAGATTTTTGGGATTATGCTTAAATCAATGTTTCCTTTGTTCACTTCTGTCAACATTAATGGGACTACAGTTTCTAAATTAGGAATTCCTGGTGATGAGCTCCAGACGCCTTTTGTTTTATCTTCAAGGGTATGCGGTGCATGGTCTGTTCCAATAATTGAATTTTCATCCAAATCTTTCACGCTAACACTTTCATTTTTTGGCCTTAGTGGAGGATTTGTTTTTATAAAAGTACCATATACATTGTACGCGCTATTATCGAGCAATAAGTGATGTGGTGTAAATTCCCAGGATACAGGCATGCTTTTGCTTGCATCTTTTGCAAGGTTTAGTGATTTAGCAGAGCTTAAATGGCAAATATGTAATTTCAGATTATTTGCTCTTGCAAGTTCAATTGCTTGTTTGACAGATTCGTCCTCACTTATTGTTGGGCGACCATATGTATAATCAATTGCCTTATTTTCTTTCTTTGCTTTTAATTTGGCGGTTTCACTTTCAACGATGCTCTTTTTTTCGCAGTGTGTTGCTACAAGTCCATTATAATCAGTTGTATCTTTTAATGTGGATAAGTCTTCAAATATTCTCTCTAAATTTTCATCACTTTCCAAATCCATAAATATCTTAAATGATATTGGATTTAATGTAACCATCTTTTCCATCTCTTCAAGTGTATTATGTCCTGCTTGAAGTTCAAAATTAACAACAGACTTATTTTTGGCTATTTGAATCTTTTCCTTAAGTGCTTTATAGGTATTTGTTTTAGGTACTGTATTGGGCATGTCTATTACAGTTGTAAATCCGCCATTTGCAGCACTTAAGCTCCCTGTTTTAAAATCTTCCTTTTGAGTCAGTCCAGGATCTCTAAAATGGATGTGCGGATCGATGAAACCGGGCATTATATAGTTGTTTTTTATATCTATCACGTCATCTCCTTTGATGTGTGTTTTTGAGATGTCGGCTATTTTGCCATCCTCTACTTTAATGTTGTATTCGCCAAGTCTGTCAACCAATCTACAATTTTTTATTACCAAATCCATTGTTAATCTCCGAAGTTTATATTTTCATATTTGTTTTTTGACATTTTTAAATCATAAGTTTTTTTAAATTTAAGGATTATATTTAATCTTATGTCTCAAGTTCCTGAAATTTTAAAGAGAGATATGGAATTATTTTTCAATGATTTGGATGTCGAAAGAAATGTCTCAGATGAGACTTCAGATACAAATTTGATAGCTGATTTTACAGAGTATAATCCTTTACATAATGGTCATTTTCATTGCATGAAAACTGCACAACATATGTTTCCTGAGTCATTATTTGTAGCTGTTGTACCGGGCTTATTTGAAAGAAGTGGTAGGGGTATTCCATATATATTGCCAAGGGAACTTAGGGCAGAAATTGCAATTTCTGTTGGTGCAGACATTGTGGTTGAAGGACCTCCAATGGGAATAATGGGTTCAGGACAATATTCATTATGCCTTTGTAAAATGTTTCAGGCATTGAATACCGATCACATACCTCGAGGCTACAAGCCTATGGAAGGTTATGACGAAATCTTAAAAAGGATCAACATGGGCCATCATATTGCACCAAAACCTTATAAAATCGTTGATAAAACCACTAATGAGATTATTTTAAAGGATAAGCTTGAAGAGGATAATTATGTTATTACCTCATTTTCTAATTCTTTAAGCAAAATAGGCTTTGATTATAAGGATAAGTTTCTCTTTGTTGAGCGTATTGAGGGAGTCAGCGGAACTTTAATTCGAGACAGCATTATGAAAAATAATTTTGATGATGTTTTAGATATGATGCCGCCTATGACTATTGAAGTTTTAAAAAGGGAAATAGAAAACGACTCTATCATTTATGGAATTCGAGATATAGAATCCATATTGGATACTGCAAATAATTTTACTTTTGAAGAATTATCTAATTTAAATCTGTTTAATGATAAATTAGCCAAAAATATTGTGGATAATAGGCCTTACAATACAATTGACAATCTGGAGAAAGCTATTTTGCACGGATTTTCATCACATTTCCACCAAAGGGTGTTAAGCATCTTAGAAAATCCAATTCCTAAAAAAACAATTTCCAGATATATTGATGGGTATCCCTCAAATATTAGAATCTTAGGCTATAAAAATAAAGAGGTTCTGGAAAAATTTATAAAAAAAGTAAATAATGAAAATATTTCATTATTTAATGAGTTAAAATTGCGTTAATAACATTTTGTGGATTTTTAAGAGCAAATAATGCATCCACGAATGTTGGATAGGTTGAGTTTAGTAAGAATATATATACTAAATAGTATAAGACAATTAAAATTACAATAATCAAGATTATTGATAATAATATGTCTAAAATACCCATTGGCTCTTTTTCATCATAATTCAAGTTATGGATACTTTTATCTTCATCCTCTTTATCAGTCATCAATCCCTGTTCTTTCATTATTTCTGCTCTTATTCTAGCTTCCATTTCTTCAGGAGTTTCAATTTTAGGAACTTCTTCCTTGAGTAGTTTTTCTTTAGGAGCTTCTTTTTTAGGAGCTTTTTTCTGAACAGGTGGTTCTTGTTCCACAACTTCTTCTGGTCTAGGAGGGTATTCTCTCCTTGTCAATGAACCGTATTGAGCTTCATCTTTTGCTAATTGCTCTCCTAATGGCACATCAGTTTCATCAAAGTACAAATCATCAAGATATTTTTCATATTTGTCTTCCAATTCTAATCTTGCGCTTGTTGGCTGTGGTTCATAGTCGTGGTCAGGATATATGAAATCATCATTATCAGCTTTTGGTGTTAAAACTTGTTTTTGAAGAACATCCATTTCATTTTGAGCAATTTGCGGATCTTCTTGAGGTTTTTGATATGTCTCAACATCATCCAAATAAGATGATTCAAGACCTCCGGAATATTCTATATTATCTCTGATATTATATGGGGAGTCATCGCTGATTCCTTTTGATTCTTGAGGTGGAACTTCTTGTTGTGCATAAGGTACTTCAAAGTCAATATCCTCATCTTGTGGTTGGTAGATTGTATCTTCTGCAGTTTGCGCATCTAATTTAGCAGGTTCTGTTAATATTGGGGTTTCTTCAATAATCTCTTCTTTTTGAGGGTTATCTTCAATTCCTAAACCTACAATTTTTTCTAAACACTCTTTACAATAAATTTTTCCTGCAATTTCTAAACCACATTCTTTACAAACAGATTTTCCACAAATAGCACAGATGTCTGTACCTTCTCTTTCAGGATGATAATAACATTCCATAAATAACACGCTCTAATGATTTAATTAAACATATTATTTTAATATATCTTTCTATATTTATATAAAACTTGTTATTATTATAAAGTATTTTCAAGTATCTTTTCGACAACAATCTCTGATGCAATTAAGTCATCGGCAGTAGATAAAAAGCTACCTAATGAGTCACTGGTGATTTCATAAATTATCTTATTTTCATTCAATTGGGAGTTAAGATAATTTTTATTATCTATTTCCAGTGAATCATATACTAATTTTGCCGATTTTTGATCTTTATAATTTAAACATATGTTTCCTTTAATTTTCATTGTTTCCCTATTTTTTTATAAATTTTTTTATAAGATATTTTTTCTTAAATTATGGTAACATTTATTAATAACTTAATTAATATATTTAAGTATTCTATCTATTACGATATATAATTTTTATATAGCTATTGTGGAACTTGATTAAATTATAGCTATTTTTAATTAAAACATGTTTATCATGTTATTTTTATTTCGGAGGAATTATTATGGTTCGTGCTTATACAAGAAAAGAGTATATTAGAAAAAACCCAAATTCAAGAGTAGTACAATATGATATGGGTAACTTAAGAGATGAATTCCCAGTATCTGTAAGTTTAGCTGTTAAAAAACCAACCCAAATTAGACACAATTCTTTAGAAGCTGCAAGGATTGCTTCTAACAGATTAATGCAAAGAGCTGCAGGTAGGATGGGTTACCACTTAAAATTAAGAGTATATCCTCACCAAATTGTAAGAGAAAATCCAATGGCAACCGGTGCAGGTGCGGATAGGGTTCAAAGCGGAATGAGAAACGCATTCGGTAAACCTATCAGTGTTGAAGCTGTTGTTAAAAAGAATCAAAGAATTATCACTATCGATTGTCAAGAAAGACACTTTGAACAAGCTAAAATTGCATTGAAAAGAGCAGGCATGAAAATGCCAGTTCCATGTAAAGTTGTCGTTGACAAAGGCGCAGAATTAATTAAATAGATTTTTTAATTAATTTTTACTCTTTTTTTTATATTTTCTATTTTTTTTTATCAAATTCTTTTTTTTATAATTAAATATTTAAACTTTAAAATTCATATTAAAATATAATATTGACTGTAATTTTTCTATTATTAAGTCAATGAATTTATACTTTCAAACCAAGAGGTTATATTTCATGTATGTCGTAAAATTTGAGGATTTAAATAAATCCGATATTGGAATTGCAGGTGGAAAAGGTGCTAATTTGGGTGAATTAACTCAAGCAGGCATTCCAGTACCGCCTGGTTTTGTAGTAACTGCACAAGCTTATGAATATTTTATGGATGAAGCAGGAATTAACGATAAAGTCATGAGCATCCTTGATGCAATTGACATTAACGATACTAAAGCTCTTCAAGCTGCTGCCGAAGAGATTAAAAAAATGATTGTTGAAGCTCCTATTCCAGAAAGTTTAGTTTTATTCATCCGTGAATTTTATAATGAACTTTGTCAAAGAGTTGGCGAAGATGACACTGATGTTGCTATCAGATCATCTGCTACAGCAGAAGACTTGCCTGAAGCATCATTTGCAGGCCAACAAGATACTTTCTTACATGTATCCGGAGATGATGAAGTAATTGAATATATCAGAAAATGTTGGGCTTCCTTATTTGAAGCAAGAGCAATCTTCTACAGGGAAGAAAACAATTTCGAACATTCAAAAGTTTATATTGCAGTAGTTGTACAAAAAATGGCAAATGCTGATAAAGCTGGTGTAATGTTTACTGTAAACCCATCAACTGGTGAAGAAATTGCTTTGATTGAAGGTTCCTGGGGACTTGGTGAAGCAGTTGTATCCGGTGATGTAACTCCAGATAACTATCAAGTTGATAAAAAGAATAATGAAATCGTCAATGTAACAATTAGTGATAAAAAAGTAATGTACACTAATGATGAAAACGGTACTAGTGTAAAAGTCGATGTCCCTGAAGACAAAAGAAATGCAAGAGTATTGTCTGATGAAGAACTCATTGAATTAACTGAAATGGGTAAAAGGGTTCAAGCTCATTATGGCGAACCTATGGATACTGAATGGGCATTTGAAAAAGACATGTTATTCTTATTACAAGCAAGACCAATCACTACCTTAGGAGATGTTGTGGAAGAATCTGAAGGAGAAGCATCTGATTTAGGTGATGTTCTTGTAAGGGGACTTGGTGCAAGTCCTGGAATGGCATCCGGTAAAGTTAAAATCGTTTTAGATATTGATGAGTTAGATAAAATTGAAGATGGTGACATCATGGTTACTACCATGACCACTCCGGACATGGTGCCTGCTATGAGAAGAGCAAGCGGTATCGTGACTGATGAAGGTGGTGTAACTTGCCATGCATCAATTATTTCTCGTGAACTAGGAATTCCTTGTGTTGTAGGTACTGGTGATGCTACAACCACCTTAAAAGAAAATTCCGGTGTTACCTTAGACGGTAAAAAAGGATTGGTATTTGAAGGAATTTCCGAAACTAAAGAAGAAGCTCCTGTCGCTGTTGCAGGTGCAGCAGCTCCAATTATCACTGTTACTGAAGTTAAAGCTAATGTGAGTATGCCTGAAGCAGCAGAAAAAGCTGCAGCAACAGGCGCAGATGGTGTTGGACTTTTAAGAACTGAACATTTAATGTTAACATCTGGTGTTCACCCATACAAATTTATCATGGATGGCAGAGAAGATGAATTAATTGATACAATTGCAGACAATGTTCAAATTGTAGCAGACGCATTCTATCCAAAACCTGTATGGTACAGAACTTTAGATGCTCCAACTGATGAGTTTATTACTTTGGAAGGTGGAGAAAACGAACCTAGAGAACACAATCCAATGCTTGGTTGGAGAGGTATCAGAAGAGAACTTGACCAACCTGAAATCCTTAAATGTGAATTTAAAGCTATTAAAAAATTACATGAAAAAGGATACACTAACATTGGTATTATGATTCCATTATCACAAAGTCCAGAAGAGCTTAAACAAGCAAAAGCACTTTGTTCCGAAATCGGCTTTGAACCACATAAAGATGTCGACTTCGGTATGATGGTTGAAATTCCGGCAGCTGCAATAATGATTGATGAATATATCAAAGTTGGAATAGACTTTGTAAGTTTAGGAACCAACGACCTAACCCAATACACACTTGCAGTTGACAGAAACAATGAGTTTGTAGCAAAACACTACACAGAAGAACACCCTGCAGTAATGAAATTAATTGAAAGAACAATTAGAAAATGTGCTGAAGCTGGTGTTAAATGTAGTATTTGTGGTCAAGCAGGTAGTGTACCTCACATTGTTGAAAAACTTGTTGCATTTGGAATTTCAAGTGTTTCTTCAAATACAGATGCTATTGCTGACGTTAGAAAAACTGTCGCTAGAGCTGAACAAAAAATTATTCTTGACGCTGCCCGTAAACGTTTAGAATAATCTTTTTATTTCTTTTTTTTATTTTTATTTTAAAAATCATGTTAATTAGGTTATTTTATGGACGAAAAACCAATAGATAAAGATATTATTTTAAATGAATTGTTAGAATTTCATAAATTAGATTATGATTATGCTGATGGTAGAATTTTAGGTTCAATGTGTACCGAAGCACACCCATTTGCAAAAGAGGTTTTTTGCAGATTTTTAGACACTAATTTAGGTGATCCTGGGCTCTTTAAAGGTACAAAGCAAATTGAAAATGAAGTCATTAAATCTATTGGGGAATTGCTGTCTATTGATGAGCCTTATGGTCATATTGTAACTGGGGGTACTGAAGCTAATTTAATGGCCATCAGAGCCGCCAGAAATCATGCAAGAAAATATAAAGGAATCGTTGATGGCGAAATTATTATTCCTGCTTCCGCTCATTTTTCATTTAAAAAAGCTGCAGACATGCTGAATTTAAACATTGTCGAAGCGGGACTTGACGATAATTATAAAATTGATGTAGATTCTGTCAAAAGTTTAATTTCCGATAAGACTGTTGCTATTGTGGCTATAGCAGGAACAACTGAATTGGGTTTAATTGATCCGATTGAAGAAATTTCTAAAATAGCTTTTGAAAATAATATTTATTTCCATGTTGATGCTGCTTTTGGAGGATTTTCAATTCCTTTCTTAAGGGATTTAGGTTATGATTTGCCTGTTTTTGATTTTTCCCTGCCGGGAGTATGTTCCATAACTGTCGACCCTCATAAAATGGGTTTGGCGCCGATACCTGCAGGTGGAATTCTTTTTAGAGAGGAAGAATATTTGGAAGTCATGGCTGTGGATTCCCCCTATTTGACTGTCAAAACTCAGTCAACAATTGTTGGAACTCGTTTAGGTGCATCTTCTGCCGCTACTTATGCCGTCATGAAATATTTTGGAAAAGAAGGCTATTCTAAATTAGCAAATGAAATGATGGAAAATACTCAGTTTTTAAAAGAAGGTTTGAAAGAATTGGGATATGATGTGGTTTGTGAACCTGAATTGAATATTGTTGCATTCAATCATCCAGATGTCGAAACAAATTTGATTGCTCAAAAATTAGAAAAATTGGGATGGAAAGTTTCTGTTGCTAAGTGTCCTGTAGCAATCAGAATAGTTTTAATGAATCATATTAAAAAAAATCATTTAAAAGAATTGTTAGAAGATTTAAAAGAAATATATTAACTTTTAATCTTCTATGATATCTTCAACATACATTAAAGGATAATTGAGTTCTTCTATGAATTCAATTCTTATTATCGCTTTAACATTGTCTACTTTTGTATGAATTTTAACATCCAACATGTCTCCACTAAGGGAAGTATAGTCGAATTCAGTCATTGATTCCTCAAGTTTGTCAAATCTAATTTCGACTTCCACGTCCTCAATTGCAGGCTGTAATTTTAGGGATTCCTCCATGCTTGTCTCTAAGCTTTTTTTAGTATCCTTATTTACAGGTGTACCTACAAATTGATGGAATAAGGCACCCATACTGATAGCACCTTCAAATATGGCTCTTTCTCTAGTTGTTATGTTAGAAAAGTATTCTTTATCCACGTCCATCATAGTCCCCCATTTAAAAAGTTTATTTTGTCATATATCAATTCGGACGGAATCGGATTTATGCAGAAATAGAATAGAACAGCTGAAACGATTAACACGGTAGCGATTATGTATATCCTATCATCTTTTGGGAATAGGAAACTGGCTCCAAGTCCCAATATTAGGAATGCTGCGGATATTATTAAAGCAAATGATTCTTGAGGATTGTCTTTAATGATTTCGTTATTAATTGCGCTTTGATTTTTTATTTCACCTTGCACAATTAGCCTGTTTGCAGTTGATCCAATTGGGTCGCAAGTAACCAGATACAAAGTGTCGTCACCCTTAAAGTTTTCAGGAGAATATGTTGCCGGAACGATGCTTGAATTTGTAACAGTATAGTTTATCTCACCAATTCCAGGCCATTCTAATAATAAGAAATCTCCTTTGGATAGTTCATTTAACCTTAAGAATGGTGAACCCTGCAGTGTTCTATGGCCATATAAAACAATCGGGTCTTTGGTCGGAATATTTTCTCCAGGATCACTTAAAACACCTTGGTTTAATGATACATTGTTAATTTTTTCATTAACTCCAATGCTAGGTATGACAATTGCCGGAGATTCAATATTTCTCTCTACAACAATTTTGGATGAGAAATAATTAACCTCCCCCATTGCATATAAACCGATTATTAATATACAAATAATAATAATTATTGTTGAAATGCTTGGTTTATTCATAATATCACTTTTGTCAAACATCATATAATACTTTTCTTAATTGTTGTAAGTCGAACTTATTTCCGCCACCATCCACTCAGGAGCTTGTGAAGTGGGTATGGTCAACATTATATTGTCCATATTATTTATGACATAATTCACTTTATCCTGTGGTGTTTCAATCAAAAGCATATATTGTGCGTTTAAATCGCCTAAATTTATTTGCCTTTCATAATTTGATAATTTGATTCCATAATCTTTAAGCATTTCAAGTGTTTCTTTCTCATCATAACCCTTCACGATGGATCCTTTCAATAATTCCAAAACGTCTGATGAAAATGTTTTTGTATTTTCATGGGGATTCGTATTGTTGCCCTTAACAATCATATTTGATTTGGAATATTCTGAATCGATTTCACCGTTATCCTCATATCTCATTATTGCTAAAACGGTGCATCCGCTTATATCAGGGGTTGTCTTATTTTGAACGTAACTTTCATTTGCATAGGTGTTATTTGTATAGATGTCCACAACGCTGCCAACATTTACAAGTCCCGCGCCGGCCTGAAGCCTTGAAATTAGAATAGGCACTGATACAGTATTCGGCTCTTCAAATTTGATTTGGGATAAAACATCTGCGGAATTTTCATTAACTATTTTCATAGCGTCATACATGGGCAAAATCACATTTTTGCTTTCATTCGAATAGACGGCCATTGTTCTATTGTACTTGTCACAGTTGGCATTGATAGTTTTTTTATGGTATGATTTCCAGTCTTTTGTTGCAGGAGTCATGATATTTATCTGCTCGACCTGTTCGGGACTTCCAGCATCTTTAATCTGATTTTCTAATAAAAAAGCGTTTGGGGAAGTTGTTAGTGCGCCACAGTATAAATCATGTAATTCATTTAATTTTGTTGTCTTTGCAAGTTCCAACTCTTCTTGAGAAGGTTCATAAATTATGAAGTAGTAAGCCGAGATGATTAGTGTGGCCAATATTAGGGTTGTAATTATCATGCCGATTTTTTTCTTTTTTTCACTATCAGTTATTTCAACGGAATTCGGTGTTAAGTAAACTCCAATCTTATGATTAAGTTTTTTCAGTGGTGTTAATTCGTCATCTTTTTCATTTGGTTTTGGATAATTATTCGGGATCTGCTTTTTTAACTCCCTTGCCTCCTCAAAACCTTTAGGATATAATGGATCTCTTGGTTTTTTATTATTCATTATTATACTCCTATATTTTTATATTTTAGATGGATAATTTAATTAATAGGAGTAATAACTTCTCATTTCTTAATTAAATTAATTATTAGGTAGTATAAGCAGAATAATAGCAATAGCATTGCCGGAATGTTGATGCTGAATAATGCGATTTTTATAGGCAGCATTAATAAAATGATTAATACGCATGATATGGCAATTAATGGAATGTTGTCGAATTTCGGATATCTGATATTACTTATCATTATTAATGAAACAATGGTAGCCAATATTAATGCGATATACGGGTGGAATAATCCGCTAAGATAATATGAAGCAATAATCAATGAGATTCCAGGAATTGGAAATCCAATGAAATCTTGGGTTTTGATTTTTCCTGCAATTACATTGTATCTTGTTAATCTTAAGACTCCACATGCAACGATTAATAAGCTTACAAGTATTACTATTATTTGAAAAATGCCTGGGGTGGTGTTAATGCAACAATAAAGGAATGTTGCCGGTGCAACTCCAAATGAAACAATGTCTGATAATGAATCAATATTTTTCCCAAAACCTAATTCATCTTGCCTATTTGTTTTACGTGCTACCCAACCATCTGATGAGTCGAACATGATTGCAATCATCATAAAGATTGCAGCTATCCTAAATTCTTGGTTAATTGAGAATATGACGGATAGGAATCCTGATGCCATATTTAATAGGGATATGATATCTGATATTGCAATGAAATTTTTCATGTTTGTTTCTTCAATTTCCATATTCAAACTCCAGTAATACTTTTCATTTCATCTTTTATTAATTTTATCTTGTATTTCGCTTTATTTTTATGTATATATCTATTTAATAGTTAATAAGTGTTATTTTTATTTAATCTAATAAATTATTTTATTTTTCAAGTATTTACTTATATTGTATTTTATGTTTTTTGAATGGATAATTGTTTTGCTTTAATATTCATTTTTAATTATTTTTTTAGCATATTTTTAAAATTATGACTCTAAAAGATAAAATATATATAATAATATTTTAAATAAATATTAATTGTTAGACTCTAAATGAGGCTTTAAATTTCTTAATTTAAAAAGGTTGAACGGACTATTCATTTGGTTAAAGTCAATTTTTTTTAAAAAGAAAAATTTCCTTGTTTGAGTTAATAAGTTTAAATTAATATTGATGCGAGTAGTTAAATGATAGAGGATAATATACGTGTTCTTAGACAGGCTGCAAAGGTTTCATCAAATTCAGGTTATAAGATTGAAAAAACTTGGTGTGTTATTGCAGGAAATGCTGATTTAGTTGATGAAATGGCATATAAGGCTATTGCATCCAATCATAGCGTTAAAATCTTGTTTAGGGAACATGTAATATTGAATGATGGAAACATCGATAAGAAATTCGATTTCATTATGCTTTATGGCAATTCTATCATCATTGATGAATATAAAAGAATTGTTGGTCAATGTGGTGGAGCTTATGTTAGGATTTCACGCAAATACCTGTCAGAGGAGCCAAATTTAATGGTTTTGATAGCTCCGCAAGATACAATTAAAGACACAGTATCCATCATTGAAAAGTCAAAGATTCCATTTGCAATTTTACAGGATTCTCAGACTACTGGTTTCATCGATGTTGATTTTAGCAGTGAAGTCAAACTTCCGAATTTTATCAAGTCTGCATTAAAACCATTTTACAATGCAAATGAAGTTGTTTTATCAACTATTTTGATTTCAGTTGATGATGATGACAACGTTGAAAAAGTTCAGAGTATAGCTACATCTAACAGAATTTTCGTTATAGATTTTAAAGATATTGTAACGGAGGACTAATCATGAATATTTTTGGAAAAGAAGAGGAAGAACCACAAGTTAATGACACCAAAGTTATTAGCAATAGTTTAGGAATTGATTTAGGAACTTTAAACACTGTAATTGCAAAACCTTCAGGTGATAAATTTGATTTATACCAAATTCCATCTGTTGTTGCAGTTAAAAAAGATGACCCTTCAGAAGTTTTAGCTGTAGGTGAAGAAGCTAAAAGAATGCTTGGAAGAACTCCGGAAGATATTCTTGCAGTAAGACCTTTGAAAAAAGGGGTTATTGAAAATGTTGTTCAAGCACAAGCTCTTTTAATTAAGGCAATGCAAATTGGTATTAATGAAGGGGAAAGTGTTGGAAGAATCGTTATCGGCATTCCTGGTGATGCTTCTGAAGTAGAAAAAAATGCTGCTGAAGAGATTGGCAGGAAAGCAGGTGCTCAAAATATTTTAGTTATCAGTGAAGGACTGGCAGCTGCTATAGGTGCAGGTTTGCCTATTGCTGAACCGAATGGAACTATGGTTGTGGATATTGGTGCTGGATCAACTGATATTGTAATTATTTCTCTTGGAGGCATTAACGATATTGAAACTGTTAGATGTGGTGGAGACGATATAGATAATAAAATCGTTGAACTTGTAGCTGAGAGATATGATGTAGCTATTGGTATTCATGATGCTGAATCCGCAAAAATTGAAGTGGGTATGGTCCATTGTTCTGAACAAATTGAAAATTTAAGTGTCGAAGTAATCGGTAAATCTTTAGAAACTAATAGGCCTAAAAAAGTTGTAATTGATTCAATGCTCGTTGCAGATGCTGTTGAACCATTCATGCAACAAATCGTTGGTGGATTAAATGTAATCTTAGAAAGATTATCTCCAGAATTAATGATGGGTGTTTACAATAATTCCGTTGCTGTTGGTGGAAGTTCAAGACTTCGTGGTGTAAAAGAAAGAATATTTGACGAAATTTCTATTCCTATTGAAATTTCTGATGATCCTATGACTGTTGTTGCAAAAGGAACTGCAATTGTTGCAGCTGAACCTCTTGCATTAGAACCTGAAGTTCGTCTTAGAGCTATGAAATAAATATTTTTATTTATTTCTTTTTTTACTTTTTTTTAACTGATTTTTATGGATATATTAGGTATTGATGAAGCGGGTAGAGGGTCTGTTTTAGGACCTATGGTTATTGCAGGTGTTGTTGTTCCTGAAAAGATGGAAAAAGTTCTCGAAAGAATGGGTGTTAAGGATTCTAAAAGACTTGTTCCGAATAGACGTACTATTTTATCTAGAAAATTGAAAAAGATGTTTCCACATGAAATGGTTGTGATATCAGCTCGTGAAATTGACGATTTAAGAGCCAGTGGCGTAAATCTTAATGAAATAGAAAAAAATGCTATGGAAAGCATTCTTTTAAAATTGGAATTCGATAAAGCGATTGTTGACGCAGTGGATGTTAAAGCTGAACGTTTTCAAGAGAATTTGCGTATTGATACTGGTCTTAATGTATTTGCCGAACATAAGGCTGATGATAAGTATATTGAAGTCAGTGCAGCTTCTATAATTGCTAAAGCAGCTAGGGATGAATACATTAAGGATATTAATAAAGATTACATAAAATCTGGGGGTATTGGTTCAGGTTATCCTTCAGATCCAAAAACTAAAGATTTTTTATCAAAGTATACTTATGATGAGATGCCGGAGTTTGTTAGAAAATCTTGGGCTACAGTTGCTAAAATGAAATAATGCCTCTTTTATTTTAAATAATATTTAAGTATAGGAATTAATAAAGTATTTTTATAAATAATTTTCAATTTAATTTTTTATAGAGGATGAAAATGATTATTGAGTATATTATGCCTTTTATTGATGGGATGATGGATATTTTCACACAAGGTGGAATTATTACCTACATAATTCTTTTTGTTGGAATTTATGGTCTCATTATTGCATTGAGAAAGATTGCATATCTTAAAAAAATTAGTAAAGTAGATACAACTGAAATTTTTGGAGTTGTAACTGCCTCTATGGAAAGAGGTGGAGCTGTAGAAGCTTTAAAACAAATTAATGGTTTTAAAAATCCTATTTCCAGAATTATTTCTGAAACTTTAAAAATTGGTTATAAAAACAAAACTGAAGTTGAAGAAAGTATGGAGCAAATTTTCATTGTTGAAGTTGGAAAAATGACCAAAGGGTTAAGTACAATCAAAACACTTACAGAATTGGCTCCATTTTTGGGTTTGATAGGTACAGTTATTGGTATTTGGATGACATTCAAATCATTAGGCGTTCATCCTGATTCTGCTGCAATGGCAGAAGGTATTTATGTAGCTTTAACCACTACAATTATGGGTCTTTTGGTAGCTATTGTGCTATTGCCTCTTCATACTTATATTCAGGGGTTAATTGAAGCAGAAATGGATAAAATTGAATTAGCTACAAAAATGACAAACTGGGGATACGCCGTTGTTAAAGTCAGAGTCGATTCTAATGTTGAATGTGCACTTGAAGCTTTACAAGAAGCGGAAGGTGTTGTTAATACAAGATTGATTTCTGATCCATATGCTAATATCAAGGTTTCCTTTAAACCTAGTATGTTGGATAAGAGTATTTCCAATATCATATTGGAAAAATGTAATGTTAATGCTGAAATTACTGAAAGTAAGCTAAAACAATAGGTGAAATTATGGCTATTGATGTTGGACGACATAAAAAGAGGATTTCGGACAGTAAACCGAGTATTAATTTAGTCCCGTTCATTGATATTCTTTTCACTATTATGATATTTTTGGTTGTAACTAGTAATTTTTCAGCTACTGATGTTCAAACGGATGATGCTGATGTTGTAGAAGATGCGAGTGGAAAACCTAATGTCACTGATGTTTCTGGTGATGCCGAATATTATGTTATGCCTGTAGCTAATTTGCATAAAGTTACAGTTAATGGTCAGGACCGCTCGGATGCAATAGCGGGAAGCGCAGTTGGAGTTCAGGCAAGAGTAATTGATGAAGGTCAAGTTACAATCAAGCCTGGTGAAATCGTTATTACAACTCCTCCTGGAATTTCTGTTGATATGGCTGTTCAACGTCCGGAACTTTAAAATTTGGGGAATGAAAATGTATACTGGGAGAATTTTATCAGCAGGTATGAATGATGACGGCAAACCTTTTGTGGCATACAGAGTATCAAGCAGGTCATTTCCAAATAGGAAATGTTTGAAATATGATGACCGTGCAGCTGTTGTTCCAATCGAAGGTTTTGAAAAAGATATCTATAAGAACGCTTATATTTCCTACAATTCCATTAAAATTGTAGATGATAAAATCGTTGTTTCCAATGGTTCTCAAACAGATGTTATAGCAGATAAAATCGGTGTTGGGATGAATATGAGGGATGCACTTGCATATTCATTGCTTACTATGGATTACGAAAAGGATGATTATAATACTCCAAGAATTGCCGCTGCTGTTACATCAACAGACAAAGAGGATGAATATGAGTGTTATATAGGCATTGTTAATGATAACAAGATATTGGTCGAGAAAGTTCCATATGGTGAAGCAGCATTCATTTCAACATATGGCAGTCAAGTACCTGACAAAGTTGATTTTGAAGCTAAAACTTCTGAAGGTGCTGCAAAATATATTTTTGATGAAGGTACTTTTGCAAATTATGAAAAACCGGTCACATCATGTGCTGCGATTTTTGATGGAGAATGGACTATTGATGTCTATAATCCATAACTTTTCTTTTTTTTTAATTTTTTTAGATGATTATTATGAGTATTGAATTATTTGGTTTAGAGGATATTCCTATTGTTGATGGCAATAGTGACATTTCAAAAATTATTAAAGATGCAATTGTAAAACAAGGCTGCGGACTCAATCACGGAGATATAATATTAATTGCAGAGACTTTAATTTCAAAAGCTGAAGAAAATTTCATAAGGTTGGATGAGTTGACACCATCCGAACAGGCTATTGAATTAGCAAAGCAATCAAAAAAGGATCCTAAATTGGTTGAAGCAATCATCCAGCAATCCAATGAAATTGTTGAGGTTGGTCCGAATTTCATAATAACTGAAACAATTCACGGCTTTGTTTGTGCTAATGCAGGTATTGATGAATCAAATGTTGGTGAAGGTTTGGCCACTCCAATGCCGGAAAATGCTGATAAGTCTGCTTTTGAGGTTCGCAAGTTCTTAGAAAATGAATTTGACCAAGAAATTGCAGTAATTATAACAGATACTCAGGGCAGGGCTTTTAGATTTGGTGCTATAGGCACTGCAATTGGATGCTCTGGAATTTCACCAATCTGGAGAAGAGTTGGTGAAAAGGATTTATATGGCAGAGAACTTGAAACTACTGAAATTGCTACTTGTGATGAATTGGCTTCAGCAGCATCTCTTATAATGGGTCAGGCTGATGAAGGACTTCCTGTTGTCATCATACGCGGTTTTGACAGTTTTGACAAGTTAAGGAATGAAGATTCAAATATTAAACCTGTTCTCATGCCAAGGGAATTTGATGTATTTAGAAAATAAGTGATTTTTATGATTACCGTTTTATCTGGTGGTACTGGCACTCCAAAATTACTGCAGGGATTGAAGGAAGTTGTAGATCCAAGTGATTTGACAATTATAGTCAACACTTTGGAAAATGACTATTTTTCAGGTGTCTATGTTTCAGCGGATATTGATACTGTACTGTATACAATGTCAGACATGATTAATGATGAATTGTGGTATGGAGTTAAGAATGATACTTTCATTACTCATGAGAGGCTTGAAGAAATAGGATGTGGCGAATTACTTAGAATAGGCGACATTGACCGTGCTACTAAAATACAAAAAACTCAATTGATGGAAAAATACGGTCTGTGTAAGGCTTGCGAAATTCAAGCGAAGAATATGGGCATTTCCTCTCGCATTATTCCGATGAGTGAGGAGGATTCTGAAATAAAAATAATCACTGACATTGGCGAGTTGGAATTCCATGATTTCTTAATCAAACATCAATCCGCTCCTGAAGTTTTGGATTTAAAGTTTTCCAAAGTGAATCCTGCGGAAGGCATTATTGATTCCATTAAAAATTCTCAGGCAGTAATTATCGGCCCATCAAATCCAATAACTTCAATTTCACCAATATTATCATTAGATGGTGTTCGTGATGCTTTAAAAGATGCTTATGTGATTGCAGTATCTCCTATTATTGGTTCTGACTCTGTTTCAGGTCCGGCCAGTAAATTCATGAAAGCATTAGATATTGAAGTTTCATCTGTTGGAGTTGCATCATTATATGATGACTTTTTAGATGTGATGGTAATCGACAATAAAGATGAAGACAAAAAAATTAAGGTAAACCAAATAATTAATAAGGTAATAGTTACAAATACAATAATGAATAATTTAGATGCTAAAATAAATTTGGCTGAAATTATTATTGATAGTATTCCTTAATAAGGAAAAGGCGGTTATTCAATGATACAAATGACTTTAATACAAATTGACAATTATGGTCCTTGGACTGTTACTCCGAGGCCAAGAACTGAATCTGATTTACAAATGCTTCAAGCAAATTTATTTGCTGATTTAAATAATCATTTTGGTAATAAAAAAGGTTTAGTTTTCTTTACTAGATTTGACAATTTACTCGCAATTTCAAATGGTCTTGATGAAGAAGATCATTTACGAATTCAAAGATCAATTAGAAACAGATATCCAATTACAATAAGTATGGGTGTCGGCGCTGCTGAAACTCCACATGAAGCTCAAAAATTGGCCACTATTGCACTCCAAAAAGCAGGCAGTGCACAGTCTGGTGAAAGAAAAGAAATTTTAGCTATCGACAGTTTAGTTAGTGAAGAAGATAGCTTTGTTCAAGCAGCTCACATTGATATTAATAGTGTTACTGAAACTTTAACAGACATAGAATCAGCTTTTGATACCAGTTTTATGGTAAACAAAGCTCAACATTATTTAATGACCAAATTAATCAAGAAAGGAGCATTATTGTTCTTCATTGGAGGAGATAACTTCATGTCTCCGTGTAACGGTTTGTCTGAACAAGAAATTGAAGACATAATGGTTGAAATTGATGAAGAAATAGGCATTAAACTCAAGGCCGGTATCGGTAGAGGTAAAAATGCTGAAGATGCAGCTTACATGGCTGATATTGGTCTCGAAGAGATTCGTGCTAATAATAATGAAATGTGGACATGGGTTATTGAGAAAGAATACTGAGGCTTGTTCATGCTTAAAGTAGTTGCGCCTATGGCTGGGATAACAAATGCTGATTTTCTAAATAAAGTTATCCCTTATGGTTTTAATGTGGCTACTTTAGGAGGATACAGTTTAGATGGCTCCACAATAGAGGCAAGCAAAAGAATTATTGAAAGGGGCAGAAAAGAATTTGATTTCCCTCTGGACGTGATTTTTAACCATATTGAAAATGAAGTTGCTTCTATTAAAAATGTTCATAGCGATGTAAAAGTTTCTGCCAATGTTCGCGCAACAACTCCACAACCGATTATTGAAGCGGGAAATATAAAAGATTTAGATATTATTGAGATTAACTGTCATTGTCGTCAAAATGAGATTTTAGCTATTGGTTGTGGACAAAATATGTTAAATCGTCCAGATTTGTCTGATTTTATATCCCAAGTTGTTGATAATGTTAAAAGTGAGGTGTCAGTAAAAATAAGGGCAAACGTAGAGGGTGTTGATACTTTTGAAATTGCCGATTTAATTGAGAATGCTGGTGCTGATTATTTACATGTTGATGCAATGAAAAAAGGCGTTTTTGAAGCTGATTGGGAACTTTTGGAGAAAATTTGCAATAATGTTGATATTAAGGTTATTGGGAACAACTCTGTTAACTCACAGGAAAATCTTAAAAAAATGATTTCTACTGGCGTTGACGGATTTTCAATAGCTCGTTCAGTTATTTCTGGGAATTTGGATTTTAACATTACTAATTTTTAATATTATTTAAAACAATTGTTATTAGAAACTTATATTAATAGTTGAAAATAAAGATTATTTCAATAGGTGATTTCATGGATTTTATAATGGTGTTGATGTTCTTAAAGATATTAATTTAAAGATTAGTGAAGGAGAGACTTTAGGTATTTTGGGACGTAGTGGAAGTGGAAAATCTGTTTTAATCAACATGCTAAGAGGAACTTTAGATTATAAACCGGATGCTGGTCAAATCATTATGAATGTAGCTGTTTGTCCGGAATGTTTGGCAGTTGATTCTCCATCTCATGCTGGTGAAAAATGTAGTTGTGGAGCAACTTTTGAAGCTAAGGAAGTTGATTTCTTTAATGCTGAAAGGAAATTATTTGCAAGTATTAAAAGAAGAATTTCCATCATGTTACAACGTAACTTCGCATTATACGATGAAGAAACCGTAATTGAAAATGTAATGAGGGCAATGCCTGAAGGTAAAGATTACGAGGAAAGCATATACACTGCTTTAGAATTATTGGAAATGGTTCAAATGAACCATAGGGTTACCCACATTGCTCGTGATTTAAGTGGTGGTGAAAAACAGAGAGTTGTGCTTGCAAGACAATTGGCAAAAAGCCCAATGATGTTTTTAGCTGATGAACCAACAGGTACTTTGGATCCACAAACAGCAGTAAAACTTCACAATACCTTGAAAGAAGGTGTTAAAGATGAAGGAATCACCATGTTAATTACTTCTCACTGGCCTGAAGTAATGATTGAACTTGCTGACAATGTAATCTGGTTAGAGGATGGCCAAATCAAAGAAGAAGGAGAGCCACAAAAAGTAGTTGATGAATTTATGGCTACCGTACCGGTTCCTAAAAAACCGGAAATTCCAGAATTTGGTGAACCTGAAATAGTTCTTGAAGATGTTAAAAAACATTATTATTCCATTGAGCGTGGAGTAGTTAAAGCGGTTGACGGTGTTGATTTAACTATCAATAAAGAAGAAATTTTCGGTATTGTTGGTTTAAGTGGTTCCGGTAAGACAACCACTACCAGAATGTTAATTGGATTGACTGAACCAAGTAGCGGTAATATCCAAATCAAACTTGGTGATGAATGGATTGACATGACCAAAGTAGGTCCTCTCAACCGTGGACGTATCATGCCTTATATAGGTTTATTACATCAAGAATATTCATTATATCCTCACAGAACAATTTTAGGTAATTTGACCGATGCTATTAGTTTAAACTTGCCTGCAGAATTTGGTAAAATCAAAGCTATTCATGCATTAACAACTGTAGGATTCAGTGATGATGTTGCAACAACAATTCTTGACAAATATCCTGATCAATTAAGTGTAGGGGAAAAGCATAGGGTTGCTTTAGCACAAGTTTTAATTAAAGAACCTAATATAATTCTTTTAGATGAACCAACTGGTACTATGGATCCGGTTACTCGTGTTATCGTAACTGACTCTATATTAAAAGCCCGTACTGAATTGGAACAAACATTCATCATCGTTTCTCACGATATGGACTTTGTTTTAGATGTTTGTGATAGGGCTGCTTTAATGAGAGGAGGTAAACTCCTAGACATAGGTACTCCTGAAGAGATTGTTGAAAAATTAACTGTAGATGAAAAAGAAGACATGCTTAAAGACAGATAATTCTTCTTATTCATTTAATTCTTTTTTTATTTCTTTCCAATTTGGACAGAATTTGTCCATTAATTTTTTGAATTTTTTTCCATGATTAAATTCTATTAGATGACATAATTCATGGATTAGAACATATTCCAAGCATATTGGCCTCTTTTTTGCCAAATTCAAATTAAGTGTTATCACTCCATTCTGGTTGCAGTTTCCCCAATTTTTCATTTTCCTGACTTTAATGTCTGTCGGTGTTTTTCCAACTATTTTGCAGCATTTATCCAATGCTTCAGGCAAAGCATGTTTAAGTTCTGCCCTATAATGTTCATCCAATATGTTCTTTCTTTTTTCTATTGTGCTTCTTGGCGGAACTGGTAAATAGATTACATTTCTTTCTTCATCAACCAAAACTCTTTTTGTAGTGGTGTTTTTAATTAGTTGCAGAGCGTAGGTTTTGCCCCATATTTCATGTTTTTCTCCATTCTTGTACTTTAATGGAGCACTAATTCCATTTTTTAAAATAAGTTCCTGCTTTTTCAATATCCATTCCTTACGCGATTTAATGAAGTTGGATATGTCTTCATCAGATAAGAAAAGTGGTGCGGATACTTTCACTTCCCCATTTGGGGGCAGAACTCGAAGATACATATTTTTGATATTTTTTCGTTCTAAGGTGATTGCTATATCTTCAATAATTATTTTTTCTCTAATCATATAATCTATATAAAAATAAGTGAATAAGGTTTAAAAACCTTATTGTGCCATTGGGTCGAAACCAAAGACTTTTTTTGCAAGTCTGAATCCTATTGGATATATTGCAATATTAATCAATAAATATGCAGTAACCCATCTTAACGGCCATAGATAGAATAACAAATCTACAGGCAGCCCCATAGGCAAACCGAATATTGCAGCCATGATTAAACTCATCATCAAACTTATGAAGAATGCTGCCGGATTCCACAAACCCATTCCATCCCTGTCGGGATTGAAGTGGAATACTTTTTCTGCAAGTCCAAATCCAATGGGGTAGATTATTATATTAATCAATAGATATGCTGTCACCCACCTTAAAGGCCACATATATAAGCATAAATCCGGTTCAAGACCGGACAAACCCATAAAATGAGGAACAATCATGCCGAATATAATTGCCATAATCATACTCATCATTAAGCTTATGAAAAATGCTGCGGGGTTCCATAATTTCATTTTCACCCTCCTTTTTTTATCTTTTTAATCTTAATGAATTTGAAGTTAATAAACTTTTTTATAAAAAAGATTATATATTCAATGTTCAAATAAATTATATTAATATTTTATAATTATTTAATCATATTAGAAATGAAATTATTTTTGGAGGTTTATCATGACTTGGGAAGATGCACCATCTCATATTTGCAGAGGAGGAGATGTAAGGGGGCTTGCTTTTTGTTGTCCTCCAGTAAAACCATGTCCAGTTTTAAATGCATTACAGGAAGTTAATTTAACTCCTCAGGAGTTCATTAACATCAAGCTTCAATTTGGAAAAGAAACTAGATTAGGTGAAGGAGCAGGAACTTGTTTCGGATCACTGGTATGGTGTTGTAAACCATCTAAACCTTGTCCATTAAGAGATATGACTTTAAGAAATATGGGAATGAGCCATGAGGAATATTTGGATTTGAAAAAAGAATTATCCGAAAGGTTAGTTGGTGTAAACAAACCAAATCCTGATGAAAGAGCCGAAGCATTAGCTGAAACATTCAATGTAACAAAGCTTGAAGCAATGAATGTTTTAACAGAATGCAATAATGATTTAAGAGCTGCTGTAAAAGTTTTACATGCAAAATCTCTTGAAAATTCTGATTAAAATGGATTGGACTTCTCTTTATTTAAAGACTTCAGATTTAAATGTTTTTATTTTGGGCACTGGCGAAGTTGCAACAAGAAGGGCAAATAAATTTTTAGACCATGGAGCTAATGTGAAATTGGCGGGCACACATATATCTGAAGAGTTGGAATGTAAAGGGGCTGTATTATGTTCCACTGATGATGTTGACGATTTGGTTGAGTGGTCTGATTTGGTTGTTGTTGCCAGCGGTGATGAGAAGCTATCTAATCATGTTTGTGAAATTGCTAACGATAAACTTGTTAACAGGGCAGATATCCCACAAAAAGGCGATATAATCGTACCTACAAGCTTTAATATTGGGGAAATTGAAATATCTATTTTTACTAATGGAAAAAGTCCATTAATGGCTCGTCAACTAAGAAAGAAAATTCAATCAATTATTACAGAAGAGGATATTTTGGAAATTGAACTTCAGGATTATGCGCGTTCACTTTTAAAGGATAATGTTAAAAATCAAAAAGAAAGAAGAAAGTATCTTTATGAAATCTTTGAGGATGAAAAGATAAATGATTTGATTGAAAATCGCAAAATTGGCGAAGCAAAAGAGTATATTGACAATATTATAAGGGGATTAAATTGATATTAAATTTGAGAGTTGACCATAAGATAGCAGATATTCAATCTATGGAGGTTATATCAAAGGACATTGATGAATTATTTGCAGAATTGCAAGAAAAATATTCTATTGGTGAATATATTGAGATTTCTACATGCAATAGAAAAGAAATTTATATTCATAATGAAAATATTCCTGAAGATGAGGAATTGTTATCTCATGAAAATCAGAGTATTGTCATTGATTATGGTCAATCCGCTGTTATGCATTTGCTTAGGATGACTTCTGGTTTGGAATCCATGATTGTGGGTGAAGATCAAATTTTGGGCCAGGTCAAAGATGCAAAACATAAAGCCATGAAAAACCATCATTGTGGTAAAGTCCTTGATTTAATTTTTACTAAAGCAATTCATGTGGGTCAAGTTGTTAGAAACAAGACCAATATCAATAAAGGATCAGTATCAATTGGTTCTGCAGCTATTGATTTGGCTGAAAAGCATATTGGATGTTTGGATGACAAATCCGTATTGGTTATCGGTGCTGGAAAAATGGGCCGGTTGGTTGCAAAAGCACTCGCTGAAAAAGATTTAAATGCTATTTTTGTTGCTAACAGAACTTATTATGTTGCTGTTGATTTGGCGAAGGATTTGGGTGGAGAAGCTATTTTATTCAATGATTTGGAAGAGTATTTGGCTACTGCTGATGTTGTTATTAGTGCAACAAGTGCTCCGCACCATATTATTACAAAAGAACGTCTTTTAGGTATTGATATGGATTATGAAAACTTGATGATGGTGGATATTGCAAATCCTCGTGATATTTCTGAAGATGTTTGTGAATTGGGTGTAAAATCATTTAACATTGATGATTTGAGGGAAATTGCAGATGAAAATACTCGCCTTAGAATAAAGGAATTTGGTGAAGCAGAAAACATCATCAATGAAGAGTTCCTTTTACTTAAAGAATCCTTCAAAATAATGGAAGTTGATGAATTACTTGGTAATTTAAGAGCATCTATGGAAGAGATAAGACAACGTGAAACTCAAAAAGCAAGTGTTAAGTTAGCTGATGTAGATGGTAGTGTAAAAATATTGGATAATTTAACAAATTCCATTGTCAATAAAATATTCTATGATATTTCTAAAAAAGTTAAAAAAGCTGCAAAAGAAGATAATGAAGAAATAATTGAGGCTTGTGAGTATCTGTTTAATAAAGATTGATTGAATGTTTGACTATTCAAACATTCCTTTAACATCTGTATTTTTTATTTTACTATTTTTGATAGCATAATCTATATTTTCCATTGTGACTATTTCATAATCATTAGCTATCGCATTGTGAAGAGCTGTTTTTAGAATTTTTTCCTTCAGGTCTCTTCCAGATAATCCTTTAGTTATTTTAACAACTTTCTCTAAGTCAATATCATAATCAAGAGGCATTGTTTTCAGATTATTTTCTAAAATTGTTAATCTTTCTTCATCATCAGGCAACTCAAATTCTATTTCCTCTTCAAATCTACTTCTAACCGCAAAATCAAGGGAAGTTGGATTATTTGTTGCACCAATGGTTATAACGGATTCATTTTCACTGATTCCATCCATTTCAGTTAAAAGTGAATTTACTATTTCGGAAACATCTCCTCTTAAAGTTTGAAAAGACCTATGGAGTGCAATGGCATCCATTTCATCAATGAAAATTATTGACGGCGAATTTTCACTAGCTTTTTTGAATAAATCATGAATTTTAGATGCTCCATCTCCCACATGGTCGCCAATCAATGATGTTGCTTTAATTAAATACAATGGAACTTCAAGTTCGTTGGCGAGCGCTTTTACAAGCATGGTTTTCCCAGTACCTGGAAGTCCGTAGAACAAAATATTTTTCGGAGCCCAAGGTCCGAATTTTTCCGGATTTTCCAAATATCTTGTTATGACCTTAACTTTATTTTTAGCATTTTTTTGCCCGACAATATCTGAAAGGAGTATATTTGATTTAAATTTGGTTTCATCTCTTTTATTTTTTAAATCATCAGTAATAAGTTTGATTTTTGTTGTTTCAGAAATAATGGAGTTATTTGGTTTTGCTTTTATTATCTCAAAACCGTAATCCGGTATGATTTTCTGATCAAATAAATGTGAGTTTTCACTAACAACTAATCCAAGCCATTGTTCACGAGCATATTCTTCGAATAGCTCTTTGTTGGTAATTTCAATATCATCATCCATTAAATTAAACTCAAATGGGTAACCAACAGGCTTTAAAATGATGCATTCTGCATATTCTTTACATTCAGTTTCTTTTAGGGGTTGTTTTTGGTTAGTTGTTTTAATTTCTGCTTTTTTGTTATCACTTTTCAACTACTCACCTCCGATATTTCAGTACAAAATAACATTAGTTTTAATTATTTAAATAGTTGTTGTAATATAATTATTTTAAGAGGTTTTATCATGAGTCGTCGAACACGAAGGGTATTGTTTGTAACGCCATTTTACATGTTATTTGAATTTTTTCTGCTAAAATACATATTTTTATTATTTGGCGGATTGAATGATATTTATTTATTCGTTTTAACAGTTTTAGTGGGTTTATTGCACTGCCTTCCAATGTTTTTTGAAACAAAAAAATCAACTTTTTTTGGCAGGTTATTAACAACGATTAATGGTATTTGGATGTGGGCATCAGTAATGTTTCTAATCGACATTATTGTTATTTATTTAATTGGCAGGTTTGTAGCATTACCATTTGAAGTAGTTTTTGGTTTAATTTTAATTGTACCTATTTTAGGTGTTTATAATTATTATAAGGCTCATAAATTAATTGTAAGTGAAAAAACATTAAATTTAGATAATTTGACTAGAGATATTGACATTGCACATTTGTCAGATGTTCATTTTGGATCTGTACGTCATAAGTCAATAATCTCCATGATAGGAAATAAATTAAAAGAACTTGAAAGTTCTTGTGAATTAACCATTATTTCCGGAGATTTGGCTGATGGCTCATCAGTTGTGGAAGAAAATGACTTAATGGCATTTAAAGAAGTCAATATGCCAATAATATTCACTCCAGGAAATCATGATTTCTATCCTGGAATTGATAATGTTATAAAAGCATGTGAAAATGCAGGAATAATTGTTTTGGATAATCAAAGAAGGGAATTTGGAGAGTTAAGTGTTTTTGGCCTTACTTTCAGTTTTGAAGATAGGGAAGTTCCAAAAGTTGATGAATCATGGATAAATCCGAATATGATTAACATTATTAATTATCATGTTCCTTATCATTGGGATGAATTTTCTGAATTAGGCTTTGATATTCAATTGTCAGGCCATACTCATGGTGGCCAGTTTTATCCGGTTGTTTGGATTGCTAATTTGATGTTTGGATACAATAAGGGATTATTTAAAAATAAGTTCGGCAAGTATCTGCATGTTACAACTGGCGTAGGTTCAATGGACACTCCAATGAGGTGGGGAACTGATTCGGAGATTGTAATTTTGAAATTGAGAAAATCATAGCATTTATTAAATTTGATGTTTAAATAAGTATTATGAATATTTATGATGACCACAATCATTTTTGTATTTATTGTGGGGCCAAACTTGAACCTAATCAAAAGTTCTGCACTCAATGCGGAAAACAAGTTTTTCGCGTTCAAAAGATTAAAAAAGTTGTTCCATCAAAATATGATGAAATTATTAATGATATAGAAAAGGATTATAATTTTAAACAAAAAAGAGCTAAAGAGTTAGTTGAAAAACTATTCGATCCGAATCATATGGCTTATAATAAATTTTCTTCTTCAATAAATAAGTCTAATCAGCTATTTTCAAATCAGTTGGAAGTAACAAGAAAGATGGTGGAACTGGACACAGACAATAATGAACTTGTTGAAAAAGAGATTGATAGTAAAATTAAAACATTAGAGACATTCGTTGACAAAATGGAAGATTTGATTAATGAATTGGTAATTCATTTAAGTTCCAACGAAAAAGATAATGATGATATAAATAATCTTTTCAATGATATGGATGATTTAATTCACTCCGTTAAAGATTATTAAATTGATATTTTTCTATGGCATTTTTGGTCTTTCAACATAAATGATGTTGTCGATTTTGATTTCGTTGTTGGATTCCTTTTCTTTGAATTTGGCTGAAATCTTATATTTTCCTATGTTTAAGTTAATTGGTAGGCTTGCAATACCCTGATTATTGGTTTTGAGATCGTATTCCTTGCCTACAATGTTGATTGTTATTATTTCTCCTGCTAATGTAAGGGGGCGGTTGTCTTCGTTGATTAGCTGGACATTGTATTCTGTTCCGTCTTTGTATGTCATGTGGATGTCTTCAGCGGTAATTGACATTTTTGGTTTTTTAACATGAATTGTGTTGTTGATTTTGATTTCTTTGTCGGGTTCATTTCCTTTGAATTTGGCTGAAATTTCATATTTTCCTATGTTTAAGTTAATTGGTAGGCTTGCAATGCCTTGGGCATTGGTTTCACGATTATATTCCCTGTCTTGAAGATAAATTTTAATAATTTGATGGGATAATTCAAGAGGATTGCCATTTTCATCGGTTAGTTGGACGTTGTATTTTGTTCCGTCTTTGTATGTCATGTGGATGTCTTCAGCGGTAATTGACATTTTTGGTTTTTTAACATGAATTGTGTTGTTGATTTCAATTTCATCAGTGTAGTCTGTTTCTTCGAGTTTAGCAGAAATTGTATGTTTTCCAAGGTTTAGGTTAATTGGTAGGCTTGCAATTCCCAGTTCATCGGTTTTAATGATGTACTCTTTTTCTTCAAGAGTGATTGTTATTATTTCTCCTGCTAATGTAATTGGGCGGTTGTCTTTATCGGTTAGTTGGACATTGTATTTTGTTCCGTCTTTGTATGTCATGTGGATGTCTTCAGCGGTAATTGTCATTTTTGGTTTTTTAACATGAATTGTGTTGCTGATTTCTAATTTGTCGTCGTTGCCATCATTTTCGACTTTAGCCGAAATTTCGTAATTGCCAATATTTAGATTAATTGTTAGACTCACATTACCATTCAAATCCGTTTTAAGGTTATAGATTATATCGCTGAGTGTAATCGTTATAATTTTGTTTGCAATACCCTTGCCGTTAATATCAGTTAAAGTAACATTATAAGCAGATCCATCTTTATAAGTCATAACAACATTGCTTGCAGATAAAATAGCAACATCATTTTTGGCAGTCATCATGTCATTAAATGACTCATCATCTTCGAAATTATTTTTGTTATTCTTTCCAATGCCAGTATCTTCAATCCACATTTTATAAGCTTTTGTTGATTTGAAAAGATTATTTTGTTTATCTAACGCTTCCTTTTCTTTTTTTAGCTTTTCCAATTTATTTTGAAGAATTACTTTTTCATCATAGAATGAATTTAATTTATCTAATGAAAAGTCCTCAACCAATTCATTATTTGCATAAATAACTAAGATTTGTTCTTTTAGCATATAATTGCCTGCAGAAAAGAACATGGGTTCTATTTCTTTATAATAAATTAATCTTTTATTATGGATAGTTAATGGAAATGATTCATATTGGAATGAAAAGCAATGTTCTTTCCACAAATCCTCCTCTCTAAATGGTACGGTAATAATTAAATATTTGCAATTTTGAGATAATTTTTCAACAATCTCAAAAGGGTCATAAAAATGTTCTAGAGTATGGGAGGTAACTATAATGTCAAATTTTTCATCACAATCACGCATATCCCCTTTGAAATAGGTTAGATTTTCATCATTGTATTGCTTATTAGCTTCATCGATGGCGGTTTGTGAAAAATCCATTCCAAATACTTTTGATTTAGGGAAAGTTTTATGTAATTCATTTGTTCCTTCACCCATTCCACAACCCATGTCACATATGGAATACTTATTATTTTCAACCACATCTTTCATCCATTGCGGTAAATGAGTGAGTATTGTTTCGTAATGTATTAAAGTTTGTTCTGCTCCTTTAAGGTCTTTCCAATCGGTTTTAAATCGTTTTTCCCAATAAACTTCAGTATTTAAATGCATTTAAACACATCCATCATATCATGCTTTCGTAAAGTTGTTTCATTTTTAAAGAATCTATGTCTCTGAGTGGAGTTTCACATATGATATTTGCATTCCAACCATTATCGATTAAATTGGATAATAAATCTTTGATATTCGGCCCGTATTCACCGCTTTCATCTAAAGTATGATGCTTTACTTCACCACCCATTCCATATTCAATGGTTGTGAAGTGACAATGTAGGATATCAATATCCAAATGGTCTTCTATAGTTGAAAAAATGCAGTTGTAATCTTCTTTTTTATTTAAGAATCCTCTGCCTCTTGCATGAACATGAGCAAAATCAATTGTCGGTTCAAAATGGTCAAAACTGGCGCAAAGTTCAACAACCTCACCTACATTTCCAAGCTGTGTTCGTTTACCTGTAGTTTCAGGAGCAAAGGTAAATTCTTCAATTCCTTCAGCTTCAAGTTCTTCAAACAAGCGATTGACAGTATTTTTAGATATTTCCATAGCTTTTTCAGGTTTTCTATTTAGATAAGCTCCGGGGTGGAAAACTAATCTGTAAGCACCCATCCATTCTCCGGCACGGGCAGCAGCTATTAGATGTCCAATGCTTTTATCAAGTTTCTCTTCTTCTTTTGCACACAAATTAATGTAATAGGGTGCATGCATGGAAACTAAAATATCATGCTTTTGAGATTCTTCTTTTAAGGTGGTTGCAGCTTTTTCACCAATTCTTACTCCATATGGCGATTGATATTCGTAGGAATCAAGTCCTTCATTCTGAATATATTTTGGGGCTTTATATGCTGCGCCCTTATAATCAACTGGACTTCCTGCAGGTCCAAAAAGTACTTGGTTTTTCATTCAAATCATTAAAAAAATAGTAAAAAAAGGGGAATTTAGAATATTCCCATAGCTTTGTTAGTTTTTGCAATTGACTTTTCGTTGTCACTTTCCATTTCTAAAAGTGCACGAATAGCATCAACGTTTTCAGGCACTACATCAGATTCTTGATGTACTGCTTGCATGTAGAACAATTCATTTCCAACAACATTAATTGACTCTTTCCAAACTGGAATTTCATATAAGTCATTTCTGTTTCTTCCAAGTTCTTTAGCATATTCCATCAGTTCAGCAGTGGATCCTAAGCCTTCTTCAGCAGAAACAATAATTACTCTAGAACGTTTTTCCAAAGCTTCGATAATTTCTTCGGTTTCCACATCATTATTGATTTCAACCATTATGTTGTGTTGGTGCATTAAAGTAGTAGGAACGAGCAATGCCATTGTTGTAACGTCAATTCCTTTCATTACGGTCTGTACATCAGGACCGTGGTGAGAAGGTACTTTTGGAGGATTTGGAACAATTGCATTAATTGGTCCTTTTTTGACTTCAGATGGGTCGGATCCTCTTCTAACCATCACTGCTCTTACTTTTTTAATGTCTGCAATTTTGTCGATTGTATGTAATGTACGGGTTAATCCAGTAGTGTTACATGAAACTACCCTGGTATAATCCGCACCATATGAATCATCATAATTGGAAATAGAATTAAAAGAAAGACCGGTTAATTCGTGGTCTTCTCCACCTTGATAAATTGCTTTGACGCCAGCTTTTTTATACATTTCAAGGTTTTGTGGTCCGATAGTTCCAGGAGTACAGTCAACAACAACATCTGCTTCCTGAATCATTTCTTCAACAGTACCTGCTATTTCAATTCCAGCATCTTTGAACATTTGTTCTCTTTCTGGAATTCCAATATATAATGGATAGCCTTTTTCTTCAACAGCTGTTCTTGCTTCATAGTTTGGTCTAGTTTTACTTACACCAACTACCTTCATGTCATCTTGAGCAGCAACAGCATCAGCCACTCTTTTACCGATGGTTCCATAACCATTAATAGCAACAGTTTTCATTTCAATCCCTTTTTTAGTTATAATTTTATAAAATAATTATATGAATTATGATTTGTTATTTAAGTTATTTAAAATTTGATGATTAATTTTGATGTTAAAGTAATTCTGTAATCTATTTAAAGTATTCATTCCCTAAATTATTAATATGAATTATAAATTGGAAGGCAGCGGTGAAACTTTGGTTTTCATTCATGGACTCTCGGATAATTTACTTTATTGGGAATTTTTGGCAAACCATCTTAAAGGCAATTATCAAATTTTAAGGATTGATTTAAGAGGTCATGGGGGTTCTGAGTTAGGAAATGATGAAATTACAATTGATACTTATGTTCTGGACTTAAAAAATCTTTTGGATGAGTTAAAAATTCAAAATGTTAACTTAATAGGATTTTCATTGGGTGGTATTGTTGCACTTGATTTCAATAGAAAATATCCTAAAATGGTATCATCACTGGTGTTAATGTCCAGTTTTTACAAGTTAAATGGCCATTTAGAGGAGGTATTTGTCCAATTTAAGAATGCTCTTGAAAATAGTTTCAATGACTTTTATGATTTAATTTTGCCGAGGGTATTATGTCCTAATGTCATTAATGATAATAAAGAGGAGCTTGAATTTTTAAAGGGGATTGCTTCAGAAACTGCCAATACAAAAGCATATATTAAAGCGATTGATGCTTTATCGAGTGCGGATTTTGAAGATGATTTGTCACACATCAAGATTCCTACATTAATTTTGGCCGGAAAATATGATGACATTACTCCAGTTGATTTGCAAAAAGAGTTGAAAAGTAAAGTTGATAACTCTGAAATAATCATTTTTGATGATACAAAGCATAACTTGCTTGTTGGGAAAAATCAGTTGGAAATATTAAACATTTTAAAAAATTTTTATAAAAAAAGAAAAGAAGAATAGAATTATTCTACTTTGAAACCTGCTTCTTCAACAGCTTCATTGATGTCTGCATCGCTTACGTCGCCAGACATTGTAATTGTAGTAATTCCTGAATCGAGGTCTGCTTTCGCATCTTCAATTCCGTCAACATCTTTTAAACATAATTCTACAGCATTTACGCATGATGGGCAGTGCATGCCCACAACTTTAATTTCTTTTTCAGCCATAATAAATCACCTTATTATCGATATGTATAGTTATGTCATTGCTTTATTTAAACTTTTAGTTACGCCTAACTTTTTTGATTTTCTACAGTCCTTATTGGAAATCTTGTATCTTGTCAATGATGTTGAATAGATAATTACCATGACTGAACCGATATTGTGGATTAATGCTCCCTCAATTGGGTTTAAAATGCCTAAGATTGCCAATGCCATTGCTATTATGTTCAATGTTAATGCCAATCCAATGTTTATATTAATTGTTCTCACAGTTTTTTTTGCAATTCCAATTAATTGCGGAATGTCCTCTATATTGTCATTTATTAGTGCAATATTCGCCGCCTCAACACTGATGTCGCTTCCGATTTTGCTCATTGCTATTCCAACATTTGCTTTTTTAAGGGATGGTGCGTCATTTACTCCGTCTCCAATCATTGCGACCTTATGTCCAAGAATTTGCTCTCGTGCAATGTAATCTGTTTTATCTTCTGGCAGGCAATCAGATTTGACATTTCGGATTTTAATTTTTTTTGCAATATATCTTGCAGTTTTTTCATTGTCTCCTGTAAGCAGGGTTGTTTTTATTCTTAATCGTTTGAGATTTTTTATTGTTTGCTCTGAACTTTCCCGTAATGTGTCTGCAAGATAAACTTTTCCAATCAGCTCTCCTTCTTTTGCCACGTATATTGTGATTTCACCATTTTGGGATTGACCAGGTGAGTTTAAGGAAATATTTTCTGATTCTAATAATTTTTTATTCCCGGCAATTATTCTTGAACCGCCTATTTTCCCGCTGATGCCTTTTCCAATATGCATTTTAAAGTCATCCACATAAGCAAAATCGTCATTGTCATAATATTCAACTATTGCCTTTGCAAGAGGATGTTCTGATTTGGATTCAAGAGATGCAAGTAGATACATTAACTCTTCTGAATCATTTGAGATAATATTAACAACCTTTGGAGAACCATAGGTTAATGTTCCGGTTTTATCGAATACAAATTCACTTACATGAGCTAGCTCTTCAATAGATTCTCCGTCTTTTACTAAAATTCCATATTTAGTTAAATTTCCAATTGTAGCCATGATTGCTGTTGGTGTAGCTAGAACTAACGCACATGGGCAGAAAACCACTAAAATTGTAACTGACCTTGTTATTTCAAATGTATATAGATATGTTAATATTGCAGATATGAAAGCCAGCACAACAATAATTGTCGCCCATTTGTCTGCAGTTCTTACAATTTTTGAATTTTCTGGTTTTGATGATTCAACCAATCTTATCAATTTTTGGAGAGAACTCTCTTGGCTGATCTTTGTTGTTTTCATGGTAAATGAACCATAAAGATTTATTGTTCCACTATATACTTCATCGTTTTCTGTTTTATCAACTGGAAAAGATTCTCCAGTCAATGTTGATTGGTCAATTGAAGTTTCTCCATAGAGTATAATGCCATCTGTTGGTATGCTTTCACCAGGAAGCACTTTTAAGATATCTCCGACTTGTACATTTTCGACAGATATTTTTTCTTCAATTCCATTTTTAATTCTTGTTGCAACTTGAGGTGACATGTTGACAAGTTCTTTAATTCTTCCTTGTGTTTTTGTTACGGTATATTCTTCTAAGAATCCTCCAATTGCCATGATTGTTGCAATTTCACCTGCTGCAAAGACTTCACCAATTAAGATGGATGAAATGATGGCCAATGAAACAAGCAAATCTGCTTTTAAATCAAATTCCTTTATTAAACTGTCAATACATTCTTTAATTATTGGTATTCCACATAATATTACTGCTATCCATGAAATATAATCTAGAGAGAGTATGAAACTAATGATTATACTCATTACGGATATGATTATACGTAGTATGTCATATTTTTCATTTTTTGTAAAGTTCATATTAAACAGCCCCATTAGTACAGGTATACCCCATAGGGTATAAAGTTATTTTAAAAAAAATTAAAGTCTGGAGTAGTATTCCAAAATTGATGTAAGATCACTTATTGCTTCATCAGAATCGTTATCTTTGATTGCCTGTTTTACACAATGTTCCAAGTGTCCTTCAACAATTATGTGTCCAACTTTATGTAATGCTGATTTTGATGCATTTACTTGCATTAATATTTGTTCACAGGGGATATCTTCATCGATCATTCTGTCAATTGCATTTAATTGGCCAATAATCTTTTTAAGTCTCCTATGTAAATTTTCGCTATCCATACATTGTTTCAAAATAACACATCCTATACCTATAGGGGTATAAGGTTTTTCTAGTATATAAAGGTTATCTTAAAAATATTTTAAAAAAAATAAAAAAAGGAGGAAAATTTCAAGACTATGCTTGATTTTCCATTTCTTCAAATTTAGCTGGGAAGTATTCGTCTACGACATACTCAAGCCCATATTTGGAGAAAGATTGCTGTTCTGCTTTTTTACCGATTTTAAGCATCTTTTTAATTTCTGTTTGCCAGAAATCAGTTTTATACCTTGGGTCTTTTGCAAGCTCTTTAAGCCTCATAACGTCAACATCTTTGAGTTTATCAGTAGGTAAATCATAATTGATAATATCAGATGCGGTTACTCCAATAAATTTAGCGTCAGGAGTAGCGAGGTCATGATTAACGTGAGCTAGTTTTGCACTTCCGGAAATAATTACCTGTGCAATGTGGAATCCCCAAGGGTCTCCGTCGTTACAGATGTATACAGGAAGTTTGAGTTCTGTGTTGACTCTTTTAATAAATCTTCTTGTAGCACGTGCTGCTTGTCCTTTAAGCCCAACAATTAAACAATTAAATCTTTCATGTGCATTCTCTTGAACTAACCTGTGGAACATTCCCATTGTTTCCACTGCCAATACTTTGTCCACATTATGATCTAAGAAGTCCACTTGGTCGATTGTAGGTGAAATGGTATAACCTGATTTTCCCATTTTTGAAGCATTAACTTCCACTTCATCAAGCAAAGTAATGTCTCCGTATACTGATGCACCGTCTTCCTCTGGCATTAAACCTAAATCTTCACGGGTGGTACCGAGAGTTACTTCAAGGTCTTCTCCAACAATGTTGGATTCTTGTTGTGATTTAAAACTGATTCCCCAACCTTCGGAAACGTAATACATTTCCCTGATGGTAGCTGTTTTTTCACGAGCTACTAAATCTTTACAGAAATTGGCAACGTAAACCATTTGCCCTAATTTTCTGATTTGCTTTACGTTTCCTAAAGATCTTCTTCCGTATCTGTCACCTAGTACATAGTATCTTTTAGCATCATCATAAACGATGTTTCCAGTACCTCTTGAAGGAACTTTAATATTAGGAACTTTATTTTTTTCAATTTCTTCAATAATTTCTTCACCTAAACCTTTAAGTTTATTGTAGGTGTATTCTTTCCTAAGTTCTTTATGTGATTTGCCTTCTTTTTTTGCTTCAGCCATTTAATCACCTATTCGTCCTCAAATTCATCAACATCATCTTCAATGAAGTTGTCTAATGTGGAATGGCCTTCTTCAACAGTATGTCCAAATTCATCAACTTCTTCCATGATGATTGCATCAAGTTCTTCTTCTTCCTCTTCTTCTTCAACTTTTTCACCAAGCAGTTCTGCAAGCGCTCTTTTAGTAACCTTCGCTAAAACTTCTTGGTATTCAGGAACTCCAGTTTCACCAAGTTTTGCAGCTTCTTCAATAATTACTGGAACATATTCTTCAAATACTTTTGAACGTTTTTCTTTTTCTTTAGCTGCTCTTTTAGCCCTGATATGTTTTTGTAATTTACGGGCCAATTTCATTGTTGCCTGTCTGATTTCATGAACAATTTCAGGTTCTGGGGAAACACTTTGTTTACCTGTTGAAAGGTAGGGTACTTGAGTAGAAATAATATTAACGAATAAAGTTAATGGAGTGTTATCCATATCTTTTAAGCCGTAACGTCTCCAATCGATACTTTTTAGAGCTTCTGTAATAGCACAGCTTCCTGCATCGAATGTTAATGGAACTCTATTTGCGAATCTCATAATTTCAGATTTTCTTTTTTCGCTAACGACTCTTCCGGAGTTACCTCCATATGCAAGACCTGCTTCTATAATGAATGAAACACCACCTTGGTAGGTTACAGGCTTTCTGGTTATTGTTGTTACAAATTCCGGTTTAAGGATTTGTTTCATACCTTTTTCAATTTGTTCTGATCCGATAGGTATGAGCCCATCAGTTGGAGGAGCCATGAATTTCATTTTCTTAAAGCAATGGACAATAGCTTCTGCTTCTGGGAATGTCATTGCTTTAGGGCGTTTGTTCATGTCAATTCCAGTAATTTCAGCGATTTCATCAACTCTTTTGTTGGACATTCTTGACATTGATGAGGTTAACATACTTTTGTATCTTCTGCTGTCGGTATTTTTTGCCATTGTCATTAAGTCATCAGCACTTACACCTTTTGGGTGAGGCAATACTTCTTTTGGTTGAACTGGAACAACATCTGCTGCTCTTTTAAATATGTATTTGTGTCCTGATGGATCTCTGAAGGTAATTTTTGCATGAGGATTTCCAATCATTGTTCTTCTAATGTACTCAAAAGCACCTTGCTCTGCAAGGGAGTAGGATACATCTTTGAATTGTAATTCAATACATACTCCAGTACTTTCGGCAGGGTAATCTTCCCTTTCCATTAAAATTCCACGGTTGTTTTCAACATCCATTTGGAACTTCATTTTAACTCCTTTAATTTCATCGCCCTCTTTGTAACATGAAATTACGCGAGCAGGTTTACCGGTTGTCATTTGTGATAAAAGCACACAACCACTACAACCTAAACCTTGTTGTCCTCTAGATTGGATGTTTCTAAATTTGGATCCTGCAAACATCATACAATATACTTGCATTACATAATCTTCAGGAATTCCAGGACCATTGTCTTTGTGTCTTAAGATATAATGTTCCTTGTCAACACGTTTTAATTCGATGTCAATATCTGGCAATATTCCTGCTTCTTCACATGCATCAAAACTGTTTGTAATCAATTCGTGGAATACAATAGTTAATGAACGGATTTTACCAGTAAATCCTAACATCTGCTTGTTTTTTCTAAAGAACTGGGATGGGGTTAATCTGTCAAAATCTTCATCCCAATCAATTCCTTGTTGAGCCAATATTTTTCCTCCTTAAATAAATATATTTTAATTTATTATCATGACTATATTTAAATCAAATGAGAGAGCATTTGAAAAGTATTATTCATACATTACCCTATCTGCCTTGATTAAATATGTGGTGAAATAATAATTTTAAAACATGTAAAAAATATAGTATTTGTACTATGTTATCTATATATGTCCGTTAAAGTATATAAAAGTTTACTGGTATTGATGTAATTTTTATAGTAATCTTTTATTAAAACATAGGTACTTTTGTAATATTTATGTTATAGTACTTTTTTGATGTTTCACATTCCATTTTCAAAATTAAATAAAAGTTGCCTGGGGTGGGAATGTTGTGTTGAAATATAATGTTAATTTAATTTATCAAAAAAATAGGGTTAGGAGTTTAAACTCCTAATAATCTTTCTCATCGAAGTCGATTCCATCTTTAAACTCGATTTTATCATCTTCGATTCCGACAAGATCCTTGAATTCTTTCATTTTCAAGTCTTCTTTTTTATGTTCTAAAAATCCATAAACTGATTTATGTCTAGAACCATTTAAAATCATTTCAATAGCTTCTTTAGCAACCATGATGTTGTCCATTTCACCGATTAAGGAAACGGTTTTACCATAAATTGCCATATCTACTTCAGCCATTTCCATTATGATTTCACGGGTTTTTCCATCTTTTCCAATAATTCGTCCTTTATGTCTTGCAAGGGCCTTTTTAGATTTTCCTATGTATAATGGTAAACTAATCACTTCTAAATAAATGTCATCACTAACTAATTTCAATGCAACTTCTGGATTAAATCCACGTGCCACTGCCTTAACGATATGGTTGGCATTCCATACGCCTAACGGATCTTCCATATCATCTCTAGGTGTGATGTAAACTGTTCCCTCCTCACTGTCTATGTCAAGGATTGTTCCAGTTGCATTTTCAATGGACTTTTTAACTTTTCCATTGCTTCCAATTAATGCCCCTACTCTATTCTGTGGTATTTTTAGATAATCTGTTTCCGGCATAATTTTCACCTTGTCAATTAATAATTATTTAATCAAAATTATTTAAAATTTAGGATTAATTTAATTAGTCATGTTATCAACAAAGAATTTGGTGGAAAATGCACTTTCATTATTTTGAATCAAACAATTATTATGGGGGTTTATTATATGTCAAAACACTAAACGCATTATTTTTTTAGAATAACCCTCTATTTTTTATTTTTTTACAATTTAAAGATGTAAGTGAGCACTTGCATTCGAAAAACTTTATATGCTGATGTTTTCATACACTTACTTGAACATGAAGTTCTAATTTAAAAATAAATCTTTTCTTGGAGTTTGTAATAATAAGAATTAAGGTGAAAAAATGGATGCTAAAAAGATATTTTTAATGTTACTGGTTTCAACACTATTGATTGGTAGTGTTTGTGCTGCAAAAAACGTCAATGATTTTGCCATCGATAAATCTTATGATAATGTGCATAATGGAACATATTATTCATTATCTTTAAATGAAAAACAAGATTCCGGCATTACAATTTTTAAAAATGCAAATGATGATGCATACGATAATGAAAGTGACGATGCTTATGATAATCTCATTCATGGTGAGGGTCAAGATTACCTCACTGCCGATGATGATATGAAAATTGATAAAAATTCTGATAATACAGTAGATTTCACAGACATTGATCATAGTGAACATGGCATTGCAGAGCTCATAGATTGTGATGGACAACAATTTATTGTAGTGTTCTGGGCAAAAGATACCAGTGATGTGAAAAAATCTGATTTATCTTCACTTTTAAATGAATTTAATAAGGATAATAATGTGGATGCGATTGCATTCTAATTATCTTCATTTTTCCTTATTTTAAAATTTAAGAAATATGATTTCGGATATATATTTGCACTAATTATTTTGTTATTTACCATTCTCCCAATGTTGTAAATTTATATCCGTTTTCATCATATATTTTCTATTTGCACTAGGGTACCTTTCCGACGCCAAGTGTGAATTATATAATTAATTTTAGGGTAAACGGTTCAATTCGTTTGAACCGAATGTTTCAAATCAAATTGTTGGGGTTACATTAATATTATATAAAATAAATTACATTATTTATATTAATGGCAAATATTGAACTTTTTAATAAATTTACTGATAGGCATGCTGCGGTTACTGATGGTGTTTTTGCAATCGCTATGACAATTCTTGTTTTAGAGATTGCAGTTCCAACAATGGCGGATATATCATCGGGGGTTGTTTTAAAAGATTATTTTATAAATTTTCTAGCACCTTCTATTTTAATATATTTCATAAGTTTTTATATTGTATATAATTTTTGGGAAAATACAGTCGTTCTTTTTAATTTTAAAAAAATAAGCTATGCTATTTTAACATTAAACATGCTTACAATGGCAACTGTTTGTTTAATACCATTTGCAACAGGATTTCTTTTTAGATTTTACAATTATTTTGATGTAAATATATTCTTTTCATTATTGATATTAGTGATCAGTTTATTGTACATTGTAATGTTCATGTTATTGATTAAAAATAATTTCAGCGAGTATTTTGATAAAAAGGATGAAATAAAAACTACTATTCAAGATTCTTATGATGATGGAATCGAATTTCCTAATTTAAAATTATATATAAGAGGCGTTACCTTAACTTTGTTTTATATATTATTGGCTCCTGTAATAAGTTCAGTAATATCTATTATCCTTGCATTCATATCCCCAATGTTAAGCTTATTATCCTTTTTATTAATTCTTGTTCTAACCTTTATAATTCGTATTAAGCGCGGTAGTAAGGATAGTTTGGAGAACGTTCACTTAACTGATGATGAAAAGGAATTAGTCGGTAATATTCGAAAAAGCATTTACGGTGAATGAAACTGCAGTTCCTTTAAAAACTATTGTAATGGTAATCTGTTGGACTATATGCTAAAATTTGGGGTTCACATATTCCCAAATTTCTTCAAAGCTAGTTTTAACGCCAAGTTTGGTATATTCACGAACAAGCGTGTTGATATCCCTTTCGAGTAGTTCTTTAGAAATTGGATTATCTAAAACTACTGATTGTGAAACGTCAATAATGACTGGTTCTTCATCTTTATTTAAAATATTATAATTTGATAAATCGCCATGAACCAATTTAGCTTCATTTACGAATAATTTTAGATTTACAAGCAATTTATTGAAAAATTCATCAGGGTCTTTTGGCGGTTGGTTTTTTACAGGCTGTGCGGGATTGCCGTCCTCATCCCCAATAAACTCAATAATCAATACATTATTTGAGCTTGTGATTGGTTCTGGAACATTGACACCTGCAGAATATAATCTGGTTAAATTCTTAAACTCTTTTGTTACCCAAGAGTAAATTATTTTTCTTTTATTTTTGGTTTTGACGTTAAATCTTGGATCTCCTTTCAGATAATAATCCATCTTTTTAAAATCAGAAGTAGCAACCCTATAAATTTTCACTGCTACAAATTTTTCATCATCGGTAATACCTGTAAGCACATTAGCTTCCTTGCCTGTACTTATTGCACCGTTTAAAATGTCAATGTATCCTTGATTAGCTAATTTGTATAATGTTTCCAGTGTTAGTTTGTCGAAAATTTCATTTCCCACTTTTCTATCAGAACTGTCTTTTTTTCTTTTTCGGGAATGTATCTTTTCGTGTTTCGCATCTGCTTTAGCTATTTTAGAATCCATTAAAATCAAAAAAATAAGTGGTTAGACTACATTTTCAAGTAGCCTTTTCTTTCAAGCCAATTTGATTCTGTTTTTGTGTATCTCCAGATTACATCAGCTTTTTCATCAGATTGGAAATCCCAAGGTTTTACAAGGATTACGTCTCCTTCACGAATCCAAATACGTTTTTTCATTTTACCAGGGATTCTGGTCATTCTGATATTTCCATCAGCACAACGGACTTTTAATTTACCATGCCCCATGATTTGCTCAACCACTCCTGGGATTTCTCCTTTTTTAGGTGTTCTCACTCTTCTGTACTCTTGTTGTTGATTGTTATTAGGTTTAGACAAATACTCTCCTCCAAAATAATAATATGTTTCTCCATAAGATTAAATTATTTATATATTTATCAATATATTATATATTAATTTATTGTATTTTATATAAGTGGTGATTATGGGAACTGAATTTTTAAAAATTAAAGAATGTGATGACGCTATAGATATTATTCAAAATTTATTCGATGAAAATTTAAAGCCACAAAGTGAAGAAATTCTTGTCAGTGAAGCTTATGGAAGAATTTTATTTGAAGATGTTTACTCCAGAATGGATTTTCCACCTTTTAACAAAGCTTTAAAAGATGGTTTTGCAATTCTTGCCGAAGATAGTTTTGGTGCTTCAGAGGAATCTCCTAACACTTTAGAAGTGATTGATTTTTTAGAAGCGGGTTCAACAACAGATAAAAAAGTCGAAAAAGGAAAATGTATTGAAATCAGTACTGGTGCAGCAATGCCTGAAGGATCAGAATCTGTTGTAATGGTAGAATATGCCGAAAAGTTTGATGATAAAGTTAACCTGTTAACCACCGCAACTCCCTCACAGGATGTTGCCAAAAAAGGTTCCGATATTGAGGAAGGAAATTTAATTCTTAAAAAAGGGGACTTTTTAAATCCAGGTAAGATTGGAGTATTGCTTTCACAGGGATTTGAAACAATTGAAGTTTATAAAAAACCTAGTTTGGGAGTAATATCCTCCGGAAATGAAATCACTCTTCAAGGTGAGGAATTAACATACGGTAAAATTTATGATGTTAACGGAGGAATGATTAAAAACGCAGCATTTTCCTGCGGTGCAGATGCTCATTTTTTAGGCATCATGAGAGATAATTACGATGAAGTAAAAGAAAAAATCACAGAGTCACTTAAAGAAGTCGACATTCTACTTTGCTCTGGAGGAACTTCTGCAGGACTGGGGGATGTCTTGAAACATGTTTTGGATGAATTAGGTGAAGTTCACATTCACGGCATTTCAGTTCAACCAGGCAAACCTACAATTGTTGGAGTAATTGATGGCAAGGTAGTAATTGGTCTTCCGGGAAATCCCGTATCTGCTTTAATGATATTCAATGCATTTGTTGCAGAGCCTCTAACCAAATTGGCAGGTATAGATAGGGACTTTGAACTTAAAACTGTAAGGGGCAAAATGACCAGAAGAATTCACTCCCCTGTTGGAAGAATGCAGTATCAGCTAGTTAAAGTTGATGGGGAGAATGTTCATCCGATATTTAAGGATTCTGGTGCAATTTTTTCACTTTCAACTGCTGATGGTTATGTTAAAGTTCCGAAATCTGTCGAACTTTTAGATGAAGGCGAGGAAGTAGAAGTATATTTATTTAATTAAGATTATAATTTAAGTAAGGTGTAATTATGGATTATGAAGTAAAAGTTATTCCAGAACAAAAATTAGGAGTTATTAATTGTAAAACTCCCATTGAAGATTTAGGAATATTTCTTTCCATGTTAATGGGTTGGGTTGATGCAAAAGAAATTGAAACTGATGGCGAACCTTTCATTGTTTATTTTTCACCAAGGCATGAGGTCAATCAAGGTGATGTAGTTTACGATGTAAGTATTGCGATTAAAGAGGATGCTGAAGAAACCGATAGAATTCGCGTTGTTGACATGATTGAAAACAAAGTATTAGCAGGAAAGCATTACGGTCCAACAGATACTATTTTAGATACTTATGCGGAATTAGTCGAAGTTGCTCAAGCAAATCATTATGATATAATCGGATCACCTAAAGAGGTTTTAATCAAAGGTATGCATAATTGTGATAATGAAAATGATTATATCACCGAAATCCAATTACCTATCATTGAAATGTAGGTGTTTAAATGTCTAAAAAAGAAGAATTTGATGTTGATAAAGAAATTGAAAGACTTGCCCGCAAATCCAATATTGACATTAGGGGTTCTGAATATTCTTTTGAAAACAGAATAAAAAAATTAGATAAAGAAATCGACAAGATGCTTGATATGAAAATTAAAGATTTTGATGAAAATAAAAAATTAAAATCTGATTATTTAAATATTGATTACAAGCAGGATACCATTGATAGGTATAGAGAAAAATTAAAAAAGATTTAATTTTTCTTTCTTTTTTTTAATCATTGATTTTGACCAACAACTCTCAAATCATGGACAAGCAGTTTTGGTATTATGAATTGTCCGTATTGTTTTATTTCTGATTTTAATCCTTCTACATTTTTCATTATCTCAAAGATATTTCCAGAAATCATGGCTTTGTTGATTGGATCTGTTAACTCTCCATTTTCTATCTTAAAGGCATTGCTTGCTTCGACTGAGAAATCTCCAGAAATTGGATTTGCAGTATGAGCTCCTAAAACGCTTGTGGTTAGCACTCCTTTATCAATTTCCTCTAAATCTTTCATTTCACTGAACTTAAACTCAAGATTTGTAGGAGAAATCATTGGTGTTGTCAAATAGGATCCTCTAAGTCCGTTTGATGTGGTTTCAACACCTGCTTTGTTTGCAGTATAGATGTCATAAATGAATGAATTTAAAACACCATCTTTTACCAAGTCGGTCTTTTGGCTTACGCTTCCTTCACCATCACATTTTGCAGTAAGCATTCCTTTTTCTAGAAGAGGATTGTCTATAATGCTCAAGTTAGAATTAGCTATTTCACAACCCATCTTATCTTTTAAAATGGACCTTCCTCTCATAACATTTTCACCATTAAAAGCACTAATGAATGTTTGCAAAAGTCCTGTTGCAGCATAATAGTCGAGGACTACGTTATAATCATTTGTTTCAATAGGTTTTGTATTCAAAGAACTTTTAGCAAGGTCACATACTTCAGTAGCTAGTTTTTCCCCATCCAAATCAAAAAATCTGGAGGATTGGGAATTATAGGCTGTTGCTATTTGCCCGTCTTTCTGTATGGTTACAGACAAACCTATGCCAAATCCAGTCCCTTCATCTTCAATTGAAACTCCATTTGAATTCAAAATCAAGGATCTGCCTTCACTTGCTGAAAATCCGGAGCCAGTTACTTCACATCCGCTGTCAAGAGCGGTGTCTATTGTGCTTTTTAAAAATTCAATGGATTCTTCAAGGCTTAAATCATTAAATTTTTTATCATAAACTTTTTCAACACTCGGAACCTTTTCAACTTCCGCAAAAGTGTAATTTTCATCAACTTTATTCAATTTTGTGTTTTCAATTGACTGTTTTGCGGTTTCAACGATTTTTTCCATATTTGAAGTAAATGCAAAACCGACTTTATTATCTTTGATAACTCTAATTCCAACTCCACATTCGATTTCTTCTTTAGAAAAGTTCAATTCTTCTTTTCGGGAATCAAGTTCAATGGATTTGGTTTCATCAATGTAAATTTCATAAGAATCGCAATCATTTTCAATTGCCTTTTTTGCTTTTTCTGCGATTTCGTATATCATAATATCACTAAAGTGCAAATTTTTCAATAGCTTCCGCTACTCCATCACCGAACATTTTTTCACAGGTGTATGTACTTATTTCTTTTAATCTGTCTTCCGCATTGCCTACAGCTATTTTATATCCTGCTTCTTTAAGGAAATCTTCATCATTTTGGCTATCTCCAATCGCCATCACATTATTCATGTTGATTCCGTTTCTTTCACACAGGTATCTGAGTGAAGTTCCCTTGTTTACTCTTTTGTCGGTAATATGCAATGCAAAGCCGCTGTCGTAAATTTCAAGTTCGTCCAGATATTTGAAGTCTTTTAATGCGTCTTCCAATTCCTCTCTTTTAAGGGTTTTATAAAAAACGGTTTCTGTTAATCTGTACATGTTGTCGTGGGATGCATGAATGTCAAATTTTTCTCCTAGTTTTTCTTTCAAATGGTCTTCGGCGGAGGTTACAAAGTCCCTGTCAACTAATGTCTCAACTGCATTGTTGTTTTCCCCTTCTTTGAAAACAACTCCTCCATTTTCACAAACGATTCCTCCACTACATCCGATAAGCACTTCTGTAGCATAGGCATAATTAACCACATTTCCTGTAACGATTATTGTTGGAATGCCTTTGTCTTCTGCTTTTCTTAAGGCTTCAATGGCTGAAATGCATATCCGCCTTCTTTCATCGGTTATTGTTCCATCAATGTCTACTGCTATTGCTTCTATTGTCATATTATCCTCTTGAATATCTATGGGCGATGTTACAAGTTCCTTCTTTACTTACCATACATGCTCCGATAGGGTGCAATGGGTTGCATGCTTTTCTAAATAGTTTGCAGTCTTCAGGTCTTGCAAGACCTCTTAAAATAGGTCCGCAGATACATCCTTTCGGGGCTTCGGTAACATCTTTCACTTCAATGTCGTATTTTTCACGTGCATTAAATTCACTGAATTCATCTTTAATTTCCAAAATTGAATTTGGTATTTTAGGAAATCCTCTCCATTCTCTTGAAGTCACGTCAAATACCTGTTCAATCATGTCTTGAGCTATCACATTTCCTTCATCTCGGACAGCTCTTTTGTATTCATTTTCTATTTTCGGTGTTTCATTGTGAATCTGTCTTAAAATCATGTATACTGACATTAATATGTCTAATGGATTGAATCCGGCCACTACTTGTGGTATTCCGAAGTCTGTTGAGAAATATTCGAATGGTTTGGTTCCAATAATTGTACAAACATGTCCAGGTTGAATCAATGCATTGAGGCTTGTTTCACCTGAGTTAATTAAAAAATCAATTGCTGGAGGTATTAGCCTGTGACAGGATAGCACTGAAAAGTTTTCAGGAGGGGTTGCTAATAATTCGGCTGCTGTGGTCGGAGCGGTTGTCTCAAAACCGGCAGATATGAAAGCAACATCATTGTCCTCTTTTTGTGCTATTTCAATTGCTCTGTTGATTCCATAAACAACTCTCACATCTCCGCCTTCTGCTTTGGCATCTGCAAGTGATCTTTCAGAACCTGGAACTCTTAACATATCTCCAAAAGTAGTTATTGTAACTCCTCTGTCTATTAGTTCCAATGCTTCATCTATTTCCCTTGAAGGGACTACACAAACAGGACATCCTGGGCCTGCAATGATTTCTACTTCTTCTGGAAGCAGGCTTCTTATTCCATTTTCCATTATTGTATGTTCGTGTGAACCGCAAACGTGCATTATTTTAACGGGTGTAGATAATTCATTTATTTTTTCCAATAATTTCTCTGACATGTTTTTCATATTCATAGTTACACCGAAGATTTAATAATATATTATACCTATATTTATAATTGTATTAATTAAATTTTATGTATAGGGATTTGGCATGTTTAATAATAATAAAATTTTAGTCGTTATTCCTGCAAAAGGAACTTCAAAGGGAATTCCAAACAAATACATACGTTTATTAAATAATAGACCGTTAATTTATTATGCAATAAACATTGCTAGGAAATCCGAATATGTTGATGATATTGTTGTAACTACTGATGATTCTGAAATTGCATTAATTTCCGAAAAATTCGGAGCAAGCGTTATTAGGCGCTCCCAAGAATTATCCGGTGATGATGTTCCGTTGGATGCTGTTGTCTATGATGCTATGATTCAAAAGGAAAAACTGGCGTTCGATGAATATGATATTGTAATTACAATGTTGCCAACTTCTCCTTTGCTTAAGACAGAAACTTTAGACTCAGCTATCGAGAAATTTGAGAATTTCGGTATTGAAACTGTAATATCTGTAGTTGAAGATAAACATTTAAGCTGGGGATATGATCAAAATAATCAAAGGTTTTTCCCAAATTATATTGAAAGGCTTAATCAAAGAGATTTGCCTCAGTCATTCAGAGAGACTGGCGCTATTGTGGCAACTCGTAGAGGATTTATAAGTGAAATATCAACTATTGGATCAAGTGTGGATATAATTCCATTATCTCGTGAAGAAAGCGTAACTATTGATGCTTATGAAGATTGGTGGGTTGTGGAGAACTATATTCGAATGAAAAAGATAGCTATAGTTGTAAATGCCAATGATGAGATTGGAACTAGGCACATCGATAATTGCCTGTCAATTGCTTCAAAGCTAGTTACTGATGATTTACTGTTTATTTTAGATGAAAATCATGAATTAGGTCAAAAATTAGTTGATAATTTTGGCTTCCAGTTCAAAGTTTACGATGGTTTTGACGAATTATTTTCCATATTGGAAGAATTCGGTGCCGAAATAGTCGTTAATGATATATTAGACACTTCGGAAGAGTACATGTTAAGATTAAAAGAGAATGGATATTTCGTTGTTAATTTTGATGATTTGGGTGTGGGAGCTCAATTTGCCGATGTTGTTTTTGACTCTTTATATGAACATGATTTAAGCGATAATAATGTTTATACTGGACAGAAGTACCATGTTCTTAAAGATGAATTTTATTTCCAGCCTCCTAAGGTCATTACTCAGGAAGTTAAGAATGTATTGATCATGTTTGAAGGCAATGATTCTAATCATCTGACTGAAAAATTTTTGGATGCCATACTTTCTACAAATTATGAAAATAGGATTAATGTAATTTTAGACAGAGGATATGATGGTGTAGACCAATTAGTGGCAAAATACGAATCCAATCCATTAGTTCAAATTTATCAAAATGTTTCAAATGTCAGTGAATTCATGTTTAAGGCGGATATTATAATAACATCTGCCAGCAAAACAATGTATGATTCATGTTCATTAGCCATTCCAACAATCTGTGTTTGTCAAAATGATTTGGAAGCAACTCATGTTTTTGCAAATAATGCCAATGGAATAGTAAATATGGGAATGGGTGAATCTTTGACAAAACAAGAAATTGTTGTTCAGTTTGTAGCTTTAGTGAATAATCCTGAGCTTAGAATTGAAATGAATCAAAAAATGAAAAACATTGATATGAAACATGGATTTGAAAATATGAAATCAATTGTTGAAGAAAAATACAGAGATTTCGAAATTAAAAGGTGAGTTTGTGAATATATTCAATAAACATCCATTTTTAATAGCTGAAATCAGTTTTAATTATTATGATTTGGCTGAAAAGGAAGAGATGCCTTATTTTGATGTTGCAATGCTGTTAGTTGAGAAAGCTAAAGAGTGCGGTGTTGACGGAATCAACTTCCATGTAGGAGATTCAGAATTTTTGCACTGTAACTTTGAAGAAGAGGATATAAATCCTGATGACAAATTAACTTTTGAGGATTATAGGAAATTATCCCAATGCTGCAGGGAATTGGGCCTTGTTTTCATTGTAACTCCTGCAGATGTTGATGTCATTGATAATTTGGATGATGTTGTTGATGTTTATAAAATACCTTCATCCGATTTAACCAATATTCCGTTTATTGATTATATTTCAAATAAAGCTAAACCTATTATTTTATCCACTGCAGCATCCACTTTAAATGAAATTAAAGAGGCTGTTAATTGCATTGAAAATAATTCTAATTTCAAAATTGCTTTAATGCATTCTGTTTTGTCTTATCCTACAAAAATAGAGGACGCTAATCTTTTAATGATTAAGGATCTCACACAGTATTTTGAAGATTATAACATCGGGTATTCAGATTACACAATTTCAGACAATAGCATGTTCATATTGACAACAGCATATAATTATGGTGCTGTTATTTTGGAAAAATATTTTACACTGGACAAATCTCTTAAAGACCATGAATTTGCAATGGATGAGGATGATGTTCGTATCTTTAAATATAATGTAAGGAATATTTCTCAAATGAATGGATTTAAAAATAAGCAGCCTTTGATTTGTGAGTCATTTTCAAGAAAAAATGTTAGAAAATCCATCATTGCTAAAGATGACATTAATTCCGGCCAAAAAATTGAAGAATCTGACATTGAATTTAAAAGGCCTGGAATTGGAATTCCTCCATCACAAAAAGAGAATGTTGTAGGCAAAATCGCCAATAAAAATATTAAAAAAGGCTCTTTAATTGAATATGATATGTTATCCTAATTTTTAAAATAAAAAAAGAAAAAAATTAAATTTCTGAAGAGCAATCTGCTGCATATTTGTTTATTAAAACAGCACATTTGTCGATTGTTTCAGAATCTAATTTTACTGTAGCAGTTCGGATTTTATTCAAAAGTTCTTCGATGAATAAATCTTCATCAGTTAATGGCATATTTATTACAACAACTTCATTGTTAATGAAACCGACTAATGGCTCAACAAAACAATTCTTGATGTTGTTGTCATTGAGGAAGTTAATTAAATCTTCACCTAAACTTAATGCTTTTTGTTTCACTTTATTGTCCTGTGAGAATTTTGCTTGTTTAGTTGTGTATCTAAATCTTCTAGTATTACCAGAAACAGGAACTTCTTCAATTTTATCTTCATCCAATTCACTTGATCCAATCAAATTTAGATTTTCATTTTCTGATTCTAATCTAAGTTTTGGATTGTATTTTTGTGAAAGTAGAGCATAAATTCCAGTTGGGCCTACAACCACGTGATTAATACCTGAGTTGGAAGTTGGAGTTCTAACATTGTAGAATACGTAATAATCTTCTGAAAGGGTTAACAAGTGTTCTCTGATAATTCTTGTTCTTTCTTCAGTTTCTTTAACGTCTTTAGTTTTATAAATTCCATAACATAAGATAATTACTCCAATGAATAAAGCAATAATTCCTATACCACTGTTAATAGCCAAAATCTCAATTATGCTTAAAATAAAAATAACTGCTCCGATGATAATGATAGTATTGTTACTATCTAAATTCTTCAAATCGATGTTTTTAATATCGAAATCAGTTTCATTTTCTTTAATTGAGGTTGTTTTTGGGGTTAATTTTTCACCAGGTTCGTTTAAACTAATCCTCTCTAAGAAACTTTTATTGGATTTTGATTCTGATGTTGCTGGATAATATTCTTTCATTCCTTTAAAGAATTCAGTTTTAAGGAAATTTTTCAAAACATCATAATCATTAGTTTTTGGAACTGCGAATTCTTTTCCAAATTTGGATAAAACAGATTGAGGTATTGTGGTCCTTGCGGTTTTACCATTTACTTCTTCTTGCAATTCTTTTTCTTTTTTCTCGTCATCTGCAATTTGTAGCATATGCTCTTCTGAAAAGAAATTTTCAAGTTTGTTAGTAATTGATTTTAAGGAGTGTACGTTATCTTCTGTTGTCACTTCTTCAGATGTTGGTTCTTTAGCTTTATTTTCTCTTCTAATGTTTTCAATATCTTTTTGTCTTTCTTCAAGATATTTATCTAATTCTTCATTCATTTCATCATCTAAATATCTTAAAGATCCACCACAACTATCACATTCATAATCAAGTATGTTATCGTTACTTTTAATTTTGTACTTCAATCCACAATCTTGGCATTGTACAATGTATGAATTATCATACTTGAATGAACTAATAAATGATGAACGATTAGATTTTTCTTCATTAGAATAGTTTTCTAAGTATTCTAAGTCACCTGCACATGAAGAACACTCGAATGTAGTGATGTCATCATCATCATCGAGTTGGTATTTTGCACCACAGTTCTTACAGCATACAACTTTCATATTATCCTCTTTAATTACTTTTTATGATATTATTTTTTTATTTTTTTTATTATATATGTTTCTAAAAATTATCCTATTTTTTAGTTTAATCTTAATTATTTTTTACATTATCTTTGATTTAGAGTATTGTAAATAATTACAATGTGTTCTTTATTCCCCTTTATCATAATAATATAATGATACCTCTCCATTTTGATATAGTTTGATATAAGGTTCACCAATAGTCTTATTGTCTTTTGAAATGAAATATGTGACTTTTTGCTTTGCCATTTCATCCGTAAAATTCGTAGCATTTGATACTTTTTCATAAGATGGAACCTGCATTCTTAAATTAAAGGATATGTCTCCACCCCTATCTGCCCAAATTGTTTTGTTCATATAATCTGCATCATGTTGTATCAGCCATTCACAAACCGCCTTTTCTTCTGAAGCTGCAGTAAAGAAGTTGGGATGCATTTGATTGTCAAATGTGTGTGGGGAGTTTGAAAGAGCTGACACTCCAGAGCATAATAAAATTAAACAAACTAATCCTATTGGCACGATTACTTTAATTTTATCAATTGATTTGTATGTTTTAAATTTATCAAGGATTAGTGACAGTGATAGGGTAATGAAATATGCCGCAACAGGAAGTATTGGCATGAAGTATCGATCTACTTTAACATGATAATATGTAATGAATGCAAAATTAACTACAAACCAATAAAACATGATGAAATCAAAGTTAAAATCATCCATTTTTGTTTTATTCAGCATTTTATAAAGCGCTAATAATGATATTGATATGATAACTACTGAAGCAACAATTGATATGTTTAAATAAGTGATAAAGAACAGGGCTAATGCAATGATAAATATGGCTAATTTTAATTTGTCATTTTCTTTTCTCAATATATCTCTGTTTTCTTTGCCGAATAGTTTTTTTAAGTACAATATTATTCCAGCAAGGAGGATGATGGTCAGAATATAGGAAATTATTGATGGTTGGCCACCGATCCAATGCATTTTTTCTATTAGGAATGCTCCTGGTTTTAAAGAGTAAGGAATGTAATTTGAAGTTCCCAAGTAAATTAAAACGTTTTTAATATAATAAAGGACATTGTTTGGTGTTACCAGGGCATTGTATGTTGAATTTGTAATATCGCTTCCTTGTGAAATGAAAAACAATCCAATATTCAAATAATAATATATTCCAATAAAAATTGCAAATACCAATGCTCCAGCTCCGATTCCTCCGAGTATATCTTTAATATGTGTTTTAATATAGGTTATAGGTTCATCCACTAATAAGAATTGAATTAACATTACCGGAACCATTAAAAGTACCGTATATCTTGTGAAAAATCCTAAAATAATTAAAGGAAATGCAACATATAAAAATTTGGTATTTTTCCTGAAGGATAATATTGTGAAATAAACTGCCCATATTGATAGGCACATTCCTGGAATATCCAACATTCCTTTTGTAATCCATACTATTATTAGCGGAAATGTTGATAAAATCATGGAACCGGTAAAGCTTAAAACTTCATTAAATCTCAACCTTAATAGCAGATACATTCCCAGTGCCGCCAAAATATAAAATGAACTGCTAACGGCTATTATTGTAAAATCAGATATGAAACCCATTCTAAAAAATATTGAGGTTATCATTGGAATTAGTGGGGATAATCCTCGCGTATTCGCCAATCCGGTATCATAACCTGAATAAAAGAGAGCATTATTTAAATAGAAAAAAACATCCCGAACATAATAAACTCCCGCTTTTCCATCAATATTAAGTAGTAATAATGTGATTATACCTACAATAATCAATAATGAAGATATTGCAATTATATCTTTTTTATGTTCTTTAAAGTTCATGAAAGCACCTCATAATGATCCGAATATAAATGAAACAAATGCAATTAACATTCCAATTTTCAAGTATTTTGAAACCTTGCTTGCTGTTCTCCTATCTTGATTTCTAAGTATTAATATTGCTGAGTAAATAAATAGGATTACTGCTATGGTTATGATGATTAGATAATAAAAATTGAAAATATGATAGTAATATAATGCTGGACATAATGCACAGTCAACAATAATTAAAATAAATGCCAAAATTGCAGGTTTTTTCTCACCAATTAAAATAGGCAATGTTTTTGCACCATCTGCCTTGTCCCCTTCAATATCCTCAATATCCTTTACAATTTCACGTGCTGTTGTCATTACAAATGCGAAAAAGCCCAAATATATGGATGTCATTATTATGTTCGGATTGTTTATTGAAAATCCTGCAAATACGAATCCGAAACCAGTCATAAATCCGACAGTTAAATTTCCAATAAGAGGAGTTGATTTTAATTTAGAGGCATATAAATAAAGGACAACATCTGCAAGCAGTACGATTGCGAATGGAATCCAGTTATTTGTAAGGTAACTGATTAAAAATCCACATATTGTCCCGGCCAGGAATAATAAGTAGCCATAATTTCTCCCGTTTTTCAGGGATATTCTTCCGGATGGTATTGGTCTTTCGGGTTTGTTAATCAAATCGATATTATAATCAAAATAATCATTAATCACATTTCCAGCAGCAGTTTCAAAAAAAACAGCAATCATTGCAAGAATCACCGGAAGCGTGAATGTTTTATCAATAAGCGCCACTAAAACTATGGATATAGCACCCATCAATGCATTGCCGGGTCTTAAAATTTCAATATATGGATTCATAATTTCTTCTCTAATTTTTTTTATAAAAGCATTAATTATATAAAGTATATTAGATAACATAATATTAGTATTTTATTAATTTAAATTATTACTTAAATGATTAAGCTGGTGTTATATTGAACAAGATAAAAATAGCAATTGTCGGAATAGGAAACTGTGCTAGTTCTCTTATTCAAGGTATACATTATTATGATGGTAAAAATCCTGAAGATGCAATAGGACTTATGCATTGGGAAATCGGAGGATATAAACCTAGTGATATTGAAGTTGTCGCAGCTTTTGATGTTGATGCTAGAAAAGTTGGAAAAACTATTGATGAAGCAATTTTTGCAAAACCAAATTGCACTACTGTTTTCCAAGAGGATATTCCAAAATATGATGTTAAAGTGAGTATGGGTCATGTTTTAGATGGTGTCGCAGAACACATGTCCAATTATGATGATGAATATACTTTTGTAGTTAGTGATGAAGATCCTGTTGATGTTGTTGAAGTTCTAAAAGAAAGCGGAGCTGAAATATTAGTTAATTACTTGCCTGTAGGTTCAGAAGAAGCTGCAAGATATTATGCTCAGTGTGCGCTTGATGCAGGTGTGGCATATGTAAATTGTATGCCTGTATTCATCGTAAGTGATGATGAATGGGATGCCAAATTCAAAGAAAAAGGAATTCCAATCGTTGGGGACGATATTAAAGCTCAAATTGGTGCTACTATCACTCACAGAACACTAGCTAGCTTATTCATGGATAGGGGTGTAAAATTAGACAGAACCTATCAAATTAATACTGGTGGTAACACTGATTTCTTGAATATGCTCAACCGTGAAAGATTGGACTCTAAAAAAGAATCCAAAACTGAAGCTGTTCAGTCAGTTCTTAAAGAAAGGATGGATGACAGAGACATTCACATAGGTCCTAGTGATTATGTCCCATGGCAAAACGATAATAAATTATGTTTCCTCAGAATGGAAGGCCGTACATTTGGTGATGTTCCAATGAACATAGAACTCAGATTAAGTGTTGAAGATTCTCCAAATTCTGCAGGTTGTGTAATTGATGCGGTAAGATGTTGTAAGATCGGTTTGGAAAGAGGTATTGGTGGACAATTAACTTCAATCTCTTCCTACACTATGAAGCATCCTCCAATTCAATATGATGATGATGAAGCATATGAAAATGTTGAAAAATTCATTTCTGGCGAATTAGAAAGATAATTTTTCAATTTTTCTACTTTTTTTCTTTTTTTATTACATTATTATTTTTTTTCATTTTCTTGAATTTTGTATAAAATTTAGTATTTAGTATACTTTATATAATACAAAAAACATATATTATAGTTGGATATTCTAGGTTAATTTATAAATAAAAATTGAAAGAGGTGTAAAAAGATGGCGAAAGTAAGATTTACAGAAACAGCACTTCGTGACGCTCACCAATCTCTACTAGCAACCAGGATGAGAACTAGAGACATGATTCCTATTGCTGAAGAAATGGACAAAGTAGGTTATTTTTCAGTAGAAGCTTGGGGTGGAGCTACTTTTGATACTTGTATTAGATATTTGAACGAAGACCCATGGGAAAGATTAAGACAATTAAAATCTGAATTTAACAAAACTCCTATTCAAATGCTTTTAAGAGGGCAAAACTTAGTAGGTTACAAACATTATCCTGATGATGTTGTGACAAAATTTGTTGAAAAATCCTATGAAAACGGTGTAGACATTTTTAGAGTTTTTGATGCATTAAACGATATTAGGAATATGGAAAAGGCTATTAAAGTAGCTAAAGAGCAAGGGGCTCATGTACAAGGTACAATTAGTTACACCATTAGTCCAGTCCACACTTTAGATGATTTTGTTGATTTAGCTAAAAATCTTGAAGCTCTTGATTGTGATTCTGTAGCTATTAAGGATATGGCTGGTTTAATCACTCCTACTTCCGCTTATGAATTAGTATCAAAATTAAAAGAAGAAACTGATTTACTTGTAGATTTGCATTGTCATTGTACCAGTGGTATGACACCAATTAGTTATTATGCTGCATGTCAAGCCGGAGTTGACATTCTTGATACAGCTATTTCACCTCTTGCATGGGGAACAAGCCAACCTCCTACAGAAAGTATGGTTGCAGCCCTACAAGGCACAGAATTCGACACTGGCCTTGATTTAAAATTATTAGCTCATATTAAAAAATACTTTGATGATATTAAGGAAAAATACTTAGGTATTTTAGATCCTATTTCAACAAGTATTGATGCTGATGTATTATTATACCAAATTCCTGGTGGAATGCTTTCAAACCTTATTTCTCAACTTAAAGAGCAAAATGCTCTTGACAGATACAATGATGTATTGGAAGAAATGCCTCGTGTAAGAAAAGATATGGGATATCCACCTCTTGTAACTCCAACAAGCCAAATTGTTGGTATTCAATCTGTAATGAATGTTTTAGGTGGCGAAAGATACAAAACAGTATCCAATGAAGTAAAAGAATACATGAAAGGAATGTACGGTAAACCGCCTGCACCTGTTGATGAAGAAATTTCTAAAAAAATCATTGGTGATGAAGAGGTCATTACTTGCAGACCTGCAGACTTGCTTGAACCTGAATTTGATAAATTCAAGTCAGAAGGTGAGGAAAAAGGTTTTGTAAAATCTGATGAAGATGCATTAACTTATGCATTATATCCTCCAATCGCTCCAAAATTCCTTAAAGGTGAAGCTGAAGAAGAAGAACTCAAAGCTCCTCATGCATTCACTGAAGACGAAGCTATTGGAATTCCAACTCAATATAATGTTGAAGTTGATGGAGACATGTATGAAGTTAAAATCATGCCTACAGGATTCATGGAAATTGAAGAGACTGCAAGCGGAAACTTCAAACCTGTTGAAGGAGGAGTCACTTCCTCAATGCAAGGTATGGTAATTAAACTCAACGTTAATGTTGGAGATAAAGTCACTAAAGGATCAACTATCTGTGTCATTGAAGCTATGAAGATGGAAAACGACATTCAATCTGAAGTTGATGGTGAAGTAATGGAAATCTTTGTAGAACCTGGTGATGCTGTTAGTGCAGGTGATACTTTAATGGTAATCAAATAGATTACCTTTTTTTTACTCTTTTTTTAATTATTTCTTTTTGTGTTTTTACTTTTTTTAAAAAAATAAAATAAGAAAAATAAGTTAATATCTTTCTTATTGAGCCATTTGATATGCGTCATATGCCACATAAATGGAATAAATGAGGTCTATAATGTAACCCCAGGTGGCTCCCTTAAGGACATATGTAACAATTGTTCCTAAAACTAATGCAATTATAAAGAATATTATACCTTTTTTAATATCACCAGCTATAGCTTGACCTAAACCAGGAATTATAAAGGACAATATTGCTGCAAGAATAGCGTTTACCATATTTTTCCCTCCATTTAACTTAGTTGCTTTATAGTTTATTTATTTTTTTATTTAAATGTTCTATTTTTAATTAATTTTTTTTATTTTTTCATTGTTTGTTCATTTTTTTAGTTATTATTGAATTAATATTCGGTAACTTCAAACTTACTTTAAATTTAAATATTCCTCCGATTATAATAATATAAAATGAAGTAGTTATTTGCTGTGATTGTTATGAAAGATATATTTGATGAATGTAAATTAGGCGATTTAAAATTAAAGAGCAGAATTGTTAGAACCGGAACTTGGGAGACAGAAACTGAAGAGGGTGGCTTTTTAACACCTGCAATTTATGATAGGTATGAAGGCATTGCAAGCAGTGGGACTGGTTTGATTGTATCAGAAATTTTCGCACTTGACCATAAGGATAGATTTTTCCCTTATTCAGCCAATTTAAACTATAGGGGATTTATAAAAGATTATCAGATGGTCACTGATATTGTTCACAAATATGATGTTCCAATTTTGGGCCAATTGGCGTTTTTTTACTATGATGATGGTGAAAACCAGAAGGTTGAAGCCAATGATATCTCACAGGATGGGATAAGGAAATTGCAGGCAGAAGTCATTATGGCTGCCAAAAAGTTCTCTTTTGCAGGTTTTGATGGTATTCAAATAAATATGGGAAACAATTTTTACCTGGCAAGATTCATGAATCCTTATTTCAATCAAAGAGAGGACAAATATGGCGGAAATACTGAAAACCGAGTTAGAATTTCATCAGAGATAATTAAGGTTATCAAAAAGACCATGGATATGCATGTAAGCTGCAGGATTAATCCGTGGGATGTTAGAAAAGGCGGTATCACAGCAGATGAAAGCATAGCTATTGCTCGGGAATTGGAAAAAGCCGGTGCAGATAGCATACAATTGACCGCACGTACAATCTCTCAAATTTATGATAAAGGTGTAAAACATCCATTTTTAATCTATGTTGATGATTTGATTGATGCTGTTGACGTTCCCGTTGTTCTTGGTGGATCTCTGCGCGAAATGGCTAAAATCAATGATGTATTGAATAATTCAAATGTGGAATTTATTTCTATGTCAAAACCGTTTGTTGCTCAAGCCGACTTTTTAGCAGATTGGAAAGCAAATGGTGAGGGTGTTGCAATATGTCAAAGTTGCAATAATTGCTATTCTAAAAAGACAAGCACTTGTTTTAAATATTAAAGAACATTGCTTATATTGGTTCAATTAATAGTGGGATTGCCATATCTAAGACTATTAATTAATGGGGCAAGCATATTAAAATTGACAGTATCCGCAATTTTAATATAAATGTTGTTCATAATATTAATCATGGCAAAAGATGATAGAAGTGGCGTAAATCCATTTACCGGAAAAAAGCATTTTGACATTGTAAATGATGATAAATTCCTTCAACAGTCTTATAATGAGTATTATGCTATGATTAATCAGTCACAGCTTTTAGACAATACTCCAACCGGACAAGCTGTTATTAAGGTTGCTTTAAATTTAATCAATACTGTCCAGGATTACTTGTCCAAGATTGGCAGGCTTGATTATGTTGAAAATTATTATGATTGGGATGTCCATTTGGTTGCCAATGATGTTGTAAATGCTTTCTGTATGCCTGGTGGGAAAATCGTAATGTTTTCAGGCATTTTCTCAGTTGCAGACACTGAAGAAAAAGTTGCTTTTATTTTAGGTCATGAAATGGCTCATGCACTGCTTGACCACTCAAGAACTAGAGCCAGTGCTCAAAGTGCCCAAAATGCAATTGCTTCCGCTGCATGGGTGGGTAGCCTTGCAATGGATCTTTTCGGTTTGGGAGCACTAGGTAATCTGACAAGAGCAGCTACAAATGTTGCCAGTGCAGGTTCCCAATTTTTATTATTGAATCCATGGGGAAGGGACCAGGAGCTTGAAGCTGACAGGTTAGGAATGATGATTATTCATTGGGCAGGATATGATATCAGACAAATTCCGGCATTTTGGGAATCCATGTCAAAGCAAAACTCTAATGAACATGATTTCTTTTCAACACACCCTGCTGATTCAAAAAGAATTGCTGGTATGCAACAGTTAATTGCTGAAATCGAAAATGAAACAGACTTTTATTCAAAACCGGTTATAGGCAACAATTCCGCTCCAAAAACTGAGGCCGAACAACCGCCTCAAAATGCTGAAAATGTTCCTAAATGCCCTAGTTGTGGCGCTCCATTGGAAGAGGATTCTAAGTTTTGCACTAATTGCGGAGTTAAGCTTTAGCCATTGTTGTCAATCAGTGATGAAAAGCTTGCAAATTAAGTTAGTTAGTTTGTGTAAGCTTAATTTTGATTTTATTTTAAAAGATGCAAAATTTGCATCTAATTAATCTTATTTTCCATATTTAGGCAAGATATGCCTTGTTTTTACATTTTTTATTTTTTCATTTTTTACCAGTTGTTATTTTCGAAAGGTTTATATATTACATATTAGATAATATATTGTGTATAAGTTAGTTATAAATTACTAATAATTTATTTATACATTAATTATAAAAATTTTGCAGGATGTGAAAAAATGAAAGATGTAGCTCAAAGCCAGGATTTAGATTTGGTCTTTTTGATAGACAGAAGTGGGTCCATGCATGAATCAGAACAGGACACAATTGGGGGATTCAATTCTTTTATTGAAAAGGAAAGAAAAAAAGAGTCCAACACTAACGTGACCACAATATTATTCGATGACAAATATGAATTATTATACAAAAGGCAACCAATTGATGAGGTTAAAAAACTCACTTCTGATGAATACTATGTTAGAGGAATGACTGCTCTTTTGGATGCAATCGGAAAAACCATTGTCACCCTTGATAAGGAGATTGACAATAAGGTTTTGTTTGTCATAATGACTGATGGTATGGAAAATGCTTCTGTTGAATTTTCAAAATCTCAGATTAAAAGTATGATTAGCAGTCACAATTGGGAATTCATATTCATTGGTGCAGACATTGATTCATATGGAGAAGCGGCAAGCATTGGAATTAGAAGGTCACGTGTAGCTAATTATGAAAAATCTGCCCGTGGTGTTGAAAGATTATATCGTTCTATTGATAATGTTTCTAATTGTATGAGGGCCGATTGTGATTTGGATGAGGTTAATTGGAAAAAGGATTTGGAAGAATATGATTAAATTTCATATTCACTTTTATCTTTTATTCCTAAGTTTTTAAATGCTCGTTTCCGCCTCATGCAGCTTTCACAAACACCACATTGTTTTTCTTCTCCTTTATAACAAGAATAGCTTAATTCCATTGGAGCACCAAATTCAAGACCTAATGTTACTATCTCCTCTTTATTCAAATCAATCAATGGTGCTTCAATTTTAATTTTTTCGGGTGATCCAACGTCAATTAATTCATTGAATTTTTCCATATATTCTTTGGAATTGTCTGGAAATGTTGCACCTTCCTCACCATTCCATCCGACAATTATTGCATCGGCGCCAATGCTTTCAGCATAGGACAGAGCTATTGAAGTGAACACTGTATTTCTGGCGGGAACCCAAACATTGATTGCACTTTCCTGGCTTTTATTCAAGTCATCCAGGTCTTCTTCTTTTAGTTCAGGAATGTCTTCATCAGTATTTAAGCTGGAATTACTAATTTCAGCCAACCATGGAAGGTCAATCACTTCATGGTTCCAATTCATTTTATTGCAAATTTCTTTTGAGGCCTGTAATTCTCTTTTGAATGCCTTTTGCCCATAATTGAATGTAATGGCATGAATTTCATGATCTTTGCTGAAAACAGATGTTGCAACAGTACAGTCAAGACCTCCGGACAAAACGGAAATTGCTTTTTTCATTTAATCAACTCTTTAATTTCTTTAAGCGGCAATCGGCTATCTTCAGCTATTCTTTTTAAATCTTCATATTCCGGTCTTTTTGATATGATTTCGCCATTGACATAGCCTATTTTGAAAGTTACTTCGTATTCCTTATCATTGATGGTTACTGTTTTTTTAACAAATTCTCGTTTAGCTACTCCTCTATGGATATTTGGAGCAATTCTAATTCCTAAACTTCCTGTTTCTTTAAAGATTGTTTCAATGATGTTTTCCCTGTTTTCTTTTTTGGAAATTACTTTCAACAGACTTCCCTGCCTATTTTTTTTCATGATTATTGGTGTAATGGAAACGTCTCTTGCACCGATATCCAAAAGCTTATCAAATAGATATCCTATTTCTTCACCTGTTAAATGGTCGATATTTGTTTCAATGACATCTATTTCGTCACTTTCTGTAATGTCTGAACTTTCTATAATTCTTAAAACGTTAGGATAATCAAAATCTTTCTTTCCAGCACCGTATCCGACTTTTTCAGCTTTAGTCATTGGAATGAATTTTCTTATTTCATCGCAGATTTCCATGTAGATTGCAGTGCCGGTTGGAGTTGCAAGTTCGCTGTCAACAGGTCCGCCAATCATTTCGGCACCTTTCAGGATTTCCACAACTGCCGGTGCCGGAACAGGTATTATTCCATGAGCTGTTTTTACTCTTCCCCCTCCAACGGCAATTGGAAGCCCAATTACTTTTTGTTCATCTAAATTTAGATTATAATATGCATAAATAGAACCTATCACATCCGCTACTGCGTCACTAGCTCCGACTTCATGGAAATGCACAGTTTCAAGGGTTTTCCCATGAACTTTGCTTTCTGCTTTAGCTATTCTTTCAAATACTTTAATGGAAGTTTTCTTAACCTTTTCATCCAAATCAAGATTATTTATTTTTTCAATAAAGTCAGGATAATTAATGGAATCTTTATTTTCAAGCATTTCAACATTACAGTAGGTGGAATCAATTCCATGCTTGACAACTTTTTCAAATTTCACTTCTATTTTTCCAAAATCATTCGCTGATTTTTCCATGATTTCCTTCAATTCATTGGCATTCGCCCCTAAATCAACAAATGCTCCTATTAACATATTCCCGGCTATTCCACTTCCTTGTGGGTCTATAATAATTGTCATAATGATAAGTCCTTTTTGATGATATAATATAAATTTAAATTAAATAATTAATATATATTATCAATAGGTTATAACATGAAATTCAATATCATCAAAAAAGATTATGGGATTTGCATTAATAATCCAAATCATTTTTTGGCATTCAGCGATTTTACTGTAAGCGATGGGATTGATATTGTTGAAAATGTCAATGTCATCAATTCTAAAAATGAATTTGAAGCTACTGCAAAACGTGCTGAAAGATTTAACCAGTTACAAGGTTCATATATTGCACAAGCAGTAGATAACGTTGATTATTTTGAAAATACCTATGATGATTTGACAGTTTTCACATTCATGTCAAATGATGTTGAAATTGAAGATTTCACTAGCCAGTTGCAGGTTGCCAATTCTTCAAAGGGATTTGCCAACGCAAGGATTAATTTAAGTCATGTAATCTACATTGATAAAGTAATCTCACCAAAAGATTTGCTTAAGATATTTAAGATAGTAACAAATATCAAGGCTAAAACCCTTGCATATAGGGCATTGCCTCTTCATATTCAAAACATTCTAAATACTGATGATTTTTTGGCAGTCTTGTCCAATATTCCTGAAAATGATGCGACTTCTTTAGATATAAATAATGCGGAATATGACAAAATCGATTGGGATGATTTGAAAATCAGAATTGAAGATGCAGTTGAAATAAGCCTGGAGGATGCAATTGAAAAATTGAATTTAACATTTGGAATCCTTGATTACTTTGTTTCTGAAGGAATTTTGATTGGCGACTTGGTGGATGCGGGAATGGAGCTTGTTGATGATGTTGATGTCACTGATGAGTTAAAAGATAAAATGAAAGAGCAAATTCTCAAATCATTAACGGATATTAATGTTATAACATTATTGGTTGCTGCAATGAGAATGGAACAGGATTTAACTGGAAATAGAATAAGGGAACTCAATGTAAATGACGAATCTGTTTATCTTTACACTGATGAGGTGCTTGGATTGGCTATTTCCAATCAGATTGCAGGAACAAAAGCGATATTTAATTATAAAAGATATGCCGAGGCAAAACCAGGAATTATCTATGGATTGCCGCCAGTGCTTGATGATATTTTCGCCGGTTTAATTGCAGGGTGCATATCAAAAATATTTGAGGAATGATTATGGAAGATGATAGCTATTTTGAAGATGAGGAATTCTCACCAATAAGGTCTATTTTGGGACTTTTAACTTTTTCAACAATATTGCCGATTAAGGTTTATACTTCAATCGAGTATATGACCAAGTTAACTTGGTGCTGGCCATTCATACATTTATTCATAGGCATATTGGCGGCCATATGCGGATATATATCTTTAGAATTCCTGCACTTGAATTCATTTTTCACAGCAGCTATCGTTTATGCATTCTTGATGCTGATTACCGGTTATAATCATTTGGACGGCGTAATGGATATGGCTGATGGGGTCATGGTTCATGGAGATCCTGAACGTAAAATCAAAGTCATGAAAGACCCGTCAGTAGGTGCTGGAGGGGTAGCGAGCGTATTTTTAGTTGCAATCCTTACTGTTGCAGGATTATACAATATTTTGGATTACAATTTTATATATGGTATCATTATCTGTGAAATGGCGGCTAAAACATCTTTAATCACTACTGCATTGTTGTCTGAACCTCTGATTCCGGGAATTGGAAGTTACTTTATCCGAGAAACCAATATTCCAAATTATTTTGCGTCAACTGTCATTGTCGGTTGTATTGCATGGTTGTTGGGCGGTTTAGTTGGTGTTGTTGGTGTGGTAGGTGCCATGGTCAGCGGTTTTATCATTGCATTAATGGCAAGGCGCAATTTCGTTTTAGCTAATGGTGACGTGCTTGGAATGAGTAATGAAGTTGGCCGTTTATTTGTATTGTTATTCATGTCAATTGCTTTATATTATATTTAAATTAATTTTACACCTTTAAATCAATATTGTAGTTGAATAAACGATTAGTTTATTAATCAAAAGTTTCATAATACTTTTTGATGAGTTATCATCTATTCATATTATTACACTGTATGGTTCACCTCCATTGTTTTTTCTCATCTATAATTTATTGTTGTTTTCGCTTTCGCATATGGATGATAACTTCATCATTTTCAAGCAAATTATTATATATTTTTAATTTGAAATATTAGATTATTATTTTTACAATTTAATTAATTCGTTGATATTATGAACGTTAATGTTTTAAGATTAGATCACAGATTAAAAAGGGATACTCGTATTACAACTCATGTATGTCTAACCGCCCGTGCATTTGGAGCAAGCAAAATATACCTTGCCGGTGAAAGGGATAACAAATTAATGGAAAATGTAAGAGATACTGCCTCCAGATTTGGAGGAAATTTTGAAATAGAACATACTGAAAGTTATATGGGTGTTATTAATAAATGGAAAGCTGATGGTGGAAAAGTAGTGCATTTAACAATGTATGGTTCCCAGGCTCATGAGATTGCTCCTGAAATTAGGGAAGATGGTTCTGATATTTTAATAGTCGTTGGCGGAGCCAAGGTTCCTGGAAAAGTTTATAAGGCTGCTGACTGGAATGTGTCCGTTACAACACAGCCTCATTCTGAAGTATCCTCATTAGCAGTATTTCAGCATTTGTTGATGGATGGTAAGGAGTTTGAGCTTGAATTTGAAAATCCTGTGCTGGAGGTTATCCCAACAGCTCATGGAAAAACTGTAAATATCCATAATGAAAATCGTTAAGAGATGAAATCGTCCAGTCTCTTAATGGCTTTTAATTTTTCATCTTTTTTTAAACGTGCCTGGTCTATGGCATCCCTAATTGTTTGGATTGAATTGTCGTAAACGTCCCTGTCGACAGGATAGGGAAAGCCGTCTTTTCCTCCGTGTGTGAAACTGTATTTTACAGGATCCTTCCAGCTTGCCGGTTCACCATACACCAAATCGGAGATTAATGCCAGAGCCCTTATTTTTTTAGGACCAATTCCTTGAAGCAAAATTAATTCTTCATAATTTTCAGGCTGTATTTCCCAGGCTTTTGTCAGTACTTCAAATTCCTTATCTGAAATGTCCATGTCCAAAACTGGGTGATGTTCCGGCATTGTGAAATCTTCCAGAAGCATTTGATTGTCCTTTCTTTTGAAGTATTGCCTTAAGTGATTAGGGTTATCGTTGATTAAATCAACACTTATTTTTTGAGCTTCTTCGCTGTCTTTTGAAGACATGTTTAATGTGTTTGGTGTTTTTTTATCACATGATATTCCGCTGTGGGGGTCATTCAGTAGCTTCTCAACTTCTGAGCCTAACCAATGATATCTTCGAGCATATTTGTTGGCAGCATTCAGGCCTTGCTGAACAACAGCCCAATCTCCTTTTTCGGTAACGAAGAAGTTGTGCTGATATAATGTGTAGCCGTCCTGAATGCAGGAGTTGTCGATTTTAGCAGATAATTTGCTTGTTTCAATTAGCTTTTCAGTTGTTTTTGTTTTTAAATTAAACACTTCTCCGGCATGTTCGATTCCCTGTGGTGTTTTTCTTGATTTTGCACCTTTGCCTCCGGTCAGATATATTCCATGTTCCTCTGGACTTAAAGATGCCTTCAATGCCCCCAGTGTGGTTGTGGTTGTTCCTGAGGAGTGCCAATCGAAACCTAAAACACATGAGAATGCCTGAAACCAGTAGGGGTTGGAAATTCTATTCAAAAATTCGTTTAAGCTGTACTCTTCAATTATGACGGAGGCTAGAGCTCCTGACAGCTTGACCATTCTTGAAAATAACCAGCTTGGAGGATGGCCTCCATGTAGCGGTAGATTGACTGCTCCCCTTCTTTGCATGATTTATATTTATATTTATAATAAATATTATCTTTTTAGAAAGAGCGTTTGAAAAGTATTTTCCATTGAATGATTTAATTTTTTCAGTAACATTTATTTTTTACAATAACGTTTGTAATAAACAAAACTTTAATAAGTAATGGTTACTATAATTATTAATGTTATATTTATTAACAAATTATTTAATCAAAATTATTAAGGAGCGTAATTATTATGGCTGTAGATAACGGAGATTTTGTAAGAGTAAATTTTACTGGTAAAGTCAAAGAAACTGATGAAGTATTCGATACTACTTATGATGAAATTGCACAAGAAGCTGGAATTTTCGAAGAGAACAAAACTTACAAAGCAATTCCTATTGTTGTAGGTGGAAACCACTTATTACCTGCTATTGAAGAAGCAATCATTGGATTAGAAGAAGGAGAAACCAAACATGTTGAAGTTGATTCAGACAATGCATTCGGTCCAAGAGATCCTAAAATGATTCAATTAGTGCCTATGAAAGAATTCAAAAGACAAGGCATGACTCCTGTTCCTGGTATGAGAATCCAATCTGAAGGTGCAACTGGTAGAATATTAACCGTAAACGGTGGAAGAGTAAAAGTTGACTTTAACCATGAGTTAGCAGGAAAAGACTTAATTTATGATGTTGAAGTAGATGAAATCATCGAAGATGAAGCAGACAAAATCAAAAGTATGATTGAGTTACACTACTCCAACCCTAATGTTGACATTGAAAAAACCGAAATCGACATTGTTGATGGCGTAGCAAACATCAAATTAGATGAAATGGCTAAATTCGACCAACAATCTTACATGGACATTACCTTTGCAAGATTCAGAATAGCTAAAGACATCTGGGATAACATCGAAGAAATTACCAAAGTTAATTTCGTAGATGAATTCGAAAAAAGAGAAGAATCCAACGATGAAGAAGAAGACGAATAAGTCTTTTTCTTAAATACTTTTTCCATCCTGGATTGCTACAATTCCAGGAATATTTTTTACTTTTAATTCAAACATGGCTTCCATGCCTTCATTTTCAAATAAAACACACTTTTTTTCACAAACTTTACTTGTAAGCAATGCCGCAACCGGCGGTGTTATTACAAAAATAGAATTGTTTTCTTTCAATGATTCAATTGTCTTATCACTTAACATTCCTTTTCCAATGTGAATTTTAACACCATTTTCACTTAAAAACGGGATTGTTGATTCGATTTCTACTTTGCTGCTTGTTGTTGGGGCTATCCCCGCTTCGCTAAATGCGGTATGCATGATGACGCTTCCATTCAAATCAAATGGAACTTCATCTTTCTTTATTGATTCAACAAGTTGGGGAAGTGCTGCGTCACGTCCGGTATATATTGTCCCGGAAATGCTGATTTGATCCCCTACATGGAGATGTTTCAAGTCCTCATCGGAAATTGGTGTAGTCAAGTGCTTCATATTTTAATATTAATATTTTAATAATTTTAATATTTTTGAATTTATCATGATTTTTAATAAGATATTTAAATGTTTATTAACATAAATATAATACATTCTAGATTAAGTTATCATAGAATTATTAGGAGATTAAAAATTGATTATTATTGATGAAAATTTGTGTAAAGGATGTCATCTTTGTTTATTTATGTGTTATAAAAACGTATATGCAATATCTCCTGAAGTTAATAAAAAAGGAGTACAATTGCCATTCGTCAAGTTTGAAGAACGTTGTACAAAATGCGGTACTTGTGAGATTGCATGTCCTGATCAAGCAATCACAGTTGACTTGCCTGAAAATTGGTGGATGAATGAAGACAATGATATTAACTTTAATCCTAATTTCACAAAGGGGAAAAAGTAGGTGTTAGAAAATGGCTGAAGAATTTTTTATTCAAGGAAATGAAGCATGTGCTAAAGGAGCAATAGCTGCAGGATGCAGATTCTTTGCAGGTTATCCTATTACTCCATCCACAGAAGTTGCTGAAACCTTAGCCCGTGAATTGCCTAAGGTTGGAGGTTCTTTTGTTCAAATGGAAGATGAAATAGCTTCCGCAGGCGCCATCATTGGTGCTTCATGGGGTGGAGCTAAAGCAATGACCGCAACATCCGGTCCGGGCATATCATTGATGCAAGAGAATATTGGATATGCCTTTATGAGCGAAACTCCAATCGTAATTGTTGATGTTCAAAGAGGTTCCCCTTCAACCGCTCAACCGACTATGGCCGCACAAGGTGATATGATGCAGGCTCGTTGGGGTTCACATGGTGATTATGAACCAATTGCATTATCCCCATCCAGCGTTCAGGAATTCTTTGATTTTACAATTAAAGCATTCAATTTAGCTGAACAATACAGAGTGCCTGTTTTTGTAATGGCCGATGAGGTTATTGGGCATATGAGAGAAAAAATTATTGTGGATGATGATATTGAAATCGTCGCTAGAGTAAGGCCAGAAAAAAGCGATGATTATTTGCCGTTTGAAAATATTGAAAATGGAACCACTCCAATGCCAGCATTCGGTGATGGATTCAATATACATGTTACCGGTTTGACTCATGATGAAAGAGGATATCCGGATACAAACACACCTGAAACCCATGATAAGCTTATCCAAAGAATTTGTGATAAGGTTTTAAATAACAGGGATAAAATCTGCTCAGTAAGAAGTGAAAACTGTGACGATGCTGACATTGTCCTTGTTTCTTATGGAGCCCCTGTCAGGTCTGTTGTTGAAGCAGTAAACAAAACAGATAAAAAAGTGGGATATATCAAAATTGACACTCCATGGCCTTTCCCAGAAGAGCAAATTAAAGAATTGACAGCAAATGCAAGTGATGTCATTGTTGTGGAAATGAATTTAGGTCAAATGTATTATGAAGTTGACCGTGTTGTCAAAGATAAGAATGTTCATCTGTTAGGCGTCATTGGAGGTTTATTACCTACTCCTGATGAAATATTAGAGAAAATTGATGAAATAGGAGGAAACTAAAATGTCTGAAGGAAAACAAAATAGATTTCTCCCTTATTTAAGAGAAGACAGATTACCTCACATTTTCTGCCCAGGTTGTGGAAATGGTGCTATTATAAATGCATTTTTAGCTGCAATGGAAAAGGCGGAAATGGATTTCGATAACATTGCAATGGTTTCTGGAATCGGCTGTTCTTCAAGAATTCCAGGATATTTGAATTGCGATTCTTTACATACTACTCACGGAAGGGCGTTAAGCTTTGCAACCGGTTTGAAAACAGCCAATAAGGATTTGGACGTGGTTGTATTCACCGGTGATGGTGATGCCGCTTCCATTGGTGGTAATCATTTAATTCATGCAGCTAGAAGAAACATTAATCTAACTGTTATTTGTATCAATAATAATATTTATGGAATGACTGGTGGTCAGATTAGTCCTACATCTCCTAAAGGAAGTTTTGGAACCACAGCTCCTTATGGTAATCAAGATGCTCCATTTAAATTAGCAGAACTTGTTGCAGCTGCCGGAGCAACTTATTCTGCAAGATGGACAACTGTTCAAATTGAAAATTTGGTAACTTCCATTAAGGACGGATTAAAAAATCCAGGATTTTCATTTATTGAAGTTGCAACCCAATGTCCAACTTATTTTGGTCGTAAAAACAAACTCAAGACTCCTACTGCAATGGCAGCAGTCATGAAAGCCAATACAGTATTCAAATCAGCTGCCGATAGGATGAGACCAAAAGAATTGGAAGGTAAAATTGTCGTGGGTGAATTTGCAAATACCCAAAGAGACGAGTTCACAGAGAATGTTGACAAAATTAGTGTAGAGAAATTTGGTAAGAGAACTCTTATCAATTCCGCATATGAGACAGAGTTATAGGTGGATAAAATGAGAACTGAAATTAGAATTTGTGGATTTGGAGGTCAAGGAATTATTCTTGCAGGTATTATTTTAGGTAAGTCTGCAAGCCTTTTTGACGGTAAAGAAGCTGTTCAAACTCAATCTTATGGTCCTGAAGCTCGTGGTGGAGCTTCCAAATGTGAAGTTGTAATCAGCGATACAAAAGTTGATTATCCAAAAGTTCAAAGTCCTGATATTTTAGTTGCAATGTCTAATGAAGCTCTAATCAAATATATTGTGGATTTAAAAGATAATGGAACTTTAATTGTTGATCCTGGAACAACTGATGTTGAAGATGTTAAGGATTATATTGAAGAGCATAATATTAAAGTTTATGAAGCTCCTGCTACCAAAACAGCTACAGATGAAATCGGTCTTAAAATCGTAGCAAACATTGTTATGGTAGGGGCAATTACAAAAATTACTGGAGTCATATCCAAAGAAGCAGCTATTAAGGCTATTGAAGTCAGTGTTCCTGCAGGAACCGAAGAGAAGAATATCAGTGCCTTTGAAGCAGGATATGCTCTAGCGGAATAGGTGTTATAATGAGATTTTTTGAAAGTGTAGCAAAACAAATTTTTCAAAAGGAAGGCATTCCACTTTTAGAAGGGCATGTTGCAAATTATCCTGAAGAGGCCATGGCCATTTCTTCAGAGATGAACGTTCCTGTAGTTGTTAAAGCGCAAGTTTTAACCGGTGGTAGAGGTAAAGCAGGCGGTATCAAATTTGCAAATAACCCTGGGGAAGCTTTAAAAGTCGCCAGTGAAATTTTAGAAATGGAAATTAAGGGCGAAAAAGTAAACCATTTGTTAATTGAAGAAAAAGCTGAAATTTTGCATGAATTTTTCATAACCGTTTCAGTTGATAGAGGTGCAAGAAGACCTGTAATTTTAGCAAGTAAGGAAGGTGGGGTTGAAATTGAAAACTTAGCTAAAACAAACCCTGAAAAGATTATAAAATACTATCCAAATCCTTTGCTTGAATTTTTACCATACGAAGCACGTGAAGTTGCACGCAAAATGGAAGTTCCGTCCGATTTGATTTCTCCGATGGGAGATATAATCTGGAAATTGTATAAGGTATTTACAAAATATGATGCCGATACTGCCGAGATTAACCCTCTAGTTTTAACACCGGATGGCCTCATTGCTGCCGATGCTAAATTGGTTGTTGAAAACGATTCATTATACAGACATGAGGACTTGGTTCAAAGAATGCACTATAAGAAAAAAGCGGTTGATTTCGTTCAATTGGATGGTGACATTGCTGTTATTGGTAACGGTGCAGGTTTGACTTTAACTGCAATGGATATGATTAAGCTTAATGGTGGCGAACCGGCAACATTCTTGGATATTGGTGGTGGAGCTTCAGAACAAATCATCAATCAGGCTTTAAACATTGTATTAAACTATGACCCTGTTAAAGTAGTATTTTTAAATGTTTTAGGCGGAATTACTAAAGCGGATGATGTTGCTCGAGGTGTTATCGCAGCTTTAGCGCATGTTAAACGTGATGTTCCAATCGTTATCAGATTAACTGGTACTAATGAAAAAGAAGGTCAGGAAATCTTGGAAAAAGCTGGAATTCCATATGAAACCTCTATGGAAAAAGCAGCTAAAAAAGCGGTTGAGATTTGCAATGAATTAAAAGCGAAAGGGAGATAAATGAAATTTTTTGCCATTAATGGTTCTCCAAGACCAAAATGTAATACTGCACAGCTTTTGGATAAAGCTTTAGAAGGTGTAAAATCAGTTTTCCCTGATGCTGAGACAGAAAGGGTAAACCTATATGATTTTCCTTTCCATGGATGCAAGAGTTGCTTTGCATGTAAAATAAAAGATGGGAAGCATTATGGCAGATGTGTTCAAAAAGATGACTTAAAACCTATTCTGGATGAAATTGTGCAGGCTGATGGTATTATATTGGGATCACCGATTTACCTTAGTGATGTAACTGGAAATATGAGATGCTTTTTGGAAAGATTCGTATTTCCATTTGTTGCATACAGCAAAACCGAAACGGTTGAACATAAAAAGATGCCGTTAGCTTACATTTACACCATGAATGCGTCAGAGGAGATTTCATATCAAATTGGATATCATGACCTTCATGATCACTTTGAAATGGGTTTGGAGAGGATGTTCTCTAAGCCTGAACATCTCTATGTTTATGAAACATATCAATTTAAGGATTATTCAAGATATGTTTCAGATTCTTTTGATGAAAAAGAGAGAAGGCACATTCGCAAAACACAATTTCCAAAAGATTTAGAAAGTGCATTTGAAATCGGTAAAAGAATTGCTATTCGAGCAGAACAACACGACTGATTTCAGATTCATTAACTAACTCTTTACCGCACTCATCACCAATTTTTTTTGCAAATTCTTTTACCTCATCAAAAGATGGCATATTGTCCAATGTCAAACGTTCTCTTGATGAGCCGACACACATGTATGCTTTGACTTCTACGAAATCGGGATCTGCTTTTTTAATCAGTTCCGCATATTTTTCAGGCTGTTCCATGTTTCTTCCCTTAACGCAGGTATTTCTTATACATGTACGGGAGTTAAAACTAGCTAATGTTTCAAGTGATTCGTTTAAATTGTTCCAAGCATCATTTATTCTTGGTCTGCAAACTTCTTTGAATATTTTCTCGTTAGGTGCATCCAAGGAAAGATATAGTTGGTATGGATCATTTTCTAGATTTCTTAACCTGTCGACACATTGGCCATTGCTCACTACAAATGTTGTAAAGTCCCTGCGGTTGAATTCTCCAATCAGCTCATCGATTTTTGGATAGAGTGTAGGTTCTCCGGCAAGGGAAATGGCTGCATTGGTAGGGTTTTTAATTTCTTCTAGTTTTTTTCTATTTGCCTTTTTATTTCCATAAAAGCCACATAATAAATTGTTCTGTGCTTTGATAGCTCCATCTACAATGGTTTTAGGGTCATCATAGTCATCATCTTCCCATTCTGTTTGGGTATAAGTTAAATCTCTCCAACAAAATTCGCATTCCTGTTGGCAATTAGGGACTGCCGGAGACATTTGAAGGCATCTATGTGATTGGATTCCATAGAATTTCTCTTTATAGCAAACTCCTTTATCTACAATGCTTTGGCGAGTCCAGTGGCAGGTTTTTACGGCTGCATGACCATGTGTACCGACAAACCGGTATCCGCTTTTTTCTAGTTTTTCAATTTGGCTTTTATTAAATGACATAAAATCAAAGTTATTTTTATTTTTGGTGGTATATACATTTTTACAAGGTGAAATAAATTTTATTAATATTGAACAATATTGTATTTATATTTTTATAAAATATTTATATGTTTAATAATTATATTTTTTATTATGAGATTATGGAATAAAAATCAAGAGAAATTATTTTTTATTAATAATATGGACAGGGCGTTTCCAAGTCAACTGTTCTACAAAAGCGATGACGGTCGTTATTTGGCGTACTGGCCAAAAGGGTATAGGGGTAGAAAATCAACGTTGCAGTCTCGCAATTCCCTGATTGGAGAGTTCACTGAAAATTGGGTTTGCAATCTGTTCGGCAATCTCATTGATGATGAAGGGTTGTTTCTTGTAAAACAAGCCAGAATTCCGTCATTGGGCATTACATCCCGTTCTCCTGCGGACATCGTAATTGCAGACAACAACAAAAAAATTTTAAAGCCATGTGAAGTAAAAGTAATATTTGAAGTTAAAATGTCTATTGTGTGGAATTGGCAGTATGACGCAAAATCAAATAGGCTAACAGAAATTGGCGATTTCAGAACCCACCAGGGAAAGCCAAGTTTCACACGATCGGATTCAATCTTGAAGGCCATAGGCAAATGCATAGATATTAGAGTTTTCAACGGACAGTCTTCTAAAATTCCAATAATTGTTATAGGTAATGCGCCATTGTCCAATGGATTTTGCAAAAAGGCGGATTATCTCAAAAGTTCAGGAATAATTCAAGGATTCTGGTCATTAAATCCATTTCCTTTAAATCACGGCAATACTCGTAAAACCACTCCAAAAAGAGGATTTATCAGGTTTGACAATACATCTGAGTTAAAAACACATATTAATAAACTGTTTACTCAAGATTTAAACTTCTTTTCTGGAATGGAAAATCTGAAAGACTTAGGCAAGTATATTGAAAGTGCTAATGCGGAAAACACCTATGAAGAAAAAGGATTAAAGTTTTTAAATCTTATAAAGAGGTATTGAAGTGGTAAGAAAAACTAAAACTGCATCATTCGGTTCTGTTTTAAGGGAATCGCACAGTTCAAAGAAATTTTATAGTTCAAAGTTATATGAAAACCTTAAAGTTCCAAAAAATATTGATTTTAAGGAGTTTAAGATTGATGAACATGATTTAAATAAGATATATTGCAAATCCAGCGAAAAGATGAATGAAGTTCCGGACAACAGCATTCATTTAATGATTACTTCTCCGCCGTATAATGTTGGAAAGGAGTATGATGACGATTTGACCCTGGACGAGTATCTGGAATTGCTGACTGCAGTCTTTGGAGAATCTTATAAAAAGCTGGTTACCGGAGGCAGGGCTTGCATCAACATAGCAAACATTGGAAGAAAGCCCTACATCCCCCTTCACGCCATGATTATAGAAATCATGCTGGATTTGGGTTTCTTAATGCGCGGCGAAATAATTTGGGATAAGTCTGCCAGTGCAGGAGGGTCATGTGCATGGGGCAGCTGGATGTCAGCTTCAAATCCTGTACTTCGGGATTATCATGAATACATTCTAATTTTTTCAAAGGAGTCCTATTCGAAAAACAAGGCACAGGAAAAGAAGGACTCTATTGAACATGATGATTTCATCCAATGGACAAAGAGCATCTGGACATTTCCTGCTGTCAACGCTAAAAAAATCGGGCATCCAGCACCTTTCCCAATTGAATTGCCTCATAGACTCATAAATCTTTACAGTTATGAGGGTGATGTTGTTCTGGACCCATTTATCGGAAGCGGAACCACAGCAATCGCAGCAATTAAAAATAATCGTTATTACATTGGTTATGATATTAAAAAGGAGTATATTGACTTGGCCGAAAGCAGACTTTCTAATCAAAAATTTATTTAATAATGTTTTTCAAATATTATATTATTAAAGAGTTATTGTGGGATTATTATGGACACACCAATTGTGATATTGAACTATAAAACTTATTTGGAATCAAGTGGTATAAATGCTTTAGAGCTAGCACATGACTTGGAAAGTGCTGCTGGCGAGTCTGGAATTACTATGGTTGCCGCTCCTCAAGCAGCAGATATTTATAGAATAAGTGAAGAAACTTCACTTCCTATTTTTGCTCAACACATTGACCCAATTTCTCCTGGAGGGCACACAGGTTCTAATTTGATTAATACATTAATTGATGCTGGAATTAGTGGAACTTTAATCAATCATTCAGAACAAAGAATGAAATTGGCTGACATTGATGAAGTTATAAAATTATGCAAAGCGAATGAAATAGAATCTTGTGTTTGCACTAACAACATTGAAACTTCAAAAGCTGTTGCGGCATTGGATCCTGTTGCTGTTGCTGTTGAACCTCCTGAACTTATCGGAACAGGCATCCCAGTATCTCAAGCTCAACCGGAAGTTGTTGAAGATACTGTTAAGGAGGTTAAATCAATAAATAAGAAGATTAAGGTTTTATGCGGTGCAGGTATCACAACTGGGGATGATATGAAAGCTGCTATGGATTTGGGTGCTGATGGAGTACTGCTTGCATCCGGAATCATTAAAGCAGAAAATCCAAAAGAAGCTTTGCTTGATTTGGTAAGTAAGTTATAGAGTGAGAAAATGGCAGAATTTAATACAATTGATGATTTGGACATTGAAGATAAAACTGTGCTTGTAAGAGTTGATATTAATGCTCCGGTAGACCCTAGTACTGGCATTATTTTAGATGATACTAGATTGAAATTGCATGCCCAAACCATTAAGGAATTATCCAGCAAAGGGGCAAAAGTTGTACTTCTTGCTCATCAAAGCCGTCCTGGTAAAAAGGACTTCACAACTTTATCCCAACATGCGGAAGCATTATCAACAATATTAAACTTAAGGGTTAAATACATTGATTCCTTATTTTCTAATGCTGCAAAAGAAGCTATTAAAGAGTTGAAACCTCATGAAATTCTTTTACTTGAAAATGCACGTTTTTTCTCAGAGGAATCTCTTTCAAGAACTCCTGAAGAACAGTCAAAAACATTGCTGGTAAGGCATTTGTCTCCATTAATTGATTATTTTATCAATGATGCATTTGCAGCAGCTCACAGGTCACAAGCTTCACTAGTTGGATTCACTGTTAACACTCCTTCAGCTGCTGGACGAGTAATGGAAAAGGAATTGACTGTTATTCAAGACGCTCTTGATAACGTAGAGCATCCATGTGTATTTCTATTGGGTGGAATGAAACCGGAAGATTCCATTGATGTAATGGAAAACGTATTGAGCAATGGAACTGCTGATGCTATTCTAACTACCGGTATCGTAGGAAACATTGTCCTATGGGCATCTGGCGCAGACATCGGTCAAGTCAACAAGGATTTCATCGCAAGCAGAGGATATGAAGATATGGTTGAAAAATCCAAGGATTTAATCGAAAGATTTGGAGATAAAGTCAAATATCCTATGGATGTGGCTTGTGAAATTGATGGTGAAAGAGTTGATATAGATGTTGGCGAAATTCCAAACGAAGCTATTTTCGACATTGGCGTAAAAACAATTGATTTTTATGCAAAAGAAATTAGGGAAGCCAAATACATTTTTGCAAATGGTCCTGCAGGTGTATTCGAAGATCCGAAATTCTCAATGGGTACAGAAGATTTAATTAATGCAATGGCCACATCTGAAGGATTTACATTAATCGGTGGAGGCCATATTGCAGCCGCTACAGCAGGACTTGGTTTGGAAGAACACATGAGTCATTTAAGCAGTGGTGGTGGAGCTTGCATTAGCATGCTGGCCGGCAAAAAGCTAGCTGCAGTAGAAGCTTTAAAAAATAGTAAAAAATAATATTTTTTTACTTTTATCTCTTTTTTTTAATAAAATTATCTATTAAATATATTTAATAGAGTTTGTGATGCTTTTTTAGGATTTTCAGCACTCATTATTGCACTTACAACAGACAGTCCTGCAATTCCAGTATCCTTTAATTGGGATGCATTTTCTAAAGTAATGCCTCCGATTGCAACAACAGGAATGCTGATTGAATCAACAACATCCTTCAAGTCCTGTTTTGTAATTGAAGGAGCGTCATCCTTGGTTACTGTTGGAAATACTGCTCCAGTTCCGATATAATCAGCACCATCTTTTTCAGCTTTTTTAGCTTCATCAATGGTGGCTGCTGACACGCCTAAAATTTTATCTTCACCAATTAATTTTCGGGTAACATCACAAGGCATATCTGATTGGCCCACATGAACTCCCTCAGCATCTATGGCAAGTGCAACATCAACTCTATCGTTAATAATTAGGGGAACATTATATTTTGTAGTTATCTCTTTAACTTTCAGTGCTAAATTGTAGAAATCTAATGTTTCGGCAGTTTTTTCTCTAATTTGAACTACTGTAACTCCGCCTTTTATTGCTTCTTCAATAGTATTTAAAAATTTTTCAACATTGTCGCTTTTGTCGGTGACGAGGTATAATGATAAATCTATATTTTTCATAGTATCTTAATGTTTGATTCGTTAATTAAACTTTCGCTATTGGTTTTGTAAAGGTAATCGATTAAATAAGCTCTGAATGAACCGGTTCCTTCGTCTTTTTCTTCAACTTTAGCTCTTGCTTTTTCTCCCGCAATATTCATTGCTAGAATTGCAACAAGACTTCCTTCTAATGGGCTGGAACCGCCAATGCAACTTCCAACAATAGAGGATAACATGCATCCGCTGCCTGTGATTAGGGGCATCATGTCGTCTCCGTTATCAATGGCTATTGTTGTTTCACCATCTGTTAAAATGTCGATTGGGCCGCTTGCTAATATGACGGTGTTTAATTTAGATGCCAATTCACAAATCAGATTTCCATTTGCTTTTAGATTTTCTTCAGTAATTACATCTTCTGCATTTACATCAACACCTTTTGCAGTGTTGCTTTCATCTAAAACACCAAATAATTTAGCAATAGCCTTTATTTCACTGATATTTCCTCTAATTGCAGTTATATTATGATTTTTTATTAGGTCTACTGTTGTTTTATTTCTAAGTTCGGTTACTCCAACACCGACTGGATCCAATATGATGGGGGTGTTGGTTTTGTCAGCAGTTTCACAGCTTATTTTCATAGCTTCAATCTGATCTTTGCTTAATTTACCAATGTTTATTACAAGCACATCGGCAATGGTCACTACTTCTTCAAGTTCCTCTGCATCTTCTGCCATGAATGGTGAACCGCCTATTGCAAGAACTGCATTTGCACAATCGTTAATGGTTACTGAATTTGTAATACAGTGGGTTAAAGCATTTTTTTCTTTTATATTCTTTAAAGTTTCATCAATATTTTCTAGTAATTCAGTTTCATCATTTATCATGATTATTAATTATAATTTATTGTTATTTAAATTTTAGTATGATTTTTATTATTTATAGTAAAGTATTTAAAGAACTTTCAACATAATTTAATTTGTTCTATAATATTAACATGTGCCTCGGTGGCTCAGTCTGGTAGAGCGCGAGACTTGTAATCTCGTGGTCGCGGGTTCAATTCCCGTCCGGGGCTTTTAATTCATATGTTCCATATGAATTTTTTTGAATATTGTTAAAATTATAGTAACATTTATATATGGGTTAGCATAGATTATTATTAGTATGTTATCTACATACTTATTGTATGTGGGTCCGTAGGGTAGCTTGGTCGTCAAATCCGGGCGGACCCATTTTCCCGCCTTAGCTCAATTTGGCAGAGCGTTGGACTGTAGATCCAAATGTTGCTGGTTCAAGTCCGGCAGGCGGGATTTCAATTTAATTTATTTGAAATCATATATTTTTTGGGAAAATAATGTGATTTTCCAAAACATTTATATATGATGAAAATGATAGTAATTGATAGTGTATTATTTGTATTATGCTATTTGAGTGTCTATGCCCTGGTGGTGTAGGGGCTATCATGTGGGCCTGTCGAGCCCGCGACTCGGGTTCAAATCCCGGCCAGGGCGCTTCAAACTTAAATAGGATAATATGCCTGTAGCTCAGTCTGGCAGAGCGCTTGGCTTTTAACCAAGCGGCCGCGGGTTCAATTCCCGTCAGGCCTGTTTCTAATTTTATATTTTAACTTTTCTTTTGGAGGAAATATTTTGAAAAGTGAATTTGATATTCAAAAACATAAACTTGTACCCAAGCATGAAATCATGACTGAAGAAGAAATTTCAAATGAGTTTAGTGATGTGGATTATGATTTTAAAAACCTTCCTAAAATTAAAGTCACTGATCCTGTTGCAGAATCTATTGGTGCAAAACCTGGTGATATTTTAAGAATCACTCGTGAAAGTCAAACTGCGGGCGAGTTTATCACTTACAGAATTGTAGAAGTTTAAATATAAATTTAGAGTATTAAGTTTAATATAGTATAATTTCGATATTTTTTTGTTTTTTTAGAAATTCATTATAATAAATTTGAACTTAGTTTGAGAGGAATTATCTTAAAGGAGATAGTTAGGAGTAAATTAAGAATAATGATTAAATGAATTAGTTATTAGGTTTTTCCTATTATTTATTATTTTTATTTAGTTAATTATTTTTATTGCGTTTACGTAATGTTGGAGGATGTCCATGACAGAGAATAATTGGAAATTAGTTGATGCATTTTTCGATAAATATGATTTAGTGGACCATCATATCAAATCCTACAATGATTTTGTAAACAATAGGATTCAAAATATTATTGATATTACTGATCCTATTAGTTTAGATGATGGTAAATACACTTTAAAAACAGGGAAAGTTCGCATTGAAAAACCATCTAACAAAGAAGCGGATGGTTCTAGAAGTGAAATTGACCCTACTGAAGCAAGACTTAGAAATTTAAACTATTCTGCCGATATGTATCTTGAAATGGCATTAAATGAAGAAGGAGAACCAGAAAATCCTTTGGAAGAAGTATACATTGGTGAATTGCCAGTTATGCTTAAATCAGATATTTGCCATCTCAACGGTCTTAGTGATGAAGAATTAATTGAAAAACACGAAGACCCTCAAGACTTAGGAGGATACTTTATTGTAAACGGTTCCGAAAGGGCTGTTGTTACAATGGAAGAAATCGCTCCAAATAAAATTATTCTTGAACGTATTGGTGAAGTTGAAGACAGACATGCAAAAGCTGTTGTTACTTCAATTAAAAGTGGTTTCCGAGCTAGAATTACTTTAGAATACAAAAAACCACGTAAAAATAAAGCATTTTTAAGAATATCTTTCCCATACCTTCCTGGGGAAATACCATTAGTAGTGCTATTAAGAGCTCTTGGTTTAGCTACAGACCAAGAAATTGTTACAAAAATTTCTAAAGATAACAACTTCCAAATGATGATTGCAGATGATATTCAGGTTTCTGAAGAGGAATTAAATAAATTCATTGATCAATCTGTTATCAGAAATGGAACTAAAGATGAAGTAAGACAAGAATTACAAGATGCTGCTATTAAATACATTGGTAATAGAGTAGCTAAAAACATGCCAAAAGATTATCGTTACAAACGTGCTAAAGATGTCGTAAATCGTTACTTGTTACCTCACATGGGTACTGAAGAAGATAAATGTTACGATAAGGCGATTTATTTAGCTGAAATGACTGAAATGTTATTGGAAGTTATTGAAGAGAAAAGAAAACCTCACGATAAGGACCATTATACCAACAAAAGACTCAGAGTATCTGGAGATTTAATGGAAGACTTATTCAGAGTAGCTTTCACTAATTTAACCAGAGATATGAGTTATCAACTTGAAAGAAGTCTTTCTCGTGGTAAAGAACTTTCCATTAAACAAGCTGTTCGTAGTGATGTTTTAACTGAAAACATTAAACATGCTATTGCTACAGGTAACTGGGTTGGTGGAAGAGCTGGTGTAAGCCAATTGTTAGATAGGACCAGTTATATGGGAACCCTTTCTCATTTAAGACGTGTTGTATCTCCTTTAACTAGAAGTCAACCTCACTTTGAAGCAAGAGATTTGCACCCAACACAATTCGGTAAAATATGTCCAAACGAAACTCCGGAAGGACCTAACTGTGGTTTGGTTAAAAACTTAGCTTTAATGTGTAATATTTCAGAAGGTTCTGATGATAAAGAAATTATTGATGTAATTGAACAAATGGATGTAGAGTTGATTTAGGGAGGTGAAATGTTGTCTGATAATTATAAAAAAGCTAGTACTGATGAGAAAAAGGCATTTTTTTATTTTGGTTTTGAAAGATTAGCTCCTTTTAATCATGTTAAAGATGTTATCGAACAAGCCATAGAAGCTGCTGATGAAGAAACATTAGAAAAGATTAAAGAACAAATTGAGCATATTGAAAATTACTTTGATACTCCTGAATTAAAAGAAGATGACAGTTTGAATGTTCCATTTAAAAAAGATAAACGCAGAGCTAAATGGAAATCACTCAAAAAAGATTTGCCTGAATTTAAAAATGAATTAAATGAGTTAATTTCTCAAAAAATCGCTGAAATTGAAGGCGTTTCTGAAGAAGGCGAAGAAGGCGAAATTGCTCCTGTCGAATCTGAAGAAGTTGTTTTCGAAACTGCTGAATCTGATGATGGTGAAATTGCTCCTGTTGATGAAACTGATGTTGAGTCTGATGAAGGCGAAATAGAATCTGTTGAAGAAGGGGATATTGAGCCTGTCGAGTCTGATGAAGGTGAAATTGAACTTGTTGAAGAGGGAGATATTGAACCTGTTGAGTCTGATGATGGTGAAATTGAACTTGTTGATGAAGATGATATTGAACCTGTTATCGAAACTCCTGTTGAAGTTGAAAAGCCTAAAACAAAAATCTACATTAACGGTGAACTTTTAGGTTACTGTGAAGACCCTGTCAACTTCACTCAAGAAATGAGAGAAAAAAGAAGGAAAGGCGAAATCTCTCATGAAATGAACATTACCTATTATGAAGATAATGATGAGATATACATATTCAATGATCCAGGTAGGGCAAGAAGACCATTAATCATTGTTAAAGAAGGAATTCCTCTTTTAAGAGAAGAACACTTAAACAAAGTGGCTAATGGAAAATTAAAATGGGACGATTTGATTAATGACGGTCTCATTGAATACTTGGATGCCGAAGAAGAAGAAAACTCATACATTGCTATGACCTTAGCTGACTTGACTGAAGAACACACTCACTTAGAAATAGACCCAGCTACAATGCTTGGTATTTGTGCCGGAATCATTCCATTCTCTGATCACAATTCCTCTCCAAGGAACACAATGGAAGCAGGTATGACAAAACAAGCTTTAGGATTATATGTATCTAACTATGCATTACGTACCGATACTAGAGCACACTTGTTACATCATCCTCAAACTCCAATTGTTAAAACACGTATTATCGATTCAACTAATTACGATTTAAGACCATCCGGACAAAACTTTGTTGTAGCTTTAATGTCCTACGAAGGATATAACATGGAAGACGCAATGGTCATCAACAAAGCAGCATTAGAAAGAGGTTTAGCAAGGTCTTCATTCTTCAGAGCTTACGACACATCAGAAAAAAGATACGCTGGTGGTCAAGTAGACAAATTTGAAGTGCCTGACAAAAACATCAAAGGTTACAGATCCGAACAAGCTTACAGAAACTTGGATGATGACGGTGTAGTAAACCCTGAATCATACGTGGAATCCGGTGATGTATTAATCGGAAAAACTTCACCTCCAAGATTCTTAGAAGAAGACTTCGGAAGTGTTGCTGACAGAAGAAGAGAAACTTCCGTAACTGTAAGACACGGTGAAAAAGGTATTGTTGATGCAGTGCTATTATCCGAAACCGTTGAAGGTTCCAGATTAGCTAAAATCAGAGTAAGGGATACAAGACAACCTGAATTTGGTGACAAATTCGCATCAAGACACGGTCAGAAAGGGGTTGTCGGTTTAATATTATCCCCTGAAGACATTCCATTCACAGAATTCGGTGTTGTGCCTGACTTAATCGTAAACCCTCACGCTATTCCATCAAGGATGTCCATTGGACAGGTGCTTGAGATGGTTGCAGGTAAGGCAGGATGTCTTGAAGGTGAAAGAGTTGATGCAACTCCATTCAACCAAACCCTTGAAGAAGAAATCCAACAATTGCTTGTTGACAACGGATTTGAATCTGCAGGATGTGAATCCTTATACAGCGGTGTAACCGGTGAAAGAATTGATGCTGAAATCTTTGTAGGTGTTGCATATTATCAAAAATTACACCACATGACCACTGATAAGGTTTATGCTCGTTCCAGAGGCCCTGTCCAAGTGCTTACACGTCAACCTACTGAAGGTAGAGCACGTGAAGGTGGTTTAAGATTTGGAGAAATGGAAAGAGACTGTCTTATTGCACACGGTGCAGCATTAACATTGAAAGAAAGATTGCTTGATGAATCCGACAAATATGAGGCAATTGTCTGTGAAAACTGTGGTATGTTGGCAGTATATGATAAGAATAAAAATAAGAAATACTGTCCGATTTGTGGAGATGTAGAAACATACCCTGTTGAAATTTCATACGCATTTAAATTATTATTAGACGAACTTAAGAGCTTATGTATTTTCCCTAAATTAGTTTTAGGAGACAAAGCATAATTAAAGGAGATAACACATGAAAGCATTTATTAAAAAAATTGAAAGAATTAACTTTGGTTTAATGTCTCCTGAAAATATTCGTGACATGTCTGTTGTCACTGTTGAGTATCCTGATACTTATGGTGATGACGGTTTCCCTATTGATAAAGGTTTAATGGATCCTCGTTTAGGTATTATCGACCCAAGTTTAGTATGTAGGACTTGCGGTTCCAAAGGAGGAGTATGTCAAGGACATTTCGGTAGTATTGAGTTAGCAAGACCTGTTATCCATGTTGGTTTTGGTGATGTCATCCACAAGATTTTACGTTCTACTTGTAATGAATGTGGTCGTGCTCTTTTAACTGATGATGAGATTAAAGAGTACACCAATAAGATATTAGAACTTAAAGCTCAAAATGAAAGTATCGGAGGCATTCTCAAAAAGATTTACGAATTGGCTAACAAGAAGGAATGTGATGAATGCCCTCACTGTGGTACAATTCAAGATAAAATCATTCTTGACAAACCTGTTTCAATGGTTCAAATCATCAACCCGCTTTGCGAATTCAAGAAAGTATTCTATGATGAAATGTCTGCAGACAGCATCAGCATTGGGGAAATAGGTCCTATTTCAAGAGAAATAGTTGAAAATAAAGAGGAATATTTCCAAAACAGATTGTTAGTTAACAGCAATCTTTTAGAATTGTTGTGTGAACATTTGCATAATGTTGATGAAATCATTGATATTTTAGATTCAGATGATGAAATCGATGCTTCTTATGAATTATCCAATACCCAATTGAACAATATTTTCAAAACTATTGTTGACAGCAACGGATTAATTGAAGAGTATAAGTTAACTGCTTCTGAAGTTCGTGAAAGACTTGAAAAAATCACTGATGAAGATTCATTTGTTTTAGGTGTAAACCCTGAAGTTGCAAGACCAGAATGGTTAGTATTAACAGTACTTCCTGTTCCTCCTGTAACTGTAAGGCCATCTATTATCTTGGATACCGGTGAAAGATCAGAAGACGACTTGACTCACAAGCTTGTTGATATCTTACGTATCAATCAACGTTTACTTGAAAACATGGAGGCTGGAGCTCCACAATTAATCGTTGAAGACTTATGGGAATTATTACAATATCACGTTACAACTTACTTTGATAATGAAGCAAGTGGTGTTCCGCCTGCAAGACACAGGTCAGGCAGACCACTTAAAACCTTGACTCAAAGGTTAAAAGGTAAAGAAGGACGTTTCCGTTCCAACCTTTCAGGTAAAAGGGTTAACTTCTCAGCCCGTACAGTAATCTCACCTGACCCAAACATCAGTATTAATGAGGTCGGTGTTCCTGAAATGATTGCTAAAGAAGTAACCGTGCCTGTCCACGTAAACGAATGGAACATCGATGAAATGAGAACCTACATCGAAAACGGTCCTGATGTTCACCCAGGTGCAAACTACGTAATCAACGGTGACACCAAAAGAAGAGTCACCGAGGAGACCAAGGAATTCATCCTTGAGAATTTGGAACCTGGTTACATTATTGAAAGACACTTGAAAGATGGAGATATGGTTTTATTCAACCGTCAGCCTTCTCTTCACAGAATGAGTATGATGGCACACGAAGTAAGAGTTTTACCTTACAAGACTTTCAGGTTAAACTTATGTGTTTGTCCTCCATACAATGCGGATTTCGATGGGGACGAAATGAATATGCACGTTTTCCAAACTGACGAGTCCCGTGCAGAAGCAAAATCATTGATGCGTGTACAGGAACACATCTTATCTCCAAGGTTCGGAGGACCAATTATCGGTGCTATTCACGACCACATTAGTGGAGCATACCTCTTAACCCGTGACGGTGTCGAATTCACTGAAGAACAAGCTTTACAAATTATCAGAAAATCTCACCTTAAGATTCCTGAATTCAAATCCAATCAATGGATTTTAAAATATGACCCTGACTTTGATGAGGAATCTTTCATTTACAAGGATAAAGGTGACAAATGGACCGGTAAAGAATTGTTCTCATTATTGTTACCTAATGACTTAAACTTATCTTATACTGCTGAAATTTCCAAATGTCCTGAGGTCTATCCTCCTGAAGATGCTGAAGTTATAATTAAAAACGGTATCCTTGAACAGGGTGTAATAGACGAAAGCGCATATGGATCCTTTTCAGGTAAAATATTAGATAAAATTGTTAAAGAATATGGTCCTGGAAGAGCTAAGGAATTCTTAGATCGTTCCACTGACTTAGCAATCTGTGGAATCATGAAAACCGGTATTACAACCAGTTTAAACGATGAAGAAATTCCTGAAGAAGCTCAAGACCGTATTAATGAGCATTTAGACAATAAGATGGCTGAAGTAGATAAGCTTGTTGAAGCTTATGAAGAAGGTTATCTTGAAGCTTTACCTGGTAGAAGTTTAGCTGAAACCTTAGAGATGAGAATCATGCAAGTTCTCGGGGAAGCTAGGGATATGTCTGGTCAAATCGCTGAACATTACCTTACTATGGGTAAGCAATCTCTTGATGATACATATGACCATGTAATGGCTGTTGAAAACCACTCTGTAGTAATGGCTCGTACCGGTGCAAGGGCATCCATGTTGAACCTTACTCAGATTACTGCATGTGTAGGACAACAGGCAGTTAGGGGTGGACGTATCGAAAGAGGATACATCAACAGAACCCTGCCTCACTTCAAGAAAGGTGAGTTAGGGGCAAAGGCAAAAGGATTTGTTCACTCAAGTTATAAATCCGGACTTGACCCAATTGAATTCTTCTTCCACGCAATGGGAGGAAGAGAAGGTCTTGTAGATACAGCGATCCGTACCGCACAATCCGGTTACATGCAAAGAAGACTTGTAAACGCTTTACAAGACTTGCAAGTCAAACCATCCGGACTTGTTACCGATAACCAAGGAAACGTTATCCAAACCATGTTCGGTGAAGATGGTGTAGACCCTGCAAAATCCGATTTCGGTAAAGCAGCAAACTTAGACAAACTTATTGATGAAATAAGGATGGAAGGTAAGTAGGTGTAACTATGGATGAAATAAGAACTAAAATTAATGAAATGATTGCTGAGATTAATGAAACAGAAAATCTCGACATTGCTTTTCCAGATAGTTATATCGAAGATTTGGCTGAACATTATATCAGTAGAGATTTAACTGACGATGAGTTAAGAGAACTCATCATTAAGCTTAAACTTGCCTATGACCGAGCTCACGTTGAAGCTGGCGAGGCTGTTGGTACAGTAGCTGCACAATCTGTTGGTGAACCTGGTACACAGATGACCATGCGTACTTTTCACTATGCAGGGGTAACTGAGTTAAACGTAACATTAGGTCTTCCAAGACTTATTGAAATTGTAGATGCAAGAGAAAAAATCAAAACTCCTACCATGGATATCTATTTCACTGATGAATATAAGAACGATGAGGAGTTCGTTAGGACTTTAGCTAACAAGATTGGTAAAAGTACTATCAATGATATTCTCAAGGACTTCAATTTGAATTATGGTACTATGGAAGTCGAAGCTGTTTTAGATAATAAGAAGATTGCAGAAAAAAGACTTGACAGAGAAGAAATTAATGCAAAAATCGAAAAACAGTTCAAAAAAGCTACAAAAATTGATGGTGATGATGTAACTATATCATTCACTAAAACCGATTCTGATTTTGTGATTCGTGAACTTCGTCTTTTAGCGGACAAATTCCGTGACTTGCAAATCAGTGGTATTAAAAATATTGGAAGGGTCATCATTCGTCGTGATGATGAATGGATTATCCATACCGAAGGGTCAAACCTTAAGGAAGTTCTTTCCATGGAAGGTATTGATCAGGTAAGAACTACCACTAACAACATTCACGAAATCGGCCAAGTTTTAGGTATTGAAGCGGCTCGTCAATCTATTATTGATGAAGCTCAAAAAACCTTATCAGAACAAGGTCTTAGTGTTGATGTAAGACATATTATGTTAGTTGCAGATATTATGACTTCTGAAGGTGTAGTCAAATCCATTGGAAGACATGGTATTAGTGGTGAAAAATCAAGTGTTTTAGCTCGTGCAGCTTTTGAAGAAACTGGTAAACATTTACTTCACGCAAGTATTCGTGGCGAAGTTGATGATTTAACAGGTATCATCGAAAATATTATTATTGGACAACCAATACCTCTTGGTACCGGTTCTGTCGGTGTCAAAATGGATTATAAAAATAAATAGGAGGCTAGATGATGGACGTAGATAGAGGAATCAGAGTAGCTGTCGATACTGGTGACGTAATATTAGGCTCTGAAAAATCAATTCAATCTTTAAAATTAGGAAAAGGCCAACTCGCAGTAGTTGCTGCTAACGCTCCTAAAGAAATTCTTGAAGATGTTGAATATTATGCAAATCTTTCCGAAATTCCATCTATCGTTTACGATGGAACTAGTGTAGATTTGGGTTCTGTTTGTGGTAAACCATTTACTGTTGCTACATTAATCATTAACGATCCAGGAGATTCTACAATATTAGACGATTTGAGGTAGATTTAAGTGTCTATTAAACTTAGTGCAAATGAAATTAGATACATAGCTCTTTTCGAAAGTATGACTGGAGCAATGGTTAAAGATTGCATTATCGATGATGAACATGGTAAAGTCACTTTTGTTGTAAAAAATGGTGACATGGGACTTGCTATCGGTAAAGGTGGAAGTTCAGTATCTAAAGTTCAAAGAGCAGTAGATAAAGGTGTTGAAATCATCGAATTAGACGATGATCCAATACAGTTTATTAAAAATGTTTTATCCCCTGCAAAATTACAATCTGTTAAAGTAAGTCAAAAGCAGTCAGGCGAAAAAATAGCTACTGTCACAGCAGACAATACCAATAAACGTATTGCTATCGGTAAAAATGGAATTAATATTGAAAGAGCTAAATTATTAGCAAATAGACAACATAATATCGACAATATTATATTAAAATAGCTTTCGGGCTATTTTTTATAATTTATTTTTTTTAAAATTACTTTTTTTATTTATTTTAATATAGAAAATACATACCTTTATAAAGGTTAAAACATATAAATTATCATAAGATATCTGTACTGTTTATAACTTGACTATGTGTGCTTTTTGTCTAAGTTTTTACTATTATTATCACGATATCTTCTTTTAGATAATGTATTTTATCTAATTAATTAATTATACTGATTTATATCTTAGAATTTAGATTGTACTATTAGATAATAGTATAAATCGCAGCGGTGGATTCTTAGATATGCTTTTTAACAAAAAATTCGAGGAAGAAAATATGCCAGGACTTTTTGCTGCAAAAAAACTTAAAAAAAATAGACAAAATTTTAAGTGGAAAGATGTAGATTACAAAAGAAGAGCTTTAAGATTAGACGTTAAAGCGGATCCTCTTGAAGGAGCTCCTCAAGCTAGAGGTATTGTAATCGAAAAAGTAGGGATAGAAGCAAAACAACCTAACTCTGCTATCCGTAAATGTGTACGTGTTCAATTAATTAAAAATGGTAAACAATTAACTGCTTTCGCACCAGGTGACGGAGCTATTGGTTTCATTGATGAACACGATGAAGTAATGATTGAAGGAATCGGTGGACCATCCGGAAGATCCATGGGGGATATTCCTGGAGTCCGTTGGAAAGTTTCCAAAGTTAATAACGTAGCTTTATCAGAAATGGTAAGTGGAAAAATCGAAAAACCTGTAAGATAAGGTGGTTATATTTATGAGTAAATTATTTGATAAATGGGATCTCGATGAAGTAAAAGTTGAGGACTTAGGTTTAGTAAAATATATCTGCTTAGATGAAACTTTAGTTCCACATACTTCTGGTAGACATGTAAAAAGACAATTCGCAAAATCTAAAGTATCTATTGTTGAAAGATTAATGAACAAGATTATGAGAACCCATCTCAACTCTGGTAAGAAAAACAAAGCTTACAACATCGTAAGTAAAAAGAACCCTGTTCAAGTTTTAGTTACTGCAGTTGAAAACACTGCACCTCGTGAAGAAACTACCCGTATTAAATACGGTGGTATTGGATACCAAGTTGCTGTAGATATTTCTCCACAAAGAAGAGTTGACCTTTCTTTAGGATTTTTAACCAGAGGTACTTTACAATCTTCATTCAAAAACAGAAAATCTGTTGCTGAATGTTTGGCTGATGAATTAATTCTCGCTTCTGAAGAAGATTCAAGAAGCTTTGCTTTACAAAAAGCTGAAGAGAAAGAAAGAGTTGCTAAAGCAGCACACTAATCATATTACGTTTATTTAGGTGGTTATCTTGAGTAGAAGAGACAAAATGATTGCAAAAATCAAAGAATTGATGTACGAACCTGAACAAATCAGAAACATTGGTATCTGTGCTCACATCGATCACGGTAAAACCACTTTATCTGATAACTTACTTGCAGGTGCAGGAATGATTTCCGAAGAACTTGCTGGTGACCAAAGATTCTTAGATTTTGACGAACAAGAACAAGCACGTGGTATTACTATCGACGCAGCTAACGTATCCATGGTACACGATTACAAAGATCAAGAATACTTAATCAACTTAATCGATACTCCAGGTCACGTTGACTTCGGTGGGGACGTAACTCGTGCTATGAGAGCTGTAGATGGTGCAGTAGTTGTAGTTTGTGCTGTAGAAGGTATCATGCCTCAAACTGAAACCGTATTCAGACAAGCATTAAAAGAAAACGTAAAACCAGTTTTATTCATTAACAAAGTTGACAGATTAATCAACGAGTTAAAATTAGAACCTGAAGAATTACAAAAAAGATTCATCAACATCTTCATGGAAGCTAACAAATTGATCAAAAACATGGCTCCTGAAGACAAAAAAGATGAATGGGCATTAGACTTCACTAATGGTAGTGTTGCTTTCGGTTCAGCATATCACAACTGGGCTATTAACGTTCCAACTATGCAAGAAACTGGAATTAACTTTAAACATATTATTGATTACTGTAACGCTGACAATGAAAAAGAATTAGCTCAAAAAGTACCTTTATCCGATGTATTATTAGGTATGGTAGTTGAACACTTGCCTTCCCCTAAAGAAGCTCAAGTTTACAGAGTACCTAACATCTGGGATGGAGACATCGAATCTCCTGCTGGTGAATGTATGGTAAATACTTCTCCTGACGGACCTTTAGCTGTAATGGTTACCAACGTATCAGTAGATAAACACGCTGGTGAAATCGCTACCGGTAGGGTTTACGGAGGAGCAATCGAAAAAGGTACAGAAGTATTTATGGTCGGTTCTCACGGTAAATCCAGAGTTCAACAAGTAGGTGTATACTTTGGACCTGAAAGGGTTAACACCGATAAAGTTCCTGCTGGTAACATTGTATATATTGCTGGTGCAAAAGGAGCTATCGCTGGTGAAACCTTATGTTCTCCTGAACACAAGATTAAAGAGTTCGAAGGATTAGAACACATCTCTGAACCTGTAGTTACTGTTGCTGTAGAAGCTAAAAATACTAAAGATTTACCAAAATTAATTGAAGTATTAAGACAAACCGGTAAAGAAGATCCTACCGTTAAAATTGATATTAACGAAGAAACCGGTGAACACTTAGTATCAGGTATGGGAGAACTTCACTTAGAAGTTATCGGTTACAGAATTAGTGAAAAAGGTGTAGACATCACTACTTCCGAACCTATTGTTGTATACAGAGAAACTGTAAGACAATTATCCCCACAAGTTGAAGGTAAATCCCCTAACAAACACAACAGATTCTACATTACTGTTGAACCTATTGAACCTGAACTCTTCGCTGCAATCCAAGAAGGAGACATTAAAGAAGGCAGAGTAAAAGGTAAAGAATCTGCTAACGACTTCATGGAACATGGTTTAGATAAAGAAGAAGCTAGAAGAGTATGGGCTGTTCACAACAGAAGTATCTTCCTTAACATGACTCGTGGTATTCAATACTTAGATGAAGTTAAAGAATTATTACTCGAAGGATTTGAAGAAACCTTGAAAAAAGGACCTTTAGGAGAAGAAATCTCCATGGGATTAAAATTCAAACTCCACGATGCAAAACTTCACGAAGACGCAGTTCACAGAGGACCTGCACAAGTATTGCCTGCAATCAGAAACGCTATCTTAGGTTCTATGATGCTTGCAGAACCAGCATTACTCGAACCAATGCAAAAAGTAGTTATTGACACTCCTAATGATTACATGGGTTCCTGTACTCGTGAAATCCAAAACAGAAGAGGTCAAATTGTAAACATGGGTCAAGAAACTGGAGATATGGCAAGAATTGAATCTAAAGTGCCTGTAGCTGAAATGTTTGGTTTCGCTGGTGACATCAGATCTGCTGCTGAAGGTAGATGTTTATGGTCTACTGAAATCGCTGGATTTGAACCACTCCCACGTGAGATGCAAAATCAAATCGTAAGAGAAATCAGACAAAGAAAAGGCTTATCTGCAGAACCATTCCCTGCAAGCCACTACTTAGGTGATATGTAAAATTAAAAATTTTTAATTTTTTTATTTTTATATTTTTATTTATAAAAAAAACATTATCTATTTATATGTTAAAGTATAAAAGTAACATTTAAGCTAACATTTAAGCTTATAGATATGTTTGTTAATATTTACAAAAGAGGTTATTATAATGGCAAAAGAAAAAGAACATCTTAACTTAGCATTTATTGGACACGTTGACCACGGAAAATCCACTTTAGTTGGACACTTATTATTAAAAGC
>NZ_CACXTS010000008.1 GCF_902770715.1 uncultured Methanobrevibacter sp. | reverse complement strand
AGAAACATTATGGGTCCTGTAAGAGAAGGCGACATTTTAATGTTACTTGATACAATTAGAGAAGCTAAGGAAATTAGAACTCCTTAAGAAGGTGTAAGAACATGAGAACTTGTTCATTCTGTAAAAAAGAAATTGAAGACGGTACTGGAAAAATGTACGTCAAAAGAGATGGTTCAATTTATTTCTTTTGTAGCAGCAAATGTGAAAAAAATATGATTAAACTCGGAAGAGTTCCAAGAAAAGTTAAATGGGTTAAAGAATGATTCAAAAAAGTTTTGTTATGATGAAACCAGACGCTGTACAAAGACGTCTTATGGGTAAAATTTTGTCTCGTTTTGAGCAAAAAGGTCTCAAAATTGTTGCTTGTAAATTAATTCACATTGATGAAGATTTAGCAAAAACTCATTACGGAGAACATGCTGATAAACCATTTTTCCCAGGTTTAGTTGAGTATATTACTTCTTCACCATCATTAGCTATGGTAATTGAAGGAGAAGAAGCTATTACCACTATTAGAAAAATAGTCGGTGCAACTGATCCTTTAGAAGCAGACCTTGGAACTATCAGAGGAGATTTCGGTATGAATAAAGGTAGAAACATAATTCATGCTTCCGATGCTCCTGAATCTGCTGAAAGAGAAATTGGTCTTTTCTTTAATGAAGACGAAATTTGCGATTATCAAATTGTTGATAACGATTTAATTTATGAATAGATTTAGAATTTAAAGATTTATTATCAAAGACGATATTATGAAAATCAGATCCCCGATTGTATCAGTTTTAGGACATGTAGACCATGGAAAAACTACATTGTTAGATTATATTAGAGGAAGTACCATTGCTGATAGGGAAGCAGGAGGTATTACTCAACATATTGGTGCTACTGAAATTCCAAATGATACCATTGAAGAAATCTGTGGAAATTTTATATCAAAATTAACTATCAAAGATTTAATACCAGGATTGTTCTTTATTGATACTCCAGGTCACGCTGCATTCACCAGTTTGAGAAAACGTGGAGGTGCACTAGCAGACCTTGCAGTTTTAATTGTTGATATTAATGATGGATTTAAACCACAAACATATGAAGCTTTAAATATTCTTAAGATGTACAGGACTCCTTTCATTGTTGTTGCCAACAAAATCGATATGCTTTTTGGTTGGGAAACTCATGAAGGAGCTTCATTTAAAGAATCTTTTAATCAACAAGCTCCAAGTGTTCAGCAAGATTTGGATTTAAAAATCTACGAACTTGTAGGTACCCTTCACAAAGAAGGTTTCCAATCTGAAAGATTTGATAGGGTAAGTAATTTTGCTTCACAGATTAGTATTATTCCAATTAGTGCTAGATCAGGTGAAGGTATTATTGAAGTGCTTGCAATGTTGCTTGGACTTGCTCAAGAATATTTGACTGAACAATTAGAAATTAATGAAGATGCTCCTGCTAAAGGTACTGTATTGGAAATCAAGGAAGAAGTAGGACTTGGTCTTACTATTGATAGTATCATTTATGATGGTGTTTTACGAACTAATGATGAGATAGCCTTAATGACATCTTCAAATGAGGTTTTAACTACTAAGATTAGGTCTATTTTAAGACCGCTTCCACTCGAAGAAATGAGGGATTCCAAAAAGAAATTCCAAAAATTTGACGAGGTTGTTGCGGCTGCAGGTATTAAAATTGCAGCACCTAACTTAGATGATGTCGTTTCCGGTTCACCGCTTAGGGTATTAAGTGATGATGAAAATGTAGAGGATGAGCTCTTAAAGGAAATTGAAGATATAACCATCAGTACTGAAGATGAAGGTATTTTGGTTAAGGCAGATACATTAGGTTCTCTTGAAGCTATTGTTAAGCTTTTAAGGGAAATAGATATTCCTATTCGTGAAGCGGATATCGGTGATGTAAATCGTAGAGATATCATAAATTCATCCATTGCTTTAAATGAAAACGATAACCATGGTGCTATAATTGCATTTAATGTGGATGTTCATCCTAATTCTGTTGAAGATCTCAATAATTCAGATGTCAAACTCTTCAAGGGTGATGTTATATATCAAATTATTGAGGACTATCAGGCATGGATTGATGAAATTGAAGCGGCTAAGAAAAAGGCATTTTACAATGCAATCATTAAACCTGCTAAATTCATGGCATTGCCTAAATTAGTTTTCCGTCAAAGTAAACCAGCAATTATTGGAATTGAATCCATTAGTGGTACAATAAAACAAGGTCAAACCTTAATTAATAAGAATGGAGAATATGTTGGTGTAATAGCCAGTATGGAAGACAAAGGTGAAACATTACCAGATATTTCTAGAGGTCAAAGGGTTGCAATGGCTATTAAAGATGCTATTGTTGGAAAACATTTTGATGAAGGGGATGAATTATTCGTTGATATTCCAGAAAAGCATTATAAGTTTATTGAAAGGGAATTTAAGGATAAATTAACTGAAGATGAATTTGAAACTTTATATGAATTTTTAGAGATTAAACGTAAAAAAGATCCTGATTGGGGTAAATTTGGTCTTTTTGAATAATAAATTTGATTTATAAAATAATTAAGGAGGAATACCATGGCATTCAAAGTTGTTGTGTCTCAAAAAGCTGAAACTCATCAAATTGAAATCGATGAAACTAAAGCTCTTAATGGATTAGTTATCGGCGATGAATTTGATGGTGGAATTGTTGGTTTAGATGGTTACACTTTAAAAATTACCGGTGGTAGTGATAAAAACGGTTTTACCATGAAAAAAGATGTTTCTGGTACCAGAAGAATCAAAAGTTTATTAACTGGCGGTATCGGTTATCATCCTAAAGCTGATGGTGTTAAAAGAAGAAAAACTGTTAGAGGAAACACTATTGCTGAAGATATTGTACAAATCAACACTGTAGTTACTAAAGCTGGAAGCAAATCAATAGCTGAAATTATTGGTGCTGATGAAGAAGAGGAAGAATAGTTTTACTATTTTTTCTTATTTTACTTTTAAAGTTGAATTAAAATAAGGTGGTTATCTGTGAACGTACAGTCAGATGTTAACATAGGTTTAGTTGGTCACGTAGACCATGGTAAGACTACTCTTACTAAAGCATTATCAGGAATATGGACTGATACACACAGTGAGGAAACAAAAAGAGGTATTTCAATCCGTTTAGGTTATGCTGACATTGAATTTAGGAAATGTCCTAACTGCGGTGAACCTGAATGTTATACTACTTCCGATAAATGTGAAATCTGTGGTAGCGAAACTGAATTAATTAGAAAAGTATCATTTGTTGATGCTCCAGGTCACGAAACTCTTATGGCAACTATGTTATCTGGTGCTGCAATTATGGATGGTGCAGTGTTAGTCATTGCTGCAAATGAGACTTGTCCACAACCACAAACTAAAGAACATCTTATGGCACTTGACGTAATCGGTGTTAAGGATGTTATAGTAGTTCAAAACAAAATTGATATTGTTTCAAAAGAAAGAGCTATTGAAAGTTATAATGAAATTAGGGAATTTGTTAAAGGTACTTGTGCTGAAGATGCTTTAATAATACCTGTATCTGCTCAACAAGGAGCTAACGTCGATATATTAATTGAAGCAATGCTTAAACAAATCCAACCTCCGGAAAGGAATGTTGATGATACTGCATTAATGCATGTTGCAAGGTCATTTGATATCAATAAACCTGGTTCCGGTGCTGATAAGATCAAGGGCGGAGTAATTGGTGGTACTTTAATCCAAGGTAAATTCAAACTTGGGGACACCATTGAAATTAGGCCCGGCCCTACCAATGAAGGTAAAAGACTTACTTTAACCTCTGAAATTATCGGTCTTGAAGCTAACGGTAAGCAAGTTGAGGAAATCGGTCCTGGAGGTCTTGTAGGTATTGCAACCAAATTAGATCCATCTTTAACTAAATCAGATTCATTGTCTGGAACTGTTGCTGGTGAAGAAGGTACTTTGCCGGAAGTATTGGATGCTTTTAAAATGGAAGCTAATTTACTCGATCGTGTTGTTGGTACTAAAGAAGAACGTGAAGTCGCTCCAATTAAAATTAAAGAGCCTTTAATGATTAATTGTGGTACTACAACAACTATTGGTGTTGTTACTTCTACCAAGAAGAATGATGTCGATGTTAACCTTAAGTTGCCTGTATGTGCTAGTCCGGGCGATAGAGTAGCTTTAAGTCGTAGAGTTGGAGCTCGTTGGAGATTAATCGGTTACGGTATTATTAAATAGAGGGAAAAATAATGGACTCTAAAGAAGTTGTGATTGATACCAATTTTTTTATGGTTCCTTTTCAGTTCAATGTTGATGTCATCACTGAACTTGAAAAATTATTACCTTCTTATAAATTAACAACTCCAAGCTTTGTTATCAATGAATTGAAGGGTTTGAAAAATAACAACAAAGGAAAAATACGGCTAAATGCAAATTTAGCCTTAAAGTTAGCTAATTCTTCAAAAGTTGAAATAAAGGATATTTCATTACTTGAAAATGAAACTGTGGATGATGCGTTGCTTAGAGTTTCAGAAGTTTTAGCTACAAATGATATTGAATTAAAAAAACGTGCAAAAGATAAAGGAATAACAGTTGCATATTTAAGACAAAAAAAATATATTGCTGTTGAAGGTAAAATATAATATTAATTAAATTATCAATTAAATGAGGGATTGCTTTGTATTATAAAACAAAAATCGAGGACACTGTAAGAATACCACCTTACAGGTTTGAAAGTCCTCTTGAAGAAGTTGCTATTCAGACTTTAAACGAAACCTACGAAGGTCGTTTAGACAAGAAACTTGGTTTACTCATTTGTGTTAATAAAATTGATGAAATTAGTGAAGGCAGACTCATTATGGGTGATGGAGCTTCATATCATAATGTTGTCTTCGAAGCTATTTTCTTTAAACCAGAACAACATGAGATTTTCGATGGTGAAGTAATCGATATTGTGGATTATGGTGCTTTTGTAAGGATTGGACCTATGGACGGTTTGATACATGTTTCCCAAGTTACCGACGATTATATTAATTATGACGGTAAAAGAGGAGCATTAATTGCAAAAGAATCCAATAAGACATTGGATGAAGGTGACTTAGTAAGAGCTAGAGCTGTTAGCGTATCCATTAAGGATGAATCTACCAATAATATGGAAAATACTAGGAATTCTAAAATTCCTCTTACCATGAGACAAACTAATCTCGGTAGATTTGAATGGATTGAAGAAGCTAAACAAAAAAGTAAGAAGGGTAAAGAATGAAAGCTTGTACTGTTTGTAAAATGATTTCAGACAAAGACCACTGTCCTAATTGTGGAAGTCCAACATCCGATAATTGGAGCGGTCTTTTAATTATTACTGATCCTGAAGAATCTAAAGTAGCTCAAGAATTAAATATTACAGTTCCTGGTGAATATTGCTTAAGAGTAAGATAGAAGGTTTTATTGTGTTACGTTTAGATGCAGAATTAAATAAAGATATAATATCTGAGCTTAAGAAGCCTTTAGGTACTCTATATCCAGACTTTGAAGATGCGATTGATGAAATCAAATCTTCCGAGTTTTTAATTTCTGTTGGTGATGCAACTTTTGGTAATCTTACTAAATATGAATTATATCCTAATATAGGTATAATTGATAATTTAATTCAAAGAAAAAATCATACTCATGAAATTATACGTGCAGATCACATTTTAAAGGCGGACAATCCTGCTGGAACTATTACAGATGATCTATGGGAAACCATAGGCCAAGCTCTTGAATTATCTGACACTGGCGAATGTTATGTAATTGAAGTAGCAGGGGAAGAAGATCTTGCAGTTCTTCCTTGCATCTTAATGGCTAATCCAGAAACTACCATTTTATATGGTCAGCCTAATGAGGGTTTAGTGCTTTTAAAAGTTTCTGACTTAAAAAATAAAGCTCAAATGCTTATTGACGGATTTATTAAAGAATAAATTTAATGAGGTTTTATAATGGAAATCGAATTTATCGAAGAAAAAGAAAACAAATTATTTAACAGAAAAGAAATTAAATTTTATGTTGATTATGATGGGGAAGCAACTCCTAAAATCTTAGACATTAAATCTAAATTAGTTGCTTTATTAAACACTAAGAAAGATTTAATTGTTGTTGACAATGTACAACCTCACTACGGTGAACCTAGAGCATTAGGTTATGCTAAAGTTTATGATACTGTAGATGATTTAGAATACATTGAAGCTAAACATGTTTTAGCTAAAAATGAAGAACCTGAAGAAGAACCTGCTGAAGATGCAGAAGAAGAATAGGTGATTTGAATGGTAAGAAAAGGCGATCTTTACAAAGTAGATGGCGACAAAATTGAAAGAAAAAACCCAATTTGTCCTCGTTGTGGTGAAGGTGTATTCATGGCTGACCATGGTGACAGGTTCGCTTGTGGTAAATGCGGATACACTGAAATGAAAAAATAAGATTTTTCAAATCTTTTTTTCTTTTTTTATTTATTTTTATTTTTAATTTTTAATCATTTTTAAGAAGGGATTTCTTTGGATAATATTAGAAATGGTCGTTTTAAAACTGGAATGACTGATGAAGCTGCTATTTATACTTCATCTCTTGAAGCGGATAAACTTCTTTTTGAAGCGGATATAAAAACTAATTTTGCACATACCTCAATGTTGAAACATGAAGGCATAATCGATTCAGAAATTGCAGATAATATCTTATGTGCTCTTGACAGCCTTAAGGAGGAAGGATATGGTGCATTGGTCTTTGATCCATCAGTTGAAGATGTTCATATGGCTATTGAAAATTACGTAACTTCCAAAATCGGGCCTCAAGCAGGTTTCATGCACACTGCCAAGTCACGTAATGACCAGGTTGCATGTGATGTAAGATTAGTGTTAAGGGAAATGATTGAAGAAATTCAAATTGGAATTTTAGAGTTCATGGAAGGCCTTGTTGAAATGGCTGGTGAACATTTGGAAGATGTTTTCATTGGATTTACTCACTTGCAGCATGCTCAGCCAATTACAATTGCTCATCACTTGATGGCGCATGTTCAAGCTCTCAAAAGGGATTATGAACGTTTAGCAGATACTTATAAAAGGGTTAATTTAAATCCATTAGGATCAGCTGCAATGGCAACAACCAGTTTCCCAATCAATAGGCAATTAACCACTGATTTGCTCGGTTTCGATGCATATTTGGAAAACTCTATGGATGGAGTTTCAGCAAGAGATTTCATTGCAGAAACAGTCTTTGATTTAGTTGCATTATCCTCAACTTTAGCTAAAGTCTGTGAGGAATTGGTTTTATGGAGCACTTATGAATTCGACGTTATTGAAATGGCGGATGAATATTCATCAACTTCTTCTATTATGCCTCAAAAGAAAAACCCTGACGTGGCCGAACTTGCAAGAGGAAAAACTAGCATTGCAACCGGTGAGTTAATTACCATTTTAACAATCCTCAAGGCCATTCCATATACATATAATAGAGATTTGCAGGAAATAACTCCTCATTTATGGAATGCGGTTCAGGTAACTCAAGACACATTGTCAATTGTAACTAAAATGATGTTGTCCGTTGAGTTTAAGGTTGATAGATGTGCGGAACTCGCAGGCAAGAACTTTGCAACTGCAACTGACCTTGCAGATATCATGGTTCGTGAAAAAGAGATACCATTCAGGACTGCTCATAAAATTGTTGGAAGGATTGTCAATGAAGCTACCGCAAGCAATATGGCTGAAGAGGACATTACATCCAAATTCATTGATGATATTGCAGTTGATTTAGGTTTTGAAGAGCTTAATTTATCTGATGACTTAATTCAAAGAGCTTTAAATCCTGCTGAAAATGTTAGAATCAGAGCTGTACCTGGAGGACCTGCTCCTGAAATGGTCGAAATTGCTCGCGATAATATTAAAGCATTTTTAAATGATGAATTTGAAAGATTAGGAATTTAATTAAATTCCAAATTTTTTTTAACAAAAATAGGTTTTAGGTATGCCTAAACTTTATATACTTTTAAAGACAATATTATAATTGCTGATATAATCTTTGATTATTGATGCTAGATGTTGCATTGAGATAATTATAGAATACTTATAATAGTTCCTCAAGAATTCAATAAGTAAAGCTCAGCTTCTATGTTATCCCTGCAACACCTATTAAGAATTAATTTTCATGTTTTTGAGATTCAACGTAAGCGTCATGAATCTCTTTTGCTAGTTCATCATCACCTTCAATGATTGGCCCTGTATAATCACAGTCGTAACATTCCCATTGTGACCAATTTTGAGGTATAATCCATTTTACTTTTCTAGATCCGCATCTAGGACAAATTTTATGCATCATACTAATCTATCTTGTAAAAACTCCATATTAAATTTAATGCTTCTCCGGGTTCAAGTGCACCAGAACGGGTTTCCCTCAATATCCTTTGTATTGAAAATTTCTTCATATACGGGAATTTTCTGTGAACCTCATATAGCAGAGGACAACCAAATCCTTTAATCTCATTTAAATCATATGTTCTTATTAAGGATTTTATCTCTTGTTTGCCAACACTTAAACTTGCTGGAAGGTTTAAGCGATATAATGAATCCTCTTGCATATTAATGCATTGACTGCCTGTTGCAAGCATATCACCGAATACAATTATTGGAATTTCGTTATCTTTTGCATATTGCTTTACCAATTCACCGGTATTTTTTGAGCATCGGCCGCATGGATGAACTTTGCCTGTGAAAGATTCTTCAATAATTTCCGAATAATCGGATTTGATATACTCATGTTTGATGTTTAATGATTCTGTTATCAGTTTGATATTATTCTTAAATTGTTTTGGCAGGATTATCGTTCCGGGATTAACTGTTACTGCAATCGGGTTGAATCCAAGTTTTTTAGCCAGAATTAATGAAAAACTGCTGTCAACACCACCTGAAAGAGCAACAACAGCTTCAATATCTGAAGATTCTTCAAATTCATTTTCATTGAAGTAATCATCGAAGCTAAAGCTGTAAATATTTTCAAGTTTGTTTTCAATTGTTTTTTCTAAGTTTTTAAGACCCATCAAATCCAAATCAAGGTTGCTTATGGTTTTTTTGGATAATTTTAATTTATACTCCTTATTTAAGAAGTCGCCATAGCTTTCAACATGAATGCTTTCGAGGCCTAATTTTTCCCTAAGCTTTCCGACAACCCATCCTCCTTTGCCGATGATGGCTGATTTGTCTGGGCGGTCTTCAGTAATAATCCACAATTCATTGGTTTTTTCGCTAAAATATAATTCTTCTATGAAAATATTTACTTTATCGTGACCTATTTCATCTCTTATTTGGTTAACTTCATTCAAAATGAATTCTTTTGTAAACATTGTATTTAGTTATGGTTCAACTACTTTAAATATTAACATTACTTTTTTAATTTCAAATGACTAATATTATTGTGAGGAGATAGTATTATGGAATATCGCAAATTAGGTAATACTGGTATTGAAGTATCAGAAATTGCTTTTGGAGCCGAATTTTTAGTTGAAAGGCCTTATGAGGATACGGAAGTTTTAATCAAGGCCTGTGAACAAAATGGGATTAATTTTGTTGACTGCTGGATGAGTGAACCGGATGTACGCTCACATTTGGGCCGTGCCATTAAGGGCAATCGTGAAAATTGGGTTATTCAGGGACACATAGGGTCAACCTGGCAAAACGAGCAGTATGTAAGAACACGTGAAATGGACAAGGTCATTCCTGCATTCGAAGACTTCATGGAAAGGTTTCAAATCGATACCCTGGACTTTGGGATGATTCATTATGTTGACCAATTGGATGACTATAATGAGATTATGAACGGTCCCTTCATAGAATATGTTCGCAAATTGAAGGATGAAGGAACCATTGAGCACATTGGATTAAGTACACACAACCCTGATATCGGTCTATTGGCTGCACAAAATCCAGAAATCGAACTTCTGATGTTTTCAATCAATCCGGCTTTTGACATGTTTGGTCCCATGGACGATATTGAAGAGTACAGAAAGGAAGATGCATATGATGAGCCAATGTTTGGTGTGAATCCGATAAGGACTGAAATCTATGAGTTATGCGAGAAAAACGGCACAGCACTAACAGTTATGAAAGGCTTTGCCGGTGGAAATTTGCTTTCTGATGAGACCTCCCCTTTCGGTGTTGCATTGACTCCGATTCAGTGCATTCATTATTGCTTGGAGCAGAAAGGCGTGAACAGTATTTTTGTAGGTGTAAAAACTGTTGATGAACTTGAGGAATCCTTGAAATATTGTTCAGCAACAGATGCGGAAAAAGACTATGCAGAAGTATTGAAAAATGCTCCAAAACATTCGTTTGATGGGCAATGCACCTACTGCGGACATTGCGCACCATGCACTTCTGAAATAGACATTGCAATGGTTAATAAGCTGTTTGACCTTGCAAAAAACCATGATGAAGTTCCTGCCAGCGTTCAAGAGCATTATAATAACCTGAAATTCAATGCAACTGAGTGCATTGCATGCGGCGACTGTGAACCGAGATGCCCATTCAATGTTCACATTGTAGATGTGATGCTTGATGCACAGGATTTATTCGGATTCTAACCGAATCTTTTTTTCTTTTTTTCACTATATTTATTAGATTATTTAAACAAATATTCAAATGATTATTATGGCGTATGAAATTAAAAACAAAAAAAACATCTCAACAATTGGCGTGCATGCCGGTCAGGAAGAGGTGGATGAGACCGGTTCAAGAGTGACACCTATTTATCAGACCACTTCTTATGTATTTGAATCTTCCGAGCAGGCTGCAAATAGATTTGCACTTAAGGAAGGAGGAAACATCTACACCAGACTTACAAACCCTACTACTGAAGCTTTTGAAAAAAGAATGGCCGCTATCGAAGGGGGAACAGCAGCATATGCAACAGCTTCAGGAATGGCCGCAATTTTCTATGCAATCATTAACCTGACAAAAGTGGGAGATAATATTGTATCCGCAGATAACCTATACGGCGGAACATATGAGCTTTTTGAAAATACACTGGAAGAATTGGGACGTACAGTAACATTTGTCGATTCGCAATCTCCTGAATTGTTTGAAGAAGCAATCAATGATAAGACAAAAGCGATTTATGTAGAGTCAATCGGAAACCCGAAACTTGATATTCCGGACTTTGACAGATTGGCTGAAATCGCACACTCTCATGGAATACCATTGATTGCGGACAATACTGTAGGTATTGGATCCGTAAGGCCGTTTGACCATGGGGCTGACATTATCGCTTCATCTGCAACCAAGTATATTGGAGGTCATGGAACCACTCTCGGTGGTATTGTCATTGAAAAGGGAGACTTTGACTGGATGAACGGCAAGTTTCCGACATTGTCCGAACCTGATGAAACCTACAACGGATTGATATTTGCTGAAACATTTAAGGGTTCCGCATTCACAACAAGAATCAGAACAGTTGTCGGAAGGGACACAGGTGCAGTACCTTCTCCATTCGGATCATTTTTACTGTTGCAAGGTCTTGAAACCTTGGGACTCAGAATTGAAAGGCACGCTTCAAATGCAATGGCCGTTGCAGAACACTTGGAAGCACATCCTAAAGTGGCTTGGGTAACTTATTCAGGCCTTGAATCTTCACCTAACCATGAAGTGGCTAAAAAATATGCCGAAAAGGGTTATGGGGGAATAGTTTCATTCGGCCTTAAAGCTGGTTATGACGGTGCTTTGAAATTCATTGAAAATGTAGAGCTAATCTCATTTTTGGCAAATATCGGTGATGCAAAGTCATTGGTAACCCATCCGGCATCAACTACACACTCCCAATTGTCTGAAGAGCAGCAATTGTCTACTGGAGTGACACCTGACCTAATCAGGTTTTCAGTGGGTATTGAGGATATTGAAGATATTTTGGCTGATGTCGATCAGGCTTTAGAAAAAGTTTAATGGAATTCCTTTATTTCCATTTTTCTCTTTTTTTTGTTTTTTAAAATCTAATTTTGTTTTTCTAGTTAAAATTAAATATGCTATTTTTGAAAATATAATGTAATGCGAAGCAATGAAAATATTAACTCTATTATTGGCTCACCAAGAAAGGCAATAAACAAATTGGCGTTTCCCACTATTTTTTCAATGCTTTTAATGTTTCTGAATAATCTGATTGATAGTTTTTGGGTTGCAGGAATCAATGCTGATGCGTTGGCTGCGCTTGGTTTTGTTTCACCATTGTATCTGGTCATCATTGGACTTGGAAGCGGTGTGGGTGCAGGTGCCAATTCATTGATTTCAAGATGCGTTGGAGCCAGACAATTTGAAGATGCAAACAATGCAGTAATGCATTCAATAATTTTAACACTTATTGTTTCAATTATAGTTTTAATTGTAGGTATTTTCTTTTTAGATGATTTGATTGTTTTTTTAGGTGCGAACAGCGTTAAGTCATATTGCCTAAGTTATGGCCAAATCATATTTTTGCTGAATATAGTATTTCTGGCACCTAATGTAACTGCAAGCATCTTTAGGGCTGAAGGTGATGTCGGAAGGGCAACTAATCCCCTGATTTTAACTGCAGTTTTAAACATGATTCTAGACCCGATTTTGATTTATGGATTAAATTGGGGCATTTTTGGAGCGGGGCTTGCAACTGTCATTGCCTCTCTTGTAGGATTTTTATGGATGTTATTCTGGATTTTTGTTAAAAGGGACACATTCTTTAAGTTTGATTTCAAATATTACAAAAGAAAACTTGAAATCTATAAGGAAATTCTTGTTGTTTCGCTGCCGGCAGGTACGGAAGAGATTATTTTTGCATTAGTTGCAATCATTCTCAATTATCTAATCATGATGACTGCTGGCGTAAGCGAGGTTGCTTCGTTTACCATTGCATGGAGATTCATATCAATTGCATTTCTGCCTTGCATGGCAATTGGAATCGCAACAATAACCGTTTCGGGAATTGCATATGGTGCTCGAAACTGGGAAAACTTCAATGAAACAATAAAATATTCTACATTATTAAGTTTAGCTATTACTTTAGCAATCTGCGCCATATTTTTCATTTTTGCATATCCTATTTGTGAAATATTTAATTTCCAGGCCGGAAACTTGGCTTTGGTGGAGAGGTCTGCAGAAATATTACGGATATTGGCATTTTACAACTGCCTGATTTCATTTGGAGCAACTGCAGCATATACATATCAGGGAGTAGGTTCAGGATTCAAATCACTTGGGTTGACTATTTTAAGGGAATTAATATTGAGCATGGCATTCGCATATATTATGGGAATAATTTTGGATATGGGCGTTTTTGGTGTGTATTTGGGTGCTGTAATTGGAATGAATATGGGTTCTTTAATTGGTTTTATCTGCATTTGGATATTTAATTTGAAGTTTAAAAAGCAATGCGGACTTTAAATTTTAAAATTTAAGTATGATTTTTATCTATCTTAGTTTTCTAAATAAAGCTAATGATTTACAATATTAGTTTTTTGAAAAGAAAAGCACCAAATAACAAAAAAGAATCAGATTTAATTTTAAATCATCCAAATTGATTTAATTAATTTTATTTGTTTAATCAAAATTTGATTAATTATTTTTACTTAATTTTAACAATTTTAATTAATATTATTAAATAGAAACCTTTTTATAATTGAAGGATAATATCATTAGCAACCAATAATTTGTTGGTGATATTATGAAAAAACAATCAAAAGATTGGGAAGACATTAAGATCAATGAAAGAAGAACAGATAAGATTTTCTTTGAATCTTCATTACTTCAATCCATCTCCGATAAAATTGATTTTTTAAGAGAGGAATCATTTGAATTGTTTAATGAATTGGATTCAAACGAATTTAAACAACAACTTGATGAATTTGATTTGGAAGAGTTTGGTGAAGAAGCATTTTACCAAATTTCAGAAATCGCAGACAATTTTTCAGAATTAAAATCTGAATTAATCAATTCTGATGAGTTGCCTGATTTTGTAAAGGAATCCACTAGAAATGCTAAATTCGTATTAAATAGGGATTCCGATTATGTTAGAAAAGCAAAAAGAAAACTTGATAGGTTAGACTCTGATAGTGAATTGGTTGATTCATATAAGACAAATATTAGGGTCATTGAACTTTGCGATAAAGCTATTGATGTTAACTATGAAAATTGGCAAGCGTATTATTTTAAAGCTCAAGCATTAATTAATTTGGAAAGATATGATGATGCAATTCGTCAATTAATCAAATCTCTTGCATTGAATGAAGAAAATATGGATGCATGGTTTGATATTGCAAATGCATATAAGTTAGATAAGAAATATGCAAAATCAATTGAAGTATTTGATTCAATTTTAAAAAGAGATGAAAATTCATTTGAGGCATTACTTGGAAAAGCACAAGCATATTTTGAATTGGGCGATTATCAAAATGCAGATGAATTTTTCAAAAAAGCTAATTCCATTAAATTCTTAGATGATGACGCTAAGGAAATGTGGAAAAGTATCCAAAAAGATAATTAATTTTTTTTGCATATAAGAATTTTTTTCTTATATGCTCATATTTGTTTATTTTATTTCACTGTTTTTTAGTATTTTGAATAATATTCATCAAATTTTTGCCATCACTGAATTTATTAAATAATTTTTCTTATTCATCTGTAAATTATGAATGATTTTCATAAAAAATAAAAATAGTTAGTAATATATTTATTATTACCAAATTATTTTAGGTGAAAAAATGGCAAAAAATGCAATTATTACTGGTGGATCAAGAGGAATAGGTAAGCAATGGCTTTAAAACTTGGTGAACTTGGATACAATGTAGCAATAAACTACAGAAGTGACTCATCTAAACAGCTAACAGAAGATTTAATTGAAGAAATAAAATCTGAATATGGTGTAGATGCTATTGCTGTACAAGCGGATGTAAGTAAATTTGAAGACTGCAAAAAATTAGTCGAAGCGACTGTTGAAGCATTTGGTGAAGAAATTGACGCATTAGTCAACAATGCAGGAATTACAAACAACTCCAATTTCATTGACTTGCAACCTGAACAGTATGAAGCTGTAATCAACACTAACCTCGTAAGTATGATGCACATGTGCCACTTAGCACTTCCTTATATGGTAGACCGTGACACCGCAATTGTATGTACTGCATCTGTAGGTGGATTAACTGGTGTTATTAACCAAGCAGACTACTGTGCTGCTAAAACTGGGGTAATCGGATTATGCCGTGCACTTGCATTAGAATTTGCTCCAAGAAAAGTAAGAGTAAACTCAATTGCACCAGGTATGATTATGACTGACATGTTACGCGGAGTAAACCAAGATGAATTGAACGCACTTGCTGCAACAATCCCTCTTGGACACATTGGTGAAGTTGAAGAAATCGCCGGTGCTTTAGAATATATCTTAACCGCAGACTACTTGACTGGACAAGTTATCTCACCTAACGGTGGATTCGTATTACAATAAGGTTATTTGACCTTATTAATGATAATTGAATTCTAATTCAATGAATAAAATTAAAAAGAGGAATTAAAATGGCTGAAACAATGAAAGCTTGGAGAATTAACGAATTGGGAAAACCTCCAGTATTGGAGGATGTACCTATTCCAGAACCTGGATTTGGCGAAATCTTAATTAAAATGAAAGGTGCAGGAATGTGCAGAACCGACCTTGAAGTTATTGACGAAGGTTTTATTACAGTTCCGTTTGTAGGACCATTCACCTTCGGTCACGAAAATGCAGGTACTGTTGCTAAACTCGGGCCTGGTGTCGGCACTGTTGAGGTTGGACAAAACGTTATTGTAGACACATTACACGCATGCGGTAAATGTCAGTACTGTCTTTCTGGCTGTGACAACTTCTGTGAAGTTGCAAGTGCACGTGGTCTTAAGGAAGATGGGGGAATGGCAGAATATATGATTGCCGATGCAAGGGAAGTTGCACCTTTAGGTGATCTTGACCCTACAGAATATGTGGCATTGGCTGATGCAGGTTTATCTCCATATGGTGCTGTACAGACTGCAAAACCATTCATTCCAAACAACGGTACTGCAGTGGTCATCGGTGTAGGTGGACTTGGATTCTACTGCTGCCAATATTTGGCTTTAACAACATCTGCCCGTGTTATTGTAGTCAACAGATCAGCTGATAAGATGGCTAAAATGACTGACTTCGGTGCTGATGAATTAGTTGTTTTAGATGACAATGCATATGACAAAATCATGGAATTGACTGATGGTAAAGGTGTAGATGCAGTATTTGACTTTGTAGGTAGAGATAACACTTTAGAGCTTGCTGCACAAATTACTAAAGGATTAGGTCTCATTTCCATTTTAGGTCTTGGTGGAGGAACACTCCCTGTAAGTTGGACCACTGTTAAACCTGGTGTTATGGTAAGACTAACTCAAGGTGGAACAATTACAGACCTTTACGAAATCATGGATTTGGCAAAAGCCGGAAAAATCACAGTTCAAGCTCAAAAGTATCCCTTCAGTAAAGTCCTCGAAGCTCTTGATGACTTGAGAAATGGAAGAGTTGAGGGTAGAGCTGTCATTACCTTCGAAGAATTTGACGAATAAATTATAAAGGACTTTTTGTCCTTTCTTTATCTTTTTTTTTAAAATATTTCTTGATTGACATTTAGTGATAATGATTATATATTATAAAATCTAAAGGTACCTTTAAGAAATTGAAAATAAAGCAGGAAAATATCATGAAGTTAACCAAGACACTGAAGACAATAGGAAAAATGCTTAGCCCATTAAAAAAGAACATTATTTCGCTTTTTCTTATTATTGCATTCCTATTGATTGATGTTTACTGTAACCTGACTCTGCCGGCATACACTGCAAATATTGTGGATGTAGGGATTAAAAACACAGATTTCAACTACATAATAAGTGTAGGAACCATGATGATGGCAATGGTTTTGGTAGGGGTTTTGGCTACAATAGGCCTTTCATACTTCTCAAGCAAAGTATCGGCGGCATACGGTAGAGATTTAAGAAAGATCAGCTATGACAAGATTCTGAAATTTTCAAACTTTGAATTGAATAAGATATCAAGAGCATCTCTCATAACACGTAATACAAACGATGTGCATCAAATACAAATATTTTTAGGTTTGTTTTTCACAACAATACTGTTCTCGCCGATATTGGGTATAGGAAGCATACTCAAGGCATTGGAACTTGGAACTAATCTTTTATGGATTATTGGAGTGACATTTGCTGCTGTAATGATACCGTTCATCCTGATATTCATAAAGACTGTTCCTTACTTTAAAGTAATGCAGGAACTGACTGACAAAATCAATCAAACCTCAAGGGAAATATTGATAGGCATGCCGGTTATTAAGGCATTCGTAAGGCAAAACTATGAAGAGAAGAGATTTGAAAAGACCAATGAAGAATTCAGGTCTGTAAACTTAAGTGTTTTCAGAGTCCTATTGACTTTACTGCCTGCAATGACTTTGTTGTTGAACTTGATGATTGTTCTCATTTTATACTTTGGCGCATATGATGCAATCAGGGGAGAGATATTGACAGGAACAATCATAGCATTCATTCAATATGCTACACAAATTGTTATGGCCTTTTTGATGATGGGTGGTTTTCTTGTAATGATTCCAAGAATTTTAGTGTCAGGAAGGCGTGTTGCTGAAGTGATAAACATGGAAATATCAATCAGCGACGGGCCAATTGACAGGATTGATGGCGACCCTACAATCGAATTCAGGAACGTTACCTATAGTTTTCCCGGCAGTGAACAGGAAATATTGAAGGATATCAATTTCAAGTTGGAAAAGGGAAAAACCACTGCAATAATCGGAGGAACTGGAAGTGGAAAGTCTACAATCCTGAATCTGATACCTCGCCTTCAGGATGTAACCGATGGGGAAATCCTTGTCAATGGCATAAATATAAAGGAATATAAGCTATCCGTCATTAGGGATAGAATCTCATACGCTCCTCAAAAGGCGATTCTTTTTGAAGGGACAATAAGGTCAAACATGCTAATAGGAAAAGGCGATGCAAGCGATGAGGAGATTGAAAAGGCATTGGACATGGCGGAAGTTGACTTTATAGAAAGCCTTGACGATGGAGTTTCACAGGGTGCATCCAATTTCTCAGGAGGACAGAAGCAGCGCCTTCAGCTGGCAAGGTCAGTGATAGCCGAACGTGACTTTTACCTCTTTGATGACTGCTTTTCCGCATTGGATATGAATACCGAAGCAAAAGTGAAAGAAAACATAAGAGACTTAAAGGAAAACTCATCAATGCTCATTGTTTCACAGAGGATTTCAACAATCATGGATGCCGATGAGATAATCGTGCTGGATGAAGGCGAGATTATAGACAAGGGCAGCCATGACTACCTTAATGAAAATTGTAGCATCTATAGGGAAATCGTTTCCTCACAGATGGAACAGTCCAAAGAGATGCTATATGACGATGCAGAATCATCCAAATTCGTCATAGATACAGATCATATTAAGAAAACTGCAGGAGGCAAATGATATGGCAAGAAGACCGAGAAGGCTGCCTCCTGAAAAGCCGGCAAATACCAGGCAATCCATAAAAAACATATTCAGTCTATTGGTGGGATATAAGTTAAAGTTATCTTTGACAGTTATTTGTGGCATCATATCAACAGTATTTTCAGTAATAAGCCCTCTTTTGATAGGTTTTGCCACAACTGCAATATTTGACGGTATAAAAACCGGAAACATGAATATGGAATATATACTCAATCTTTTAATCACAGTCGTAATCCTATATGTTATAAGCGCCGTTTTCTCATATCTTCAAAGCTATCTCCTGCTTGACATTACAACTGACATAAGCTATAATCTAAGAAAGAATCTGATTGAAAAGATTACCCATCTGTCAATGGGAGGTCTGGATGCGAATACCCGAGGGGATATCCTATCTAGAATTACGAATGATGTGGATTCCCTGCAGTCAGGTATCGTTCAGACATTCAACCAATTGCTGACAGGTGTCATCACTATAATCGGCGTTACGGTAATGATGCTTTCCATTAATATCTGGCTGACAATTGCTACAATAATATTGGTTCCGATTGCCTTTTTCATCATAATTAAGGTCACTGAATTCTCACAGGATTATTATCTCAAACAATTGGAATACAGAGGTAGGCTCAACGGACAGATTGAAGAGTCTTTCACAGGCCATGAAATCATCCGTTCATTCAACCAGGAAGAGGAATCCATGATTATCTTTGATGAGGAAAATGAAAACTGGTATGAACAGGAATGGAAATCCAAGTTCTTTTCAAGCATATCCGGCCCTTTCGTGCATTTCATCTCCAATCTGCAATATGTTATCATATCAGTTCTTGGAGCAGTTTTCGTGCTTCAAAATGCAATAAGTGTTGGGGATATTTTGGCGTTTATCCAGTATTCCAAAAACTTTACAACCCCAATCGAACAGATTACAAGAATCATGAACATGATACAAACCGCAATGGCTGCAAGCGAGAGAATATTTGACTTCCTAAAAATCGATGTTGAAGAAAACCCATCAGAAGAGAAAATCACAGAAATTAATGATGAAATCAGCTTTGAAAATGTCAGTTTCGGCTACACTGAAGATGAATTGGTCATAAAGGATTTGTCTTTTAAAGTCAAAAAAGGAGAAAAGATAGCTATTGTGGGTGAAACCGGAGCTGGCAAGACAACTATCGTAAAACTGCTAATGAGATTTTATGATGTGAGCGGCGGTGAAATAAAGATCGATGGTGTAAACATCAACAGGTACGACAAGCACAGCATCAGGTCCCTTGTAGGCATGGTTCTTCAGGATACCTGGCTTTTCAACGACACAATCTTCAACAATATCCGCTATGGAAAGCTGGATGCCACTGAAGAGGAGGTCATAGCCGCTTCAAAAGAGGCCCATGCGCACCATTTCATAATGCAGAGCGCTGAAGGATATGAACTGATGCTGAACGAGGATGCGGACAATATTTCCCATGGCCAAAAGCAGCTTCTGACAATTGCAAGAACCATCCTTTCAAACAAGCAGATACTGATTCTGGATGAGGCGACATCATCTGTCGATACAAGAACTGAAAAGCTAATTCAAAGGGCTATGGACAGATTGATGAAAAACAGGACAAGCTTCATCATAGCACACAGGCTTTCAACAGTCAGGGATGCTGATAAGATACTGGTAATTGATGACGGGCATATTATTGAGCAGGGAACACATGATGAATTGCTAAAACAGAAAGGATATTACTACAATACCCTGAATGCTCAAAAGGGGAGAATAGCAAATGAAAACTGATGAAATCAACAATCAGCTATTGTTCTACAAGTTCGCCATGATAAATGGGATTCTGGATCAAAGGAACAAGAAGCAAAATCCTGAAATGAAGAGCATTACAAGGGGCCAGGGCAGATTGATTGTTCTTTTAAAGCGAAAAGACAAGCTATCTACCAAGGAACTATCTGAAATACTTAATATCAGTGTCAGTTCCCTCAATGAAACCCTGAACAAATTAGAACAAAAGAACTTCATTAAAAAGGTTCCGTCAGAAAATGACAAAAGAATTTTGCTTGTTGAACTGACTGATGAAGGCAGAAACCTAAAATTCAAAGAGCATAATGACATTGATATTTTCGACTCTTTAACCGATGAAGAGAAGGAAAACCTGAACGATTATCTTAATCGTATGCTATTGGGTATTCATGATAAATTCAGGGATGAAGAACCTGAAAAGTATGAAAAGATTATTAAAAATAGGCAGAAAATCTTTGAAAAATACTTTAAAAACGATAATCATCATGCAGAATGGGTAAAATTGATGATGTGAATAAAAATAGAAAAAACAGTTGGAATTGCTTCCAACAGAAGAATATTTTCACCTAAGATAAGTTTATTCATATTTTTTTAGAAAATCTGTCTGAAGGACGCTGTTTTCGCTTACTTCTTCCAATTTTAAGAACAGTTTCCAAGGCATTGACAAGGTCAGATAGTCATTTGGAATGAAATGTTTCATTTTGCTTCTGCCTGCAAAGTCGATAGGTCCCAAAACAGGTTTCGGATCATCGCTTTCGTCTTGCTCGAATACAAAATTACCAATGGCCTGACAAGCTGATGCCTGTGGAGTTAAGATATATGAATCTTTAGTCCTGAATGATGAATTGATTTGTATCAATGCTGTCAGCTCAATCGGATTGACAGTAAAAATTACGGATTCAGGTATTTCTCCATCTTCCAAGTTTTCAATACCCTTAAATATTACATAGTCTTCGCTATCGTAGATTGGTCTATTCTTGATATTGGTTTTTGCAGTTTCAAAGTCACAGTAGATTCTCTCACCGTGCATGAACATTTCACGTGTTGGTTTGGCAAAATGCTCCAATCTCTTTAAGTATTCCTCTTTGTCAGGAGCCGAATCGACACCTAATGACAGAAATGATGCCTGAAAGTCTATCGCACTTTCATCGGCAAAACCGGTTCCCCATCCAAAGCCTGAGGCTATTCCTCCGCATGTGATATTTTCACGGCCAAAGCATGTTGTTTTTCTTTTAGCTATTGTTTGTGCAACAAAACTCATTACACATCCACCTTTGCCGTCTTTAGGTCCAGTAGCATTTTCGGGTTTAGTATCGCTCTTTATCAATACGATTGGTGGAAATTTCATGTCTAGTCCTTGTGATATTTTGCTTTGCATTTTAACTACCTCGTTAGTTATAGTTTCTTCATAGCCATTAATATTGATTTTGAAAAAATTCGAATTTGGTTATGAATATTTAATCCCTGATTTCCATTTTCGGTAGAAAAACAACTTTTGAAATATTTGATTAATGTAGCCACCAGAACATAGCATATAATTTTAATTAATATTAAAAACAATTATTTAGTAAGGAATAATGGTCATGAATATTGACTGAATGTTTCAATAGAACTATTCAACCATAAGCAGTGAAAAATGTAATTTGCCGTATTATGGAATTATTCTGTTGTATGAGAAGTTTAGGATTATATGACCTTTTTCATCAGCTTATGTGTTATGATAGATTGGGAAATGGGAATATGAGTGTGGAGACATATCAAAACGAAACAGTAAAGGAAAAAATAAGAAAAGCGTTTTCATTAAAAGAAGATTCGGCATCAAATGAGGAGATTCGCTCACGTCTCCTTGATGGCGGAAAAATCACTGGAACTAATATGTGTGTGCTGGTATGTGCAATGGTAATTGCATCTGTCGGCCTCAATATGAATTCAACAGCAGTGATTATCGGTGCGATGCTGATTTCACCTATAATGGGAAGTATTCTTGCTTCTGCATATGGAAATGTGTCAGCGGATTATCCTCTGCTTAAAAATCATATGATTGGTTTTGGAATGCAAATTGCAATCAGTGTTACTGCGGCTACTATTTATTTCCTTCTCTCTCCGGTTAAAGAGCCGACTGTGGAATTGCTTGCAAGGACATCTCCAACATTTTTTGATGTTCTGATAGCATTTTTCGGAGGTCTTGCAGGAATCATAGGACAAACAAGAGAAGACAAAGTCAACACAGTTATTCCGGGTGTTGCAATTGCAACCGCTTTGATGCCGCCACTATGTACCTGTGGATTTTCTATTGCAAACGGAAGATGGGACATGCTTCTTGGAGCAGGATATCTCTTTATCCTCAATGCGTATTTCATTTTCCTGTCATCCAGCATGATTTTGAGCGTTTTGAAAATTCCGAAAACAAAGGAATTGACAGAAAAAGAATGGAAATGGCATCGTTTCAGGATGATTCGAAATACAATCATCATAGCGATACCAAGTATAGTTGCGGTTTATATGATGATGCAATAAGTAAACGGTTTATGGTGAAAATAAAGATGGTGGGATTTCAAATCCCCACTATACATTTTTCAAAATGAAATTACATGTTTTGATTTATTTTTAATGAGATGGAGATAAAAGAATGGCAGATGAAAAAACAATAAACGAAAGCCGTATGAGTAAAAACGAGTATTACCTTGCAATCGCTCTTGCAGTATCAAAAAGAAGCACTTGTCTGAAAAGACGATATGGGGCAGTAATTGTCAATAACGATGAGATAGTCAGCACTGGTTATAATGGAAATCCAAGAGGAGAAGAAAACTGCTGTGATAGGGGAAACTGTAAAAGAATGAACCTCCCATCCAATTCCGGAAACTACAATGACTGCTTTTCAGTCCATGCCGAACAGAATGCCATGATCAGTGCAAGCAGAAATGAGATGCTGGGCTCAACCATTTATTTGGCTGGAGAAAAGTATGCTGACGGCGATTGGGTGGAAATAGAAGATGCGGAACCTTGTCCAATATGCTTCAGAATGATAAAGAACTCAGGAATTGACAGAATAGTCAGTAAGAAAGGAATTTTAGAGCTACGCAATTCCGCATGCAATGATTGTTGCTAAGATTAAAATAGAATCATTTTTAAATCTTATGTTGGTGGTTTTATGGATGAAGAAATAGTTTTCAAACCGATTGGTTATATCAAGTCCCCCTTTGAAGATGTCGGCAACATGCCAAAGTCCACTAGGGAATCCATGGATGTGGAAGCGGAAATAATCATCAATGAGGAATATCTGGAAAGCATGTCCAGCATGGAAGCCGGCGAAGAGTATATGGTATTGTTTTATTTTCATAAATCAAAGGGATTCAAGCAAAGGGTTCCCTTCATGGGAAATGGTCCAATTAAGGGATTGTTTTCAACTCATGCGCCGAACAGGCCAAATCCAATTGGAGTTTCCACAATAAAAATAAAAGAGATTAACGGGAATGTCATCAAGTTTAATGGAGTTGACATGTTAAACGGCACTCCAGTGCTTGATATTAAAGACATTCTATGAATTTTTCATTGGCAAAACCTACAAGTTTTTTTTTTAATTCTGATAGCTATTGTGAATGCTTCTACAGATATATTGATAATTTAGGATTGAAAGGAATAAATATGGATGATAAAGCTATTCTAAATGAATTGAGAGACATAACAAAAAATAAGAATTGCTGGAAAGCAAATATTGGTGATGTCTCAGACAAATTGAATGAAGATTATTCCATTGCCGTTAAGGCAAAGGCATTATGGCTTCTTGGAGAGATGGGATTAATGCATCCTGAAGAAATCGAATGCCATGTTGAAAATATCGCCAGCTACTTGGATAATGAAAATCCCAAATTGAGGGAAAGGTCAGCCAATGCGATGGGTAGAATAGGCAGGGCAAATGAAAGTCTCGTAATTCCTTATCTGGACAGGCTAATGGAATTGAGGCGTGATGAATCGGAAAACGTCAGGCATGCATTTATCTGGGCCTGTGAAAACATAGCTTCAAATGCTCCCGAGCTCTTTTGCGAAAAACTGGACATATTTTATGAGATGATTTCTGATTCAGGGCAAAAGGTCAGGATAGAAGCTCCTGAAATGTTCAGGGTGATTGGAAAAAGAAAGCCTGAGTATGTAAAGCCTTATCTGGAAAAGCTGGAATGGATTGCTGAAAATGATGAAAACCCTATCGTTCGCATTCATAGTGCAGGTGCAATTAGAATCACTAAGAAAGCTTTGAAAGAAAGTTAATTGCTTCAATTCAACTATTTTTAAATATTTTTCATCGAAAGGTTTATATTATCTTAAAATAATATAACAATTGTTAATTTTTTTGTGATGCTAACTATTTATGAAGTGCCTGTTGTTTGAACCGGTGCTCGAGTTCAACAGCAGCAAAATTGTTAATCAAGAATTTGAAGTGATATTATGAGTTTTAACTTAAAGTTTAAAGATATTGATGAAATCAGAGAATTAAAAGATGAAAATTATACCATAAATGATTTATTGAATGATTTGGATTTGTCCGCTCAGACCATAGTCGCAAAGCAAAACGGTGATTTGACCCTTGAGGAAAGCGTAATCAACGACGGCGATGAAATAAAACTGGTCCAGATTATTTATGGGGGATAATTTCATGCCGGATGAAAAAAAGGTTTATAAGTTGCTTATAACTAAGGGAATTGATCCTGATGACCAATATGGATTCTATAAGGAAAGAATCGATAGTCAAAGGGATTTTTCATATGAGGAATATAATACGATGGATGATGATTTGACTGAGGAGTTATTTGAGGAAATTGATGTGATTGTATTGTTATTCGGCTTATATCATAATAATCAGGAGTTGTTCGATGAGTTAATAGACAAATCTAATGAATTCAAGGTTCCCATATTATTGATAAGATTCTTCGGTATGGAATTCATTTTAAAGGAATTGGAAGAAAAGGCAGATGCGGTTGTTGGATGGAATCCGCATTGTATTGTAGATGCAATAGAGACTCTTGTAAATGGTGAAGATTGGATTAAACCATGCGATTCCGCAGAGGAATCTTAGCTTTTTTCAATCTACCATAGCAAAATAAGCAATTGGTATCTGTTAATATACAAGCATTAAAACAAAATTAATATTCTATTAAAAAATAAAAAAAGAAAAATGGAATGGATTGATTAGATCATTCCGGTTAAAAGTAAAGTTATGTTTGCAATTGTTGCAGAACCAAGGTAAGTTCCGGTAATCACTATCAAAGCAACAATGACTCCTCTCCAACCGATTCTCTTAAATTCATCCCAGTTTTTACCGATTGCAATACCGACGTAACCTAAAAATGCTGTACAGATTGTTGTTAACTCAACTTGAGAAACATAATGAGCCACAAAATCCGCTGTTGGAGAGCCTGGTATAGCCACTAGCAAGCCGATTATGCTGATGAAGATAATTGATGGAATATGGACTGGAACAATCCTTTCAAGAGACATGCCTATAATGGTAATCAAAGAAATGATCATCATCGCAATAAATGCGCCAACAAAGGAAGCATTATAACCTACGGCACTTCCAACGGCTACAATGATTGAAAATCCAAATAGCAATGCAGCCCATCTTTTAAGTTTACCGGAATTCAAGTTGTCTATAGATTCATCTTCATCATCCATATCATCAGGAACATAGCCGTCATCATCAATGTGTGCATCACCTTTACCTAAAATTGGAGATAACCATTTATACAATTTTTCTGCAAGAGGTAAGGAAATAAACATGCACATGTAAATTCCCAAACAGAATGAAAGGATATTACTGCATCCTGCAAAAGCTTCGAGTTGGGTAGCTATGGCCGGGTTCATATGAACCAATGGAACTAATGCAGCGGCATTCATACTTGCACTTCCGATACCTGATGCCATTGCAAAGGCATATGGATGGTATGGTATGAGTGAAACACACATGCTTGATAAGAAACTGATATATGGGGTACCGATAATGGACCCTATAACAAAAATAGCCAAAACACCTCGCGCTTCCGGTGAGTTAAAGCCATACTTATCAATAATAATTCCCAAGTTCGGTTCACGGCAAATGGAACTTGCCATACCGATAACTTCTCTTCTAAAACCTAAAAGCAAAGCGACAGGCAATGCTATGAGAGTACCTAAATCACCTAAAAGCTGTAAAACCAAAGCAGGACCCACCTGAAAAATAATGCCAATGGATTGTCCGCTTGAAATAGCTAATTTACAAATCAGAACACCAATAAGCAGAACCATAACTCCTTCAGCTACTTTGGCCTGTTCTTCATCTATGTATTTAAATGGTTTTGCCAAATAAAGAGCCAATCCCATAACCAAAGAGTATATTAAAGGCAATAGTAAAAAGCTGATTGTATCTGTTATTTTAATCTCTATAACTCCAATATACATTGAAATGACAACTAAAATCAACACGACAAAAGTTAAAGTATACTCTCTCCACGGAGGTCTTCTTTTAATTGCCCTATCTGCTCTTCTTCTAAGTCGGTGTTGCTTAAATCTGCGTTGACTGTGCATATGCTGTTTGTGCATATGCTGTTCATTCATATGCTTGTCCAATTTTTGCTGTTCATGCATATGTTGCGTATTGTCGTCAGAAATAAAATCCCTCCTAATTTTGAATAATATCTTATCAAACACTCAGTTTAAAATCTATAGCTTGCACAAATGTTTACTTTTTGTTTAGATATATTCAGAGATACTTAAAATTCTATTTTTAGAAATATAAAAATATGACTGTTGTTTTAAAGCATTTTAGTGAATGTCAATGTTTAAATTCATATTAAAATCTTCAGTTTTTGAATGATATATTTTCCAGAAAACTGCAACATTTAAATACTACTTTCGCTAACTTATGATAGGAATTTAAAAGAGGTGATAAAAATGCGCAAGACTACTGTACTAGTATTAGCATTAATCCTTGTTGGCATGTTAATCCCAGCAGGATTTTCAACTGATTCCAATGTTGTAATAACTTATGGTGAGACAACCTATTCAAATTCAGACTACAAATCTTTCGTTGACAATTTCTTTGTCAGCCAAGCGAATGTTGATATAAATAATGTTGGTGTAAAAACAATTTCAGCAAATCAAGTAAATCAAATCTCAGGTGGAATTACAGGAAAATATTACAATTCAAATCAAATATTGTCCTCAGCGCTTGTTGATTTAAATGATAATGCTGATTTGAAAGTGAGCGTTGATAAATCAAAAATCACCACAATAACTGGTGACATGTACATTTCAGCCTTGAAATCAGCTGGAATTACTAAAGGCCATGTTTATGTGACAAGTCCTGTTCAAGCAACCGGTGAATCCGCTCTTGCAGGAATAATGAACTCTTATGAGGAAGTGACCGATGTTGAAATTCCGGACAGCGTAAAAGAAGCTGCAAACGATGAAATCTACACTGAAGCGGAAATCGTTGAAAACTCCGGCGTAGATGCAAATGAACTATCAGACCTTGTAAATCAAGTAAAAGATGAAGTGTCAGCAGATAACGTTACAGATCACGACACAATCGTCAATATCATCAACAACTATGTTGAAAACAATAACATCAACATAACAAATGTGGATATTGAAAACTTGGCGGATTCCATTGAGCAAGTGCAAAACGTTCAGGGGGACGTAAACTACTACAAAGACCAAGTGGGTGATATTTTAGGCAATAGTTCAGCAAGTGGATTTTCACTTGATGGTCTTTTAGACTGGATTAAATCCTTTGTTAATGGGATTTAATTCCTATTTTTCTTTTTTTAATTTTTGTCATTTAACACAATCTTTTTATTAACTTATTAATAAATTAATAACAAGGAGGTTTTAAATGAATAATGTAAAACACTGTCCTAATTGTGGATGTGAACTTGACATTGATAATGAATTTTGTAGTGAATGCGGTTATGATTTACGAAATAATGTTTCACTTGAGCAAAAAAACATGCCACTTGGCTTTTTTGATAATCTAACTCAAAAAACAAGCTTTCCAATAATTGTATACTCATTTATAGTATTTGGAATATTCCTGTTTGTTGGTTCGATATTTTGGTCTTCAGTAATGGCTAACGGTTCAATAGACTTTTTAACATACATTATATTAACAGTAACATTTTCAGTATTCCTTGCGGGGATATTTTTAGGATACTTTGGTTGCAATGATCAGTCATATGTATTGCCTAACTTTTTAGTGCATATGGGATGCGTATACTCTGTAGTTCTATGTGTGATAGGTTTAATTTTCACATTTTTAATGGGAATCTTCGGCATGTTAAGTTCAATTTTCCCGGGTAGCGGTTCTACTCCTACTTATACAGGTACATCTCAATCAACTGCTTCAAATTATGTTCCGTCATTTGATTTGAGCGGATATCTTAAAATATTCATATTAATTTTAGTAATTCCTGTTGCATCATATTTGGGAATTTATTTGGGATATTTTTTAAAAGAAAATATCTAATTTTTTTTCTTTTTTTGTAAGTTAAAATACATTTTCATGTTAATATTGTAAATTCTTCAAAAACAAAACCATCTACTATATATACTAATTGAAGACATAAATTAATTCACTAACAAATTATTTTAATTAAATGTAGGTTTGATATTATGGTTAGATTTTCACAAACTCTTGGTGATAGGCAATCAAAAAGTCGAGAAAAACCTTATGAACGATTTGAGGAGAATCCTTATTATCAAAGGCAGCCTCAAGTAGCTATGCCAAGAGAAGACAGGCTATATTCACAGCCTCCAAGAAGGGTCTATCAACAGGATAATTACTATGCACAGCCTCCAAGAGAGGAAGTAATATATGAAAGACCAGTCATCAAAAGAGAATCTATCCAACCTGATTATCCAGAACCAGAGTTAGACAAATTTAAAGAGCAGAATATTCAATTCGGTGTTGAATATGCTCCTAATTCAAAGCCTCCAGTAGTCGGTAGAAACTACACAATCAGGTCCAATTCAATTATCTACAATGATGTGGTCATTGGGGATAATTTTAGAACAGGACACAACGTTGTAATTCGTGAAAACACCAATATTGGAGACGATGTATTGATTGGAACCAATACAGTCATTGAAGGAGATGTAATCATAGGAAATGATGTCAGCATCCAATCCAATGTATATATTCCGACCAATTCTGTAATTGAGGATAATGTATTTATCGGACCTTGTGCTTGTTTTACAAATGATAAATATCCTGTAAGAATCAATTATGAACTTCAGGGACCTAAAATCAGACGTGGTGCTTCAATTGGAGGTAACACAACATTCTTATCCAATGTTGAGATAGGTGAAGGATCCATTGTTGCTGCTGGAGCTATTGTTATTCATTCCGTTCCACCATTTTATTTGGCTATTGGAACACCGGCACGTATCAAACCGCTTCCAGACCACTTGAAAGTCCCTAATAGGTTTTAATTAAAAGGAGATTATTTTATGGCTCAATATAAGTGTAAAATTTGTGGATATATCATCGATGAAGATAATTATGAAGAAGGTTTGAACATTCCTGAGGGCACCAAATTTGAAGATTTGCCATCTTCATTCAAATGCCCTAAATGCAGAATGCCAAAGGCAATGTTTGAAAAATTTAAATAATTTTATATATTGATAAAGTGAAAGATAATATTAATTAAATTATATAATTTAATAGAACTTTTAAGGAGATTGTTAAAAATGGCAAAATTTAAATGTAAACTTTGCGGATACACAACTGAAGAATTTGAAGAACTCCCAGAAGACTTTAAATGTCCTATGTGCGGCGCAACTGCTGACATGTTCGAAAAAGTGGAATAGGTGTTTTAAATGGCTTACGTTTGTAAGGTATGTGGTTTCGTTTTAGAAGAAGACGAATTACCAGAAGATTACACCTGCCCTGTCTGCGGTGTACCTGCTGCAAATTTTGAAGAACAATAAGTTCTTCATTTATTTATTTTTCTAAAAATTGCTTATTTTTAAAATTAACGCTTATTTTTCCAGAGTATTTCTCAAATATTTTTAGGATATCTCTGTTGTCTTTTGATACAATTTCATAGCTGACCTTATCTGAATATTCTTTATTTATCACGTCTAGACTATTGTTTCTGACTTCACTGTCGGCTGTTTTAATGTCTGAGTATTCAAAAACAATTTCATAAACATCATACTCTTCAATTTCAAGTATTTCAGCTTCGCCGATAGCTTCCATTACAGATTTTGAATAAGCCCTTACAAGGCCTCCGGCACCAAGTTTTATTCCTCCGAAGTATCTTGTAACGACAGCAGTTACATTGTGAAGCTCGTTTTTTCTTAAAACATTGATCATAGGTTTTCCGGCAGTTCCGCCAGGTTCGCCGTCATCGTCAAAGCCTTCTCCATCATTTACAATATATGCTGTACAGTTATGGGTCGCATCATTGTACTGTTCATTTAATTTTTGAATCACAGCTTTGGATTCCGCTTTTGATTTGGTTGGAACCAATGTGCAAATAAACTGGGATTTTTTAATGTTTATTTCACTTTGTATTGCTTTTTTAATAGTTTTCATTGTATCAATATCTTTTTATATTAAATTAAACATATTATTGTTATTAATTTTTATGAGGTGATATTGTTGTCAAGCAGGTCTGCAAAAGTTCTAGTAATTTTTATTGTAGCTATTATTGCATTCTGTCTAGCTTGCGTTTGTGCATCTATGACTGGACCAATATCAATTTTACCTAATGAAAGTAATTCGGGAAGTATTTTGGATAACCTTTCAGCCATTACGGATGATACAGGAAATAACGGCGAAAGCTATGGTTATCAAGAGGATTATAGTGATTATAGCTCATCAAGTTCAGATAGTTCATCTTCAGATGATTCCTATGTAGAGACTACAACAGATAGTTCTTCATCTGATTCAAGTAGTAGCCAGCAAAGTTCTACTGAGTCAAGCACTTCTGAGGTAGAAACTACAACAGAGTCACACACTTCTACTTCTAATGTGGAAACTACAACTGACGAATAACGGTTATTCTAAAAGTCCAATAGCTTTTCGACATCAAGGATTACGGAGTTAATAGCTAAATTGAACAGTCTTTCTCCGTACTCTTCATCTACATAAACACCGTTTTCTTCAACGTCACGTGCACCTTCTTCAATGTTCGGATCATCTTTGCGTGCTTGCTTAAATCCATATAGGCCAACTTCCTCATATTCATCGACATTAGCTTGATTTATAACTTCATCGTCATTAATGATGCCCAATACCTTTGCCATTGATAATTCTCCGCTGCCGCCATGAGGGCCTTCTGATGAGATTACCTTATTGTTAAATATGATTGCCATATCAGTTTCATCTTCAATATCCCATAATTCTGCCATTAAAGGAATGTTTCCTCCATGAGCATTAACAATAACGACTTTTTCAATATCCAAGAATTTTTTAGCAGAATTAAGGGTTGTAATAACATTTTCTTTTAATGTGTCAAGGGAAACGTGCACTCCATGGTCTATTGTATCCAATTCATAAGCTGGAAAGATTATTCCTAAAAATTTAGCTCCTGTCTTAAGGGAGGATTGAAATGCGATATGCGCTCCAATTTTGGCGTCGGTATCGATTGGTAGTGCAGGTCCGTGGTTTTCCAAGTGTGAACCAAGCGCTATAATGCCTATCTTATGAACTCCAGGATCTCTTATTTTACCGGCTCTGTATCTTAATTCGGCCATGTTATCACCGTTTATATTTCAAAGTTCCAGATATCGTCACCGACATAATGTTTGGTTTCAACTGCCTTTCCGGAATCGTTTTCAACCATTTCCTCACCGCTGATTAAACTCACTCCAATAGCTAATGGTTTTCCATGAGTTTCATCAATAATCAGGACAATGTCGCCTGCTTCGACACCTTCTGATGTCGCTACAATTCCAGGGCTCATTATGTCTGCACCATTGCTTACGAATCTGATTGCACCCATGTCTACAGTCACGGTTTTCGCATCGATTTCATTGGCTAATGCTGCCTTTAATGTTGGAAATGGTCTTTCATCAATCAGTATGATGTACGGTTCGCCATCCACAAGAATGAATGAATTAGGTTCGGCCTCAAGTATTTCAACATTTTTCTTTCCTTGAAGTAAGTTGCCGTATTCGCCTAATTCCGCTTTAATTTCTTTTATTTTCTTTTTTTTCAAGAAATTTCTTTTTTTAACTTTTATAGCCATGTCAATCCCGAATAATATTTTAATGAATAATATTTTGTATTAAGAATAAATAAATTTATTTATTTGATATTTTAATTTTTCTTGCTGAATATTTGTGATTTCTGCAAAAAACATAGCGATAATCTATATTTTCACCAAAATCCGCTATCATTAATGGCGGATCTTTTATTGCATATTTCATTATTGTGCTGGCATTGTTATTGCATAGTGCGTTGATTGAGAAATCTATTATTTCAAGCTCCTCTCTACTAAATTTGATCGAGGGGATTATTGTCAGGTAATATCTGTGGATGGTTCTGTGGTAGTACGGTTCCTTTCTTAAAAAAAGCTTTTTTGAGGAAATCAGGTCTTCTGTAACCTCTTTAAAGTGTGTTGGCTTTATTCCTCTTTTTGATTTGACGTATGTTTCCTTTGTGAGCAGCTTGCCGTAAAGCTCATAATAATTGGAGTCAATGAAATACAGTATGCTGCAGAGCACGGTTTTTCCCAGATTGGGCTTGTTGCAGCATCTAGCCAAAATGTACATTATCACGTCAATATATTTTTCACGATTAAGTTGCATGGTGTTACCGGTGATGGTTGGTTGATTGTATTTTTGTGCGGTTTTATTTTTAAGTGATGTCAGAGAGCATTTGAAAAATAATATAAATACGATTAAGTTAATAATTGGTATTGTTGTTATTTTTTCATTCTTTTTGCCTAAAATAAAGTAACATTTATATAGTAGGTTATTTATAATTAATAGTATTAGTTTTAATTAGGTTTTGTCTTATCTTAACTTGATTATATTATGTCTAATAAGGGGTATTACTTACTCCATTCATATTAAAAAACTAAAATTTGTAATAATATAAGGTGATATAATGAGCGGACAAAATGTTCAAAGACCACTTGATGCATTAGGGAAATCTGTAGACTCTCCAGTTTTAATAAAACTCAAAGGAGATCGTGAATTTAGAGGTATACTTAAGAGCTTTGATTTACACATGAATTTAGTTCTTAATGATGCAGAAGAGTTACAAGACGGAGAAGTTACTAGAAGACTCGGTGTTGTACTCATTAGAGGAGACAATATTGTTTATATTTCACCATAAATATTATTCAATACTTTTTTCGAGATTATATTCTAATGATAAACTAGGGAGGTGTATCAATGTCAAAGGGAACTCCATCAATGGGTAAAAAGAATAAAAAGACCCATATCAGATGCAGAAGATGTGGTAGAAACACTTATCATATACGTAAAAAAGTCTGTGCTTCCTGTGGATTTGGTAAATCTAAAAAATTAAGGAGATACAGCTGGCAAAACAAAAAACCAACTACTAGGCAAAGATTAGTATAAGTTGGTAAAAACTATGAAGATTATTAAATTAATCTTCTTCAAACTACTTTTTTTAATCAGATTAATTTCAAAATAGACTGCTTTTTTTAGATAGATTTATATAACTATTGATATTATAATTAAATTAAACATTTTTTTAGGAGGTCTTTTATGACCGAGTTAAAAGATATTGCTAAAGAATATGATGTAGATTTGGAAAACTGTGTTGTCTTTATAAGAGGCAACGATGATATATTGGCTGTTGACATAACCAATGCCGGAATTAGGCAAAGAAGTGATGATACAATGGGTTTTACCTTTTCATTGCCTCCAAAAGAAACATTGAAGCTAGAGGAATATTTCAATAAGTTTGCAACAGGAGAAAAATTCTACTTTGATATTTCACAAACTGGCTACAGGCCGGTTTATTACAGAGGCCTATCTCCAATCAACAAGGAAGTCAGTGCCGAATACCATCCGAAATTCAACATTACACTGTTTGCACAAAAGGCTATTGTCGAGCCTGAAGATTCATACTTTGCTCCGACATGCGCTTGCTGTGAATTTTGCCACATAGGATAGGGATATGATGTTCGATTCTCAATTTTCAAATTATGTTGTACTTACCAACAAAAAGACAAATGAATCCATTAAGTTAGATCAAAGAAGGGTTAAAATCAGAGAAAATGAAAATGGTTTGATGGCCATAAGCTATGTTGGCCCTGTATTTGAAATAATGGATCTGGAAATCTTTTTTGAAGATTTCTTGAATTCTGAAAAATTAAATATAGATATCTGCGGAACCGGAAACAGCATTGTAAGCTTTAGGGGAATAATTGATGGTAAGGGAAAAAATCTCCCTCAAAATATAGACCATAAAATTATTCTTTTACAGGAGCCTAAATGTTTGGATCCAAGAGTGAACATTCAAAGGACAGGATTTTCTAAATTCAAGCTAAAAAGTGAGATTTCAGAATAATCCTTTTTATTTTTTTTATAATTCGTCTTCAACGGCTTCCCATAAGTCAACCGCCCATCCTTGCGAACCATCAATTACCATATCGAGCAGCCTTACCTTGCCGTCTCTAAATCGGAATAGCCTGTAGTCCTGCTGAGGCTTTTTAGCACTTCCTTCCTTATTGCAGTCAAGGTATAGACCTTCATCATAATTTTCTTCAAAATCTCCGGCCTGAACAAATTCTCCAACAAGGGAAAATCCATTTTTTACGCTTTTGTCTAGTTTTTCGACGGTTTTCAACCAGCCGCCTTGTGCTCTGAACTTTATATCAGGGTCAATTCTTGTTATTTCTTCTTGCCAGTTAACTATCATATTACCAAATCCTTTTTATTTTTTAATTTGGCTATTAATAGCATATAAGCAAAGAGCGAGAGCATTTGAAAAGTATTATTTTCCAACTTCAAAATAATTAGTTATATATAATTAAAATTTCAAATTTATTAATATACTATTTAATTAAATCTGGGCTTTATTTATGAATTTATTTGAAAAATTTGGCATAAAAACTGAAAATGAACATTTATATGAAATGGCGTTCACACATGGTTCCTATTCAACACAGCATAAATTAGATTATAATTATGAAAGATTGGAATACTTAGGTGATTCTGTCTTAAGTTTAATTGTATCTGAATATTTATATCAGAAATATCCTCAATTTGAAGAGGGTAAATTAACCAAGTTAAGGGCGAATTATGTCTGTCAATCAGCATTAATCTATTACTCTCATGATTTGGGACTTCAAGATTACCTTAAAGTAGCCGCCGAGGAATCAAATCTGACTAAAAATGAGATTTTGTCCATTACAGCGGATATTTTTGAGTCATTTCTTGGTGCGATATTCCTGGATCAGGGAATGGATTTTGCAAAAGAGTACATATCTAAGACAATATTTAAATATATTGATGAAAATAAAATATTCTTTGCAGATTATAAATCAGCAATGAAGGAATACGGCGACGCAAAGGAATTGGATATTTCATATAAGATATTGAAAGAATTTGGAGTGCCCCATGATAAGACATTCATCATATCCATTTTGATTGATGGTGTTGAAATGGGAGTTGGAAAAGGAAAGAATAAGAAAGAGGCAGAACAAGCGGCTGCTAAAATAGCTATTGAAAAATTAAATATTAAGGTGTTTTAAATGTATGAAGAATCTGTAGGTATTGTTAAAACAGAATATCTTGACATCAAGGAACCGATTGAATTGGACAGTGGAAAGGTTCTTGATGAAGTCACAATTGCCTATGAAACTTATGGTCAACTCAATAAGGAAAAATCCAATGCTATTCTAGTTTGTCATGCTTTAACAGGAGATGCCCATGCAGCAGGTTGGCATGAAGGCGATAAGAAGCCTGGCTGGTGGGAGATAGTAATAGGTCCAGGCAAGGCATTAGATAGTGAAAAATACTTCATAATCTGTTCTAATGTATTAGGAGGATGTAAAGGAACAACTGGCCCTAGTTCAATCAATCCAAAGACAGAAAAGGAATACGGTCTTGAGTTCCCGGTTATTACAATCAGAGACATGGTCAATGTTCAGAAAAAGTTGGTTGACCACTTTGGAATTACACAATTGGCTGCAGTCATTGGCGGGTCCATGGGCGGAATGCAGGTTCTCCAGTGGATGGTATCATACCCTAAAATGATGAAAAAGGCGATACCTATAGCTACAGCGGCAATGTCCTACCCTCAGCAAATAGCTTTTAATGCAGTGGGTCGCCAGTCAATATTCTCCGATCCTAATTGGAATAATGGAAATTACTATGAAACAGGCAAAATTCCAAGCAACGGATTGTCCCTTGCGCGCATGATTGCTCACATCACATATTTAAGTGATGAATCAATGGACATTAAGTTTGGACGTGGACTTCAGGATAAGGATGAAATCAGTTACGATTTCACAGTTGATTTCCAAGTTGAAAGCTACCTGAAACATCAAGGGGAAACATTCGTAAAGCGTTTTGACGCTAACAGCTATCTATACATTACAAAGGCTGTCGATTTGTTTGACTTGTCCATCAGCAATTCATTGATTGATGGTCTTAAGGATGTTGAAGCCAAAGTTGAAGTGATTTCAGTAGATTCCGATTGGCTATATCCATCAGAACAGAGCATGGAAATTGTCACAGCCCTCAACGCTAATGATGTTGAGGTTTCATATTCCGAAATCAAATCAAATTATGGGCATGATGCATTCTTGCTTGAAACAGGGCAGCTTAACTATATCTTCATGAAATTCCTCTCAGACAGCATTGTTGAGGATATAATGATGGAAGAGATAGCTACAATCAGAGGCAATGCGGATGTAACCGAAGCGGCTAAATTAATGTTGGATAAGCATGTAACTCATATTCCTGTTGTTACTGATGATTATAAACTCATTGGAATTGTTACAAGTTGGGACTTGGCTAAATCAGTAGCTACTAATTCAAATCATTTAACGGATATAATGACAACAACCGTCAAGTATTGTAATGCCGGCGACACCATAGAGGAAGTCGCCCGTCAAATGCGCAAATTTGACATATCCTGTCTTCCGGTTGTTGATGAGAACATGAAGGTTTTAGGCCTTATCACAACAGATCAAATTAGTAATTTACTCGGTTAAATTACTTCTTTTTTTATTTATTTTAATTTTCTGGAGTCGTTATTATTTCACGTAAATCTAAGTTTATCGATGGTGCTAAAAAGGGTATTCCAATCACATTCGGATATGTTCCGATGGGTATTGGATATGCTGCAATTGCCATAAAGGCGGGAATGACACCCCTTGAGACAATTTCAATGTCCTTTTTAGTTTATGCAGGTGCAGGACAGATCATTGCCGCATCGATGGTTCTTAGCGGTGCAACTGCAATGGCGATTATATTGACAAATTTTGTTGTAAATTTAAGATATTTCGTAATGTCAACATGCGTTTTAAATCAAATCGAAGATTCAAATGTGGGTTTGAACATTCTGGCGGCTCATGTAACTGTTGACGAGTCATTTGCAATGTTTTCATTAAGTGAAGATTCAAGCATTTGGACTTATCTTGGAATTGCAATAACCGCCTGGTTAAGCTGGTGCTTTGGAGCGGGAATTGGTGTTGTACTTTTGGATTTGCTTCCGGTAATCGTTACAAACAGTTTTAACATTTCACTGTATGCATTGTTTGTTGCAATTTTGACTCCTGCCGTTAAAGAAAACAAGCAGATTGCACTTTTGGTTTTAATAACTGCAGTTTTAAATGTTGTTTTAGGCCAATTCTTGGGAAATTGGTCCTTGATTGTCGCTACACTTATAGGTGCAGCTGCTGGAATGTATATTGTTGATGACGAATATCTGATTTCAGGTGATGCCTAATGGATTATATCATGTTGGTTATTTTAGGCTGTGCAATCGTAACATTCATTCCAAGGTTGATTCCGGCATTATTCATAGATAAATTGAATTTCTCTCCTAAAGTGGAGAAATTTTTGAATTTAATTCCATATACCGCTCTTGCGGCTTTAATATGTCCTGGAGTATTGACAGTTGACAGTCAATTATGGTATATCGGTTTGATTGGTGCGGTTGTGGCTGCAGGGCTTGCCTGGAAGAAGGTCCCTCTCGGAGCTATTGTAATTTTAACCGTGGTTGTTTTAATAAGCGTTTATTCAATTGTTCCTTTCTTCTAATTTTTTTAGTCCCAAGCAGATATTAAAGGGAAAATGGATTGATAAATGTGTAAGTCTAATTTTGATTTTCTGCTTGAGACCATGTAACATCTAAATGTGTTAATGATATGTTACATATGTTAAAGATTAATTACCTAATATATAAATGTTTCGTTTTTAATTTTTCTATTAAAAAATATTTAAAATCTATTTAATTAATTATTTAACATCAATTATTTATTTTATTCTTAAAATTTTTATTAAATATTATATTTATATAAAATAAAGTTATTTTAACTTGTTTTTATTAATTTACACTTATTATATTAATTTTATTATAAACAGTTAAGTTTATATACTATGTAATGTAACATTAACATAAGTAATTAGTTTTTAACATAATTACTAATGTACTTAAATACTTTTTGCAAAAATGAATTAATTTGTGGGAATACTATGAGAACCATGATTAAATATTTAAGACAAGAGCTCAAGATGAGCCAAAAAGAACTTGGGGATAAAGTTGGAGTCACCCGACAAACCATAAATGCGCTGGAAAATGGTAGATATAATCCATCTTTATTTTTAGCATATGAGATAACCCAGGTTTTTAATAAAATGATGTTTAAAGGAGATCGAGAAAAGTATTTTGTTATGGAAGAAATATTCATTTTCGATGATGATTACTATTAGGTGATAAAAGATGATTTTAGATATATACAAAGATTCACTAGAATATTCCGCCAAGGACTGGAAGACATTAGTGATTTTGGGAGTAATCTGTTTATTCAGTTTCTTATTGCTGCCTGCATTCTTGATTACAGGATATAATTATAGAGTTATTAATACTGCAGTACATGGAATAATCAACGGAAGGGATCCTCTTCCGGGCTTCGATGACCCGATTGACATGTTTGTTGATGGTGTAAAGGTTGTTATTGTTCAGGTTCTGTATCTGATTGTGCCGATGATTATCTTTTTCGTGTTTGCACTTATTGCAGGTAATGTATCCGGCGTAGCATCAAGCGCTCTAATGCTTATCGGATGTTTGATTACCTTGATTGTTGGCGTAGCTGCATGCCTAATGAGCCAAATGGGAATATGCCACATGGCATATAATGACGGAGCATTTTCAAAAGCGTTTGCCCTAAGTGAGATAAAAGAAGTGATTGATGAAATTGGATGGTTTGAATGCATTTTAACCTATATTGGACTGATAATCATAGTCATTGTCATTTCAGTTGTTGTTACCGCACTCATTGGAATCATTTTTACATTATTTGGAATTTCAGGTGCGGTTTTAGGTGCTGACCCAAGCGGAGTATTTGTATTAGGAGCATTAGTCAACACAGCAATATCAATGTTTATTGTTGGACCGTACTTGAGCATATTCGCATCAAGATCAATGGGATTATTGTATACAATGCAAATATGAGGTGATTATGATGGCAAGTATAACTGACTGTGTAGTGGAAGGATTGAAATATCCTTTCAATGACATTAAAAAACTTCTAAGCTTTGGAGCTCTATTTGCATTAATAAGTGTAGTCTCAACATTCATTGGCGCAAAATCGTTGGATATTTTCAGAGCCGCTGTGCATATAGCTGAAAAGACTAACGGTACTGTTTCACACATTCCCATTTCACAGCTGCCTGTTGGCGATATGTATCTTGTAGCGGGCTTGACTATTGTTACCTTTATCGTCTCATTGCTGATAATGGGATATCAATATGATATTATAAAATTCTCAATAGATAAGAAAGAAGACCTTCCCGGATTTGGCGACATCCTGTCCATGTTTGTAAATGGAATAAAATATTGCATTGTCATATTGGCATATAATATCCTTCCGATACTCATATTGGTGGGTGGAGCAGCATTGGCAGGAGAATCATCAATATTTCCAATTGTCCTCTTAATTTCAATGCTGTTATTCATAATTGCATATTTCCTCCTTCTCATGGCATTAAACAACATGATTGCCCATGACAGTCTCAAAAAGGCATTTGATTTCGGAGAGATAATTGATAATATTTCAAATCTTGGATGGGGAAAGTATGTCGGAATAATTCTGTTCACATTAATTGTGATGATGATTATTTCTGTTGCAGTAGGATTCATACTAAGCTTTATAACAGTATTGTTCGCAGCAATTATCAACAATCAGGCATTTGTCATATCAATAGTTATTGCGATAATCGAAGGTTTGTTCATAGACTCTTATATGGGATTATTCTTCAACAGAGTGTGTGGATCAATCTATAGAGAATCAATCAAATAGATGGAATGTTTTTAAACATTCCACTTTATTTTTTCATGTTATTTATTGGAGGTTTTAGCCATGGCAGACTATGTCATCGAAACAAAGGATTTGTCAAAAATATATTCCAAAACTAAAGTTGTTGATTCTATTAATATGCATGTTGAAAAAGGTAAAATCTATGGGCTATTGGGTAAAAACGGAGCCGGAAAGACCACAACAATGTGCATGCTTTTGAATCTCACATATCCAAGCAGTGGAGAGGTATTCCTTTTTGGAAAAGATCCTAAAAAATACTCAAAGGAAATTTACCCAAAAATCGGTTCCATCATTGAAACTCCAGGATTTTATGAAAATTTAACCGCTTATGAAAACTTGAAAATCATTGCGAAGCTAAGGGGAGAATATAATCCTGTCAATATAAATTCAGTTCTTAAAATGGTCAATCTGGACCAGGAAAAATCAAAAAAATTCAAGGATTTTTCGTTAGGCATGAAGCAGCGTCTAGGAATAGCTGCAGCAATCATGCATAGTCCGGAATTGCTGATTCTGGATGAGCCAATCAACGGTCTTGACCCATTTGGAATCAAGGAAATCAGAACATTGCTTAAAAGGCTATCCCATGAATTCGGAATAACCATTTTGATTTCATCCCATATCCTAAGTGAAATTGAAAATATTGCTGATGTAATCGGAGTCATGGATGAGGGAATTTTGATTGAAGAGTTTACACGAGATGAACTGTTCAGAAAATTGAATAAGCATGTCGAATTCGAAGTATCCGATGTTGATTTGGCGGTCAATATTTTAAAGAAATTGGATCTTAGGGATAACAGCGATTTCACTTTTAATATTGATGGAAAAATCTGTCTGTATTCTCATTTGGAAATGAGGGATAAGTTCAATGCATTATTTGTCAAGGCAGGTGTCGACGTTAAAAAAGTGAACTTATGTGAAGAAAACCTGGAGGAGTTCTTCACACGATTTGTTTCTAATAATTGAGGTGATAATATGTTAACTTTTATTAAAATGGAATTTCTAAAGCTTAAAAGGTCAAATATATTTTTGTTAAGCTTAATGGGGGCAGTTCTTCCTCCTTTGTTAATGTTTATTGCAGTTTTTGCATTTGATGAGGGAAGCACTTTCGACATGCTGTTCACCAATGTGAACATGTACATGTCAGCATTGTTTGCTATCATGCTTTTTTCAATAATGATATCCTATCTATTCGGAAGGGAATATAACGAACATACTCTAAAGACCATGCTGACCATTCCGATATCCAGAGGAAAATTCCTGGCAAGCAAATATGTGATGTTTCTGGTGTGGATTTTAATCTTGACTGTTGTTACAAGTCTTTCAGCACTTGTCTTCGGTTTCATTGCAGGTCTTGAGGGTTTCACGTTAAAGTTGTTTATGGATAGCTTTGCACAGCTTCTGTTTGCAAATATCCTGCTGTTTTTAACATTCTCCCCATTTGTATTTCTTTCATTGTTCATTACAAATATGGTGCCTGCAATGGTTGGCGGTGCAGGTTTGACACTGGTGAATATGCTTATTTATGGCCAAACTTGGGCTCCGTACGTGCCTTGGGTTTGTCCATATCTAATAGCCTCCGGTGAAATAGCGGAATATGCAACAAGCCCAACAGTATCTTATGGGATTATTTTGGTCACTTTCTTAATAGGATTGGCTATTTCTTACATTTATTTCACTAAAACCGACGTGGCGATATAATCATTAGTATTCAAATGCTCTATGTATTGATTTAAATATGATGGTGGTAAAATATAGTTGATGGTGATATGATGAATGACTTTGAAAACCAAAAATTCTGTCAATCATGTGCAATGCCTTTAGCTGATGAAGAACTCTTCGGAACCAATGCAGACGGCAGCAAAAATGAAGATTACTGCATGTACTGCTTTAAAGATGGTGAATTCACTTCAGACATGACAATGGATGAGATGATGAATTTCTGCATCGGCAAAATGGTTGAAGTTCATCCGGAAATTGACAAGGATGAAGCAAGCGCAATGATGAAGGAAGTATTTCCTAAATTAAAAAGATGGGCAAATGATTAATCAGCTCACTTTTTTTCTTTTTCTTTTTTTTTTAAAATTTTAAGTATTATTAGTTTATAATATTATATCATGTGTTCTATTGTTGGCCTGCAAGGCAATTTTAAGGGAAATGATATTGTAAAAATGCTTAAAGCCTCAAAAAACAGAGGTCAGGATTCTTCAGGAGTTTGTTTGGATAAGATTTATACAGACATTGACTTGGATGAATTTAACGATGATAATGATTATGAGATAGCTTTTGGCCACAATCTGCTTTCAATATATGATTTGAATGAAAGAGTATCAAGAACACAGCCGATTTCAAATGACAATCTGACTCTTGTTTTCAATGGCGAGATATATAACTTCAGAACTATGAAGAATTTCTTGAATAAGGTGGGCGTTGAAGAGGAAATTACCTCAGACAGCGAAATTTTATTATATCTAATAGATTTCTATGCCAAAAAGATGGACTTGCTTAAGGCAGTTCAAGCGGCAATCAGATTAATTGACGGCGATTATGCCTTTGCAGTATATGACGGGGAAAATCTGGCAATTGCAAGAGATCCGTTAGGTGTAAAGCCATTGTTCTACTCCCAAAATAAGGACATTAAAGGATTCGCATCAACCAGACAATCATTAAAGGAAGTGGGATTAACTGACATTGACACATTAAAACCTGAACACATACTTTACAACTGGGAGGATATATCTCCATCTCAAGCAATCTATGAAAAGATCTTTGATGGTGACGTAGCTAAAATAGACAAGATGTTAAGATTAAGCGTTATTAAAAGAGTTGAAGGATTACGGGAGCTTGGTGTAATATTTTCAGGTGGTCTTGACAGTTCATATTTAGCTCTTCTTTTAAAAGAGATTTCAGAAAACATACCATTGAAAGTCAAGCTTTATGCAGTGGGCGCCGAAGGCTCACAGGATGTTGAAGCTGCAATTTACGCTTCAAAATTCCTGAATATGGATTTGGAAATATGTGAAGTCACAGAAGAGTTGGTGCGTGAAGCGTTGCCTCAAGTTGTCAAGGCCATCGGGGATGACAATCTGATGAAGGTAGGCGTAGGATTGACTACTTATTTTGCAACCAAAATGGTGGCTGATGACGGCATTAAAGTAGCCTTTTCAGGCCAAGGTGCTGATGAGCTGTTTGGAGGATATAAAAGATATCTTAAAAGCTTTGTTGACGGTACACTAAATTACGATTTGAGAGTTGACATGTCCAACATGTATCATGTTAATCTGGAAAGGGATGATGCATGCTCTATGCTCAATGGCGTTGAGTTAAGATTGCCATTTTTGGATAAGACTCTTGTTGAGCTTGTATTAAATATTCCTGACAACAAAAAGATTGTTTCAATGCATGATGATATGAGGAAAAGCATCTTAAGAAAATTGGCTTTTGAAGAAGGCCTTGACTATGAAATAGCCTACAGGCCCAAAAAGGCAGCACAATATGGGACAGGTATCGATAAAATCTTAAGGAAGAAAATTATTAAAGATACAGATATTTCAAAATATTTATAATAATTTTTCCTGTTTTAACCTATTTTTTATTTTAATACAATTTTATTAGTTTAAAGCAATTTTTAGTTCTTAAATTATAAAATAAAGGTTTAAATATTTTTAAATTTAATATAAGAATCAAACTGTAACTCCTAAGTCCAAGGAGGTGATATTATATTTGATAATATTCTCATGAGTTTGATTCAATTCTTTTTTTTTGATGAGAATTCTACTTGGCAATCCAATAAATCTAAAAGGAGGATTCATTGTGGATATTTTAAGCAAAATTAGATGTTTAATTGCTTTAAATATCATGTTAATATGGTATTTAGTGTTAATATTCACATTGGCAATAATTAATCTAATGTGATGCCTTAATGAATTCTCCTTTAAATTGCAGGGAAAAACAATTTTATATGCTTTTGTTTTTGATGTTCTTTACCCGTGCATCTTTGGGTTCAGTTTCGCATAGAAAGTACACTCCTTGCAATTTATAAATGATGATTAGATTTATATATTATTTGCAACAATATACAAATAGAGTTTTTAAACTCCAAATGGATTTTTTAAAAATCTATTTTAGATTTATTGGGTTAATCAATATCCAAAGGGTAATATTGTGGGATTGAAATCCTACAATATGGATATTGACGTTTTATAGTCTATTTTTTTATCAAATTTTTTATTTTAGTCTTATTTTTCAAGTCTAAATCTTTACATTTATTAATATCAAAAAACATAATAATTATATTATTAATTAATAGGAGTTTTATTATGACAATCGAAAAAGATGCGGAAGACATTATTGAAAAATTCTCAAAAATATTAGAAGACATTCCAGATTCAGACGAAACCTGGTATATTACTGATAATTTAAATTTAACTCGTGAAGATAAATCTCAAGCGAAAAACCCTGAAAAAATATTAAGAAACGCTAGGATTGATAAAGAAGGAAATCTTGTTGTTAAAAAAGCAGATTGGACAGGTTAGAGGGATTTAAATGAGAATGGATTTAGTTCTAGAACTTTTAGACAGTCCAGGACAATTAGTTAAAGCATTAGAACCAATAAGTGCATTTGGTGCTAATCTGGTAACTGTTATCCATAAAAGGGACTATAAAAATGACAATGGTAAAGTTCCAGTTCAACTAACTTTGGAAGGAGAGCATGAAGACCTTAAAAATGTAGTTAACAAATTTGAAGAGTTAGGATTCACCATTATTGAAATGGATGGTATTGTTAAAAAGGAAAAAATAACTACTATTTTCTTTGGTCATATTGTAGATCAGGATTTAAGGGACACTATGGACAGAATTAATGCTCTTGATGGTGTTGTCATTGTTGCATTTGATATTAAATTAAACGGCGAAGAAAAATCAACTGCATTAATTAATATTGAAGCGGACATTGGTTTAAAGCAGACTGTATTTAATAGAATTGCAGAAATTGCAGAAGAAAAAGATTTATTGGTTATTAATGAAGTTTAAGTGATGATTATTATGGATGAATGTAGAGTCATTATCATGGGATTTGGTTCAGTTGGCCAAGGTGTGGCTAATGCGCTTTCCATGAAGAAGGATTTGATTAAGGATAAAACAGGTATTGCAGTGAAGGTTGTAGCTGCAGCCGATTCATCTTCATCTGCAATCTCACAAGATGGATTAGATGAATTGTTACTTGTAAAGACAAAGAATGAAGAAGGAAAACTATCAGCATATCCTGAATTTGGGTCTGATGTAAGTGGTGCAGATGTTTTGGATGCCGTTGAATACGATTGTCTTATAGAAGCAACTCCTACTAATATTAAAGATGCGGAACCTGCACTTTCATTAACACTAAAAGCATTTGAACAAGGAAAAGATGTAGTGACATCAAATAAGGGACATTTGGCACTCAAATTCAAAGAAGTTGTTGGCGCTGCTGAAAAGGCAGGCGTTGAATTTAAGTATGAGGCTAGTGTTGGCGGATCAATGCCAATCATCAATTTCACAAGAGACACATTGGCATCATGTGAAATAAAATCAATTAAGGGTATCTTAAACGGTACTACCAATTACATTTTATCAAGAATGACCTCTGAAGGGTCAGATTATGAAGTTATTTTAAAAGAGTCACAAGATTTAGGAATAGCCGAAACCGACCCAACTCAAGATGTTGAAGGTATTGATGCAGCCTGTAAAACTGTAATTTTAGCCAATTCCCTTTTAGGAATCGACGCAACATACAGTGATGTTAAAGTTGAAGGTATTTCAAATATCAATTCCGAGGCTATTGAACTGGCTAAAAAGGATGACTACTTAATCAAATTGATAGCTGAAGTATCTCCTGACAATTTGCAGGTATCTCCTCGTTTGGTTAGAAGGGGAAGTTCCTATGATGTAAGCGGTACTTTAAACATGGCTACAATCAAAACCGATTTGGCCGATGAAGTATCCGTAATTGGACTTGGAGCAGGATCTCTTGAAACTGCTTCTGCGATGTTGACTGATTTAATTAGTATTTTAAAAAATAAAAACTAATTAAATTCTTTTTTTATTTATTTTTGATAACATGAAATACGTAATATTTATCCCAGATGGGTCTAGCGATTATCCTGTAGACGAATTAGATGGTAAAACTCCTTTAATGGTGGCAAATACTCCAAATATAGACAAATTGGCACGTGGCGGATTTGGCGGATTTACAAATAATGTTCCGGAACAGTACACCCCAGGTTCAGACGTGGCCAATATGAGCATTTTCGGATACAATCCTGCCGATTTCTATACTGGCCGTGGACCATTGGAAGCCGGAAGCGAAGGCATTCCAACAACCCCGTGCGATGTAATATTCAGATGCAATACAATATTCAGCGAAAATGGTGAAATGGATGACTTTAATGCAGGCCACATTTCAACTGAAGAGGCTGATGAGCTAATGAAAGGTTTGAATGAATATTTCAATGAAAAATATCCTGATTTCAAAGGAAAATTCTACACAGGCGTAAGCTATAGGCATCTGTTCATCTACTCCTGTGACAGTGTTGAAGATGCAGAAATCTTATCCAGCATCCAAACAGTTCCTCCTCATGACATGGTCGGTGAAAAGTTAGCCGATAATCTGTTTGGTGACTGTGAACTGGCTCAGGAAATCCAACAGATAATGTTTGAGTCAAAGGAATACCTTAAAGATGCTGAAGTTAACCAAAAAAGAGATATTCCTGCCAATATGGTATGGCTATGGGGACAAGGCGTAACTCCAAGCTTGCCTAACTTTGAAGAGACCTATGGAATTACCGCTTCAGTAATCACCGGTGTTGACCTGCTTAAGGGTATTGGAAACTTTGCAGGAATGAACATCGTAAATGTTCCGGGTGCTACCGGATACTTTGACACAGACTACAAGCAAAAAGGAGAATATGGTATTGAAGCATTGAAGGAAACTGATTTGTTGTTGATTCATATTGAAGCTCCTGATGAAGCAGGACATGCTAAAAATACTGCTGAAAAAGTCAAGGCTATTGAAAGAATCGATGAATGCATTGTCGGTCCGATTATCGAAAGTCTGCAAGGCGAGGATTTCAGGGTGGCAATTTTGCCTGACCACCCAACTCCAATCAGCGTTGGAACACACACTCGCGATAATGTGCCTTTAGTAATCTATGATTCAGCCCGTGAAGGTGATGAATGCGAATCATTTGATGAAGAGGGTGTTAAAAAAGGTTCACTTGAATTCAAAAAAGGACATTTCCTTGTTCAAAGATTAATAGATGGAGATTATTAAATGAAAGTATTGTTAGTTAACGGCAGTCCCCACAAAGGGGGTTGTACCTATACCGCTTTAAGCGAAGTTGCAAAAACCTTAAATGATGAAGGCATTGAAACTGAAATATTCTGGATTAAGACAAAACCGATTACCGGATGCATTGCATGCGGCAAATGCGGCGAATTGGGCAAATGCACATTTGACAAGGATGTTGTTAATGAATTTGTCGAAAAAGCATATGATGCTGACGGATTCGTATTCGGCTCACCTGTTTACTATGCAAGTGCAAACGGATCAATGACCTCATTTTTAGACCGCGCATTTTACTCAAACTCTCACGGCGCCGGAGCAGAAGCATTCAAACATAAGCCTGGAGCTGTAGTCTGCTCTGCAAGAAGAGGCGGTACAACAGCAACTTATGATCAGTTAATCAAATATTTGGGTATTTCCCAGATGCCTATCATTTCATCCTTTTACTGGAATATGGTTCATGGAAACACTCCTGAAGAAGTAATGCAGGATGAAGAGGGATTAGGCACTATGAGGCAATTGGCTCATAATATGGCATTTTTCTTAAAATGTCTTGAAGCAGGTGCTGAGAATGGTTTAACAGTTACCGAAGAGCCTAAACCTCGTACAAACTTTATAAGGTAAATTTTTATATGAACGTTAGCAACTTAATAAAAACTCCTGAAGGTTATATCTATTCAAATAGAGCATTACTCGCCTTATTCATTCCACTTTTAATAGAATACGGTTTGGAATTCTGTGTAGGCCTAGCCGATTCCATCATGGTTGCATCGCTAGGTGAAGCAGCTATTTCAGGAGTTTCTTTAGTTGACTTTCTGGTTCAGCTTCTTATTTTTTCATTTTCTGCTCTTGGAACCGGTGGGGCTGTGGTGGCCGGCCAGTATCTAGGCGACAATCAAATTGAAAAGGCACAAAACTCTGCAACTCAGCTCATTTGGTTTTCAACTATCCTATCTACAGTCATGATGATTGCAGTTGTCATTTTAAGGCAATTTCTAATAGGGATATTATTTGGCCAAATTGAAGCGGATGTTTGGGCAAATGCCGATGTATATTTATATATTGTAGCTCTTTCGATTCCATTTTTGGCAATTTATAATGCAGGTGCAGCAATATTCAGAACAACCAATAACGCATCACTTCCAATGAAGATATTGTTAGTCTGCGATGTCTTAAACGTTATTGGAAATGCAATATGCATTTACTATCTTGGTTGGGACGTTCGCGGGGTGGCTATTCCGACAGTCATTTCAAGGGCACTGGCTGCAATTCTGATACTGCATTTCGTTGTTGATGAAGACTATAAATTGCATATCAAAAGAACATTAAAGCATAAGTTTGACTTTAAGATCCTTAAGAAAGTTCTCCAGGTCGGCATTCCATATGGTGTTGAAAACGGGCTTTTCCAATTGGGAAGGGTATTGGTTTTAAGTTTGGTTTCAACATTCGGAACAATGGCGATAGCCGCAAACTCAGTTGGTTATGCAATCGGAATATTTTCAGTATTGCCCGGTTTTGCAATCAATTTAGGTTTGACTGCAGTCATTTCAAGATGTGTCGGAGCCAATGATTATGAACAGGCAAGGTATTATAATAAGAAATGCTTAGTGATTGTTATAATCTCACATATTGTCATAAACCTGTTGATTTTTGCAGGCTTGCCTCTAATTTTAGGCATTTACAACCTGTCAGCTCAAACTGCAGCAATGACCACGGAAATGGTTATCTGGCATGGAATATTTGCAATAATAATCTGGCCGATTTCCTTCACACTGCCTTCTACATTCAGAGGGGCAGGAGATTCAAAATCAGTAATGTACATCAGTCTGGCAGTAATGTTCATCTGCAGAATAGGATTATCCTATGTCATAGCCGATTGGATGGGCATTGGAGTGTTCGGAACTTGGATAGCTATGTTTATTGACTGGTATGTAAGGGCAGGAATTTACGTTTACAGATATTTCTCAAACAAATGGACAGAATATAGGGTGGTTTAATGGATAGAATAGTATATAAGAATACGCACAATTTCAGCAAAAAGGAACTCAAAGATCTGTTTTTATCTGTTGAGTGGTCATCAGGTCATTTCCCAGATAAATTGGCAATTGCAATGAAAAATTTCGAAACCGTTTACTCCGCATGGGACGGCGATAAGCTTGTCGGCATGGTATGTGCAATGGATGACGGCATAATGAATGCATATGTTCATTATCTTTTGGTGAGGCCGGAATACCAACTTAAGGGAATCGGAAAGGAATTGCTTCAAAGGATTAAAGACCACTATAAGGATTACATGCGCATTGTAGTGGTTGCATACAATGATGAAATCAAGTTTTATGAATATTGCGGATTTGAAAAAGCCGAAGATGCAAGTCCGATGTTCATTACTGAATTGTGGACCTGAGGTGATAATGTGGTTCTGTTTAGGGGAGACGTCAAGTGCAAAAGCTTACAGAGAAGGACATCTATTAGTGTGATTCTTCCATCCGATAACATTCATTTCTTGCAGGACAGCGAAGAGATAGTCCCACAGCCTTATAGGACACTGTATCTGCTTCATGGATTGTATGGCAGTGATGATATCTTTTTGGCAAACACATCCATTCAGAAATTTGCGGAAGATAACGGAATAGCTATTGTAATCCCTTGCGGAGAGAATAGCTTTTACATTGACAATGAAAAAGCGCATGCATACTATGGGGAATATGTCGGCCAGGAACTCCTGGATATCACTAGAAATATCTTCCCTCTTTCAGACAAAAGGGAAGACACATTCATTGCAGGATTTTCAATGGGAGGATATGGAGCTATCCGCAACGGTTTGAAATACTCACAGAACTTTTCAAAAATTGGAATGATTTCAGCGGCATTGATAACCGATGACATAGCCGATTATGCCAGTGACACCAATGTGTTGAGATCAAGGGACTTTTATGAATCCATATTCGGCGATTTGGAAAGCGTAAAGGGTTCTGATAAAAATCCAAAATATCTGATTGACAGCTGCGAAGACATTCCAGACATTTACATGGCCTGTGGCGTAAATGACTTTTTATATGATAAAAATGTTGATTTCTATGAGTTTTTAAAATCTAAAAATATTGATGCAGAGTTTGTTGAGGCTCCGGGGGAGCATACTTGGGAATTTTGTGACAAGCATATTAAGGAATTCATTAAAACATTATAAGGTGATATGAATGAGATGTCCTAACTGCGGAAATGAACTGGATGAGGATAACTATTGCAGTGAATGCTGTGAATTTTTCAATGAGGAGGATTCGAATGATTTTGATGCCTATGATTTCGATTCGATGGTGAATAATGGTGAGGCAATCTGTCTGAATTGCACTTTTTGGAGCGTAAGCCCTTATGGAGCGTCTCATGGTATGGTATGTAGAAAGGGACAATTTTCACAAGGTCCTAATGATTCCTGCGAACTGTTCATAAAAGAGCAGCAATTTGCCAATTATGGTGATGGGGGACAGTATCAGTTTGATGAAACGGGCAGTGCCATATCGAATAAGTTATATCATTGGAAAAATAATCGCTGAAATGCATATTTTATAAAGGAAATTAAATTTTTATATATCATAAAAAACTAAAATTATAGTATAATTAATGGAGAGGATTTTTCTGACAAAGTATATTATTATAACTGGTGGGGTTGTTAGTTCAATCGGAAAAGGTATTACATCAGCGTCTATGGGACGTATTTTAAGATCATATGGTTTAAAAGTTTCAGCTATTAAAATAGACCCTTATTTAAACTGGGATTCTGGAACACTCAATCCATATCAGCATGGTGAAGTATTCGTAACCCATGACGGTATGGAAACTGACTTGGACCTTGGTCACTATGAAAGATTTTTGGATGTTGAGCTTGATGGATTAGCCAACATTACCACAGGTAAGGTTTATGAATCAGTCATCGCTAAAGAAAGAGAAGGCGGATACTTGGGAGAATGTGTACAGGTCATTCCGCACATCACTAATCGTATTAAAGAAATGATTAGGGAAAATTCTGAAAGCGCAGATTATGACGTGGTTTTAGTGGAACTTGGTGGTACTGTCGGAGATATTGAAAGCCAACCTTTCCTTGAAGCATTAAGACAACTCAGAAATGAGGAAGGCCGTGAAAATGTTATGTTCGTCCATGTTACATTTATTCCCTACCTAAATGCAGCTGGAGAATTCAAAACAAAACCTACTCAACACTCCACAAAAGAATTAAGAAGTGTCGGTATAAATCCTGATGTAATTGTCTGCAGATCTCAAGAACCAATTGATGATGGCTTAAGAGGAAAAATAGCTCATTTCTGTGATGTGGACTATGAAGCTGTTGTAAACACTCCTGATGCAGGCACAATTTATGAAGTTCCTTTAGTTTTAGAAGAGCACAACATTGGTGAATTCATTGTCAAAAGAATTGGTTTGGATATCGAACCGGATTCATCTAAATTGGATGAATGGAGAGATATAGTCAAGTCTTTAAAGATAACCGAGCCTGTTGTCAACATTGGCATTGTGGGCAAATATGTTGAACTTGAAGATTCATATATCAGTATCAGAGAATCTCTGCTTCATGCGGCTGCAAGCATTGGAGTTAAAGCCAATATTAAATTCTTAAGCTCTGATGTTGAAGAGTTGGATCAGGATGCAATGAATGAATTGCATGGTATTCTTATTCCTGGAGGATTCGGTGAACGTGGTTTTGAAGGCAAACTGGATGCAGTTGAATATGCTATCGAAAACAACGTGCCTTTATTCGGAATCTGTCTTGGAATGCAATGTATGGTAACTCAGTTTGCAAGAATCAATGGATACCCTGGTGCAAATAGTTCTGAATTTGACGATAATTTGGAATACCCTGTTATTGATATGATGGAAGAGCAAAAGAAAATCAAAAACATGGGTGGAACTATGCGTTTAGGTTCCTATGACTGCAAAATCGTTGAAGGTACCAAAACATTTGATGCATATGGTGAATTGAATATTGAAGAGCGCCATAGGCACAGATATGAATTTAACAATGATTATAGGCAAGATTTACAGGAAAAAGGTTTAATTATTTCTGGAACTAGTCCTGATGACTTCCTGGTTGAAATCGTAGAGCTTCCAAATCATCCATGGGCTATTGGTTGCCAATTCCATCCTGAATTTAAATCAAGACCTAATAGGCCACACCCATTATTTAAATCATTTTTAGAAGCTATCAAAGAGTTTTCTAAAAATTAATCTTTCTTTTTTTTCTTCAATTTTATATTTTTAAAACAATTTTATAAGCTTATTTTCTATCTAATTAATATTATTTGAAGTTAAATACTATAATCATGAATTTAACAGCTATATTTTTAATTCAAATAATAATCACAATGCTATTTTCCATAATGGCTGCAATTTATGATGTACGAAAGAATGTTGTTCCTAACAGGTTGACCTATTCATTGTTGCTTTTTGGATTGGTCTCAAATGCGATTTTGTCATTAATTTCAGGTAACATTAAATTCATTTTAGCTTCGTTTATTTCAATGGTTATCACTAATGCTATAACTTTTATGTTGTGGAAATTGAATATGTGGGGTGGTGGCGATGTAAAATTATTCACTGCTATTGCTACAGTAATACCATCTGGTCTTAATATCAACTTTTTGAATATTTTTCCGCAGCTGTCAATCTATCCGTTTTCATTCAGCGTAGTGATAAACAGCATTATCATTTCATTCCCGTTTCTTTTGGTTTTCTTAGTTCAGCTGATTATTAAGAATGGCATATTCAACAGGAATGTGGATTTTCTGGTAAACATCTTTAATATAGGCAGTTTAAAGTATGTTGTCAACTCAACGATGAATAAGATGGTATCGGTTAATGATTTGGAGGAAGGCATGATTGTAAATGATTTCTACTTCAACAATCCGCAGATTATAGAATTGCTGGGTGAAATCGATGGAAATTTGGGTGTTTATAAGACAAAGGACAATAATGAATTCAAATATTATTTCAAATCTCAAAACGGCGGGGGACTTACAGGAATGGAAGTTCTGCAGCTTAAGGTTATGAATGCCCAGAATATAATTTCAGATAAAATCTCCATAAAGGTTTCATTTCCTTTCGCCCCTGCAATATTGGCCGGTTTGACGGTGACAATATTTTATGGAGATGTAATGATGATGTTTATAAAAAACTTTTATCTGGTGATTTAATTGAAAAAGGAAAGCAGAGGTCAGGTTTCATTGGAATACATCCTGATTTTTACCATATCTCTGATTATTTTAATGGTATTCACGCTGCCTCTCAGTGAAGAATCAATCTCAAATACTCTTGACGTATCCGATTCACTGAATGTCAAATATGGCATGTCGAAAGTAGCGCATGCAGTCAAGGAGGTTTATGGTGAAGGTCAGGGATCAAAACAGACAATAAGCATGGATTCTCCAAAAAACATCAAGGTAACTGCTGGAAATAATTATATTTCCTGCAAGTTAAAGCTTAAAAGTAATCAGTATAAGGAAATAAAGGAATATTATAGTTCAAATCTTAAGAAAACTTCAATTAATCTAGAAAAAGGGGAAAATACAATAATTGTAGAATGGCCGGTAGGCAGCGACAATATGATAATCCATAAACAATAGTCATTTTATACAAAATTATTTAACTATTACACTTTAAATATTATAATATTGTAATAAGTTACTGGCTGTGAATATATGGATTTTATAACTGCGATTATTTACCTAGTTTTATTTATTTTAATGATGGTATTCGTATTCTCAATTGGAATGTTAAGGCAGTTCATGCCTAAGCGAGAAATTATTCTAGTGCTTGTTGTATCTTTTTTAATTGGAGCTATTGGGGGAGCGTTTTTCCTGGATCCAATTTATGATGAGTTACCTAATGCGGTAAGCGCTTTTGAGAAGTCAATGCCAAATAATGAAGAGACTTTACACCTGGATTTGTCATCTTCAATAGATACCAAGGAGTTAAGGGAAAATTTATCTGCTACTGAAGGTTTCAAATCATTCAAAGAAAATTCAATTTCGATTCCTATGTGGACGTTTAATGAGCGGGAGCATAATTATTTTGAGGAGATTGTTGGAAATATTGATTCTCATTATGAAAACTATACTATAAACTCATCAAGTATTGAAATATCCCTTGCAGATAATTATACTTCTTCCCAAGCTTTGAAATCTTTCTCTGATTGGTATAAGTTGGTTTATGGTGAAACCATATCCTACGCACAGGTTCATGCGACATTGGTTGTTGATTCAACAGCTCTTGATCGCTTTGAACAGAATCTTCTTGAAAGGGGTATTGTTGCAACTTCAATCGAAGGGCCTATTCAGGATAGTGTGAACAATACAAACTCATCCATGCTGACCAATATGCAATTTACACTATGTTCCGGAGCTCTGGGTGTTGTTGTTGGACTGATGGGAATCTACATAGATTCTGTCGTTCCTGCATATAGAAGATTTAGAAAATTCTTAAAAGAAAAACGTAGACGGTAATTCCATGAACGTTGCAATATTATTTTCAGGTGGTAAAGACAGCACTATGGCATTATATAATGCTTTAGAAGCGAAAGAGGATGTAAAATATCTTCTTTCAATGAAATCAAGAAATGATGAGTCATACATGTTTCATGTTCCTAATATTCACATTACTGATTTGCTGTCTCAGGCCCTTGATATTCCGATAATATCTGCGGAAACTGATGGGATTAAGGAAGAAGAGCTTAAAGACTTGAAGATGGCGTTCGAAAATCTTAAGGATTTGGGTGTTGAGGCAATATACACCGGTGCTCTTTATTCAACATATCAAAAGTCAAGAATTGAGAAGCTCTGCAGTGAAGTTGGCCTAAAGGCCATTTCCCCTTATTGGCATGTTGATGAATTGGAGTACATGAGAGAGATTGTCTCCTTAGGATTTAAGATAATCATTTGTGGCGTTGCTGCTTGGGGTTTGGATGAATCCTGGCTTGGCAGGGTCATTGATGATGAGGCTATTGATGAACTGGTTAAGATTAATGAGAAATATCAGGTCAATATCGCCTTTGAAGGCGGTGAAGCCGAAACTCTAGCTATTGATGGTCCTATTTTTAAAAAAAGAATTAAAATTTTAAAAGATAAAAAAGAGTGGCATCTTGATAGTGGTGTTTACATTATCGAAGATGCAGTTTTGGAAGATAAGCTATAAATTGATTTCATCGAAATATTCATTAATTTTTTCGCAATAACTTTCCACGTCACTTTCGTTAATAATTAGCTTGTCTGAAAGGGAGATTACGCTGCCGATTCCGAAACCCAATTCGGTCCTGTCCCTTGCATCAAATACATTAAAATCAGTTGAATCATCTTCTCTCATTCTAAGTTTCAATCTTTCGAATCTTAGGGTAGGATTTGCAAAGACAGACACAATAATAAAATTGTCGAATTCTTCTCTAAACATGTCCACTTCATGAAGGCTCCTTATGCCCTCCACAACGATACTGTTTTCAATACCTTCTTCCTGGAGTTTTTTTATTTTTTTAATAGTTAATTCAGAAATGATATATTGTCCAAATTCCGCTCTTAAATTTTTAGCGGTTTCTTTAGAACTTTCTCCTCTTTTTTTAGCTTCTTCACGTACAATATCGCCCATACTTACGATAATCGCTCCTCTTTCAGTTGCGATATCTGAAATAAAACTTTTTCCAGAACCGGGCATGCCAGATATTCCCATTACTTTCATAATATTCACTCTTTAATTCTAATTTGCTCTAATGATTCTTTTAGATTTTCTTCATTATCGAAGTCATTTACCATATCAATCAATACTTTCTTGTCTTGAGTTTTCAAATCCTCGGCTATCTTTGTCATGAATGGAATCGCCCTTACAATATTGTCCATAATTGAAACGTCAGACATCTTTGATGTTCTTGAAAGAGGATTCAAATCAATAGTGATTATATTTTTTCCACCTTTTTTCAATATCTCAGCTCGATCTCCATCTTCAAGAGGTATTAATATTGTGTCCGCTGAATATATTCCGCTTTTGCTTGCTGTCGCTCTATTGTTTGGTATGTCATTGATATACTCGATATCGTCGTCTAGTGTTCCGAGGATGTTTTTGTAACCATGATTTTTGTATAGTTGTGTTATTAGCTTAACACGTTCATCAGTTCTATAAAAAAGATTTATTTCAATCTTAGCGTCTATTGCATTGGCTAATTCAATTATTTCATCAATGGCCAACGCTGTGGCATTTCCATTGACTGAGATTACAGGATTATTTGATAAAAGGAGTGCTGCTACAGCAACATACATTGCTCTTTTTGCAGGGTATGTTGTTTTTTCACCAATCAAATAATCAAAAGCTTCGCCTCTTCCATGTGCAATCAATGCTGAATCTGCTAAGTAACCCTCTTGCGCTGCTTTAACCATCTTGTCTCTTAAAAGCAATGATTCATAGCGAGGGTGTGATTTTGGTATCATTTTTAATTCTCCTTATTTTAAGTCTATTTTCATTTGAGCCAAATATCCTAAAAATGTTGTTATTAGTAAGGTTATTATAATCATTGAAAGCATATGCAAAGGATAATCCTCAATAATCAATGCTGTGGAATGCGGTATAATTAAAAAGATATAATCGCAGATAACATCCATCATGATGAATATCACTCCTGCCAAAAAGCCTTCAATAACTTCATTTTTATCGATATTTCTAATGTAAAGTATTCCAAAAAATCCAGTTACGATTATAATTATTATTGGCACTACTATGTTGATATGCGGGAGGTTATCCGTAAAAATCGGATTGAAAATTTCTGAGAGCACATAGGTTATCAGCCATGTGAGTATCCCGTATATGATAGCTAATTTAATTTTCATAGTAAAACCTTAAGAATAATTAATAATATTTATGATTAAAAATTCTTATAAAGTTTACTAAGTTGAGATTAGATTGTAAAATTTTCTTTTTTTAAAAATTATCAAAAAATAGGTTTTGGGATGGTTAGATAGTTAATAAAGGTATTAACTATCTAACAACTTGTTTTAACAAGCTTTTAGAGAAATGAATTTTAAAATTTGGCTGTTTAATCTATCTCTCTGGCTACTTTGTAGCCAATTAAATTATTTGATAGTTACACTATATAAATGTTATTATAATTTAAAAAAAATCAAGTATACTTTATTAAAAAAATATATATTGCCCTTTTTATAAAGTTTAATTGAATGACAGAATATTGGAAGCATGAGGAAGATATAAGAAATTCAATATTAAAGCAGTTAAATCTTCCAAAAAATGAAAAACAAGAGAGAAAAACATTGTCCAGTGCATATTTCCAGGATTTAAAAGAAAAACTCCTGATAAAATATGATAATAAATCATTAAGCGACGTAATGAATTGCAAGGTCTGCTCCACATCATGTGGTGATGTGTTGAAAATAACAAATGAGGAAAAGATGGACTTTGACATTGCCGATAATGATTTTAAAAGTCAAATCAACCATAATCTTAAGTTGCTTCCAAGAGTTGGGCTTAAAACTGAAGAAAACCTTAAAAATAAGGGTTATGCAACCATAGAATCCCTTAAAGGCCATGACAAATATTGTGATATCGCTTCAAAATTCCTGAATGAAATCGATGACATGTCCTTCGGAGAGATAGTTGATCTTTTGGACAGCAACAGATACTCTAAAAGATGCAGGGACAATCTGATTAAATGCATAAGCTTGACCGAACCTGAAAACTTCAAATTCATGGATATCGAGACAAAAGGCCTTTCAAACGTTCCAATCATTTTGATCGGTGTTGCTGAAATAAAGGGAAGCAAGATTATATCCTCCCAATATTTTTTAAGGGATTACAGAGAGGAGCCGAATATCATTGAAGCTTACCTGAGTCATTTGGATGAGGATTCGGTGCATGTCACATTCAATGGAAAGAGTTTTGATGTGCCGTTTATAAAAAATAGAAGCCTGTATAATGGAATTGAAGCGGATTTAAATCTGCCTCATCTGGATTTGATGTATTTTGCAAAAAATCTCTGGAAAGAGAATCTTCCAAACTGCCAGCTTCAGACAATCGAACGGGAAATGTTTGGAATAGAACGTGAGGGCGATGTTCCGGGCCAGTATATCCCCGGTTATTATGATACTTATCTAATGGAAAATAATATCGGTCCGGTTGTACCAATAATAGAACATAACTGTCAAGATATTGTTTCGCTTGCAAGCTTTTTGAAGAAAATGTATGAGGACGTAAATTAAAATGGGATTATTCGATAGATTTAAGAAAAACGATAAGGCTGAAAAGAAGGTAAAAATTCCCGACAAAGTGGAAATTGATGAGGATCAGCTTATTTTAAAAAAGATAGCGACCACTGATAAGGACAGAGTTAAAAGGGCTGAAGCTGCAGACAAGATTACTAACCAGTTCGTAGCGTTAGATTTGTCTAAAAACGTTAAGGATAGGGCAATAAGATTAATTGCAATTAATAAAATCCAGGATGAAAACCTGCTTCGTGACGCTGCCGAAAACTCTCAGTTTTTTGATGTAAGGAGTTTTGCATGGGAAAGGCTAGGTGAAAATAACAAATCAATTGCAGAAATCGTAATCAACACCAAAAAGTCCGCTCCTGTTGATGATATCTACAATAAAATCGTCGATGAGGAAACCCTTGAATGGATTGCAATTGAGGCTATGGATAAAAGGTATAGAAATGCATCCGTAGAAAAGATCAGCAGTCCGGAGGTCCTATATGATTTGGTTTTCAAATCCAATGACAAATCCATTAGAAGAGCATGTGTCTTAAAGGATTCATTCGATGATGAGGAAATCCTTAAGAGAGTAGCTATTGAAGATAAGGATGAACAGGTCAAAAGAGCGGCAATCGGAAAAATAGAAAATGAAGAAATCTTGGCTGAAATCGCCAAAAGCGAAGAAAATGCAAAGGTCAGATCACTGATATTTGATAAGATTGATAATCCCGATATATTGAAAAGCATTGTCTTGAATTCTTCAAAATCAGATGTCAGAAGCGATTTGGTAAATAAGATAGATGATGAGGATCTTCTGGTTCAGATTGCCTTGGAGGACAGTGATAAGGTAGTCAGAAGTGAAGCGGTCAAGAAGATTTCCGATGAAAAATCATTGCTTAAAATCATTTCCACAGAGAATGACCGATTTGTCAGACAGATTGCAGTAAATAACTTATCAAATCCACAAGAGTTAATTAAAATAGCTTTGGAAGATGAAGACCAGTTTGTGCGCAATCATGCTATTTCAAATCCTGCCATTGCAGACGAAAAGGATTTTACATACATTGCCATTAATTCAACTCATGAGGATATAGCCAATGAGGCCTTAAAGCACATTGAAAGTGAAGAATATTTCATTGATATATTGAAAAATGCCAAAATCGACTCTATTAGAAAATCCACTTTGGATAATGTAAACGATTTGGAAACATTGATAAGAATCGTTCTTGCAAATGAAGATGAAGAATTTTCATTAAAGGCATTGAATAAGATTAAAGTTGAAAAATGTCTGATGAAGATATATGAGCAGGGAATTTCAGAAAATATTTCAGTCAGAGCTGTTTCCCTAATCAGAAATCAAAATTATTTAGCGGATGTCGTCAAAAACGATTCTTCATGGAGGGTTCGTGAAGCTGCCGCCAAAAAAATAGTAAGTAAAAAAGTTCTAAAAGAAGTTTCAAACAACGATGAAAATGAATATGTAAGAAACGTAGCTAAAAAGAGGATGAGTTTATAGATAGAACTCGGGCTCTTTTCTTTCGCTGTTTGCTTCTTCAAATGCAGGTTTTTTAGTTTCAAATGCGTCTCCAGTAAAGCTTCTAGCATTTTCCTCACAGATATGGATACATGCGGTACATCTTGAGCATAAATCAAGGTCAGTATCGACGGGGTCATCATCAGGAATAGCCTTTTCAGGACAAATTGAAACGCAATCATAGCAGAATGCACACACGCTTTCATCACAGCTTATTGTGAATGGAAGCTGTTTGTAGTCCACATATGGCTTGTTACCTGGAATTTCTGATTGCAATGACTCGCCGGATTCTATTTTTTCAATACATTTTTGTGCAAAACCGTTAATTTTTTCAACATCATCTTGGTCGGGCCTTCCAACTGCAACACCGTCAAATATTGAATGGTGGCTGATGGTGGATGCGGCTGCAATGACATCAAAGTTATTTTCTTTAAGCAATTCAACCAATTCAAGCAATGCATCTGTCACATGTGCATTTCCATAATTCACAACAGCTATTGTCTTTGTATTGTTTCCGGTTAATTTTGATAATCTTTCGCGTGCAGTTTTCGGAATTCTTCCTGCAAATACTGGCATTCCAACAATGGCGATATCCTTTTCGTCGAATGATTTGTTATCATTAAAATGCAGCAAATCGCAAGATTCCTTTTCCTGTTTGAAGTTGCCTGCTATTTTGCTGATTACCTTTTTTGTTGTCCCTGATGGGCTAAAAAATATACTTATCACTTTAGACATACTCTCACCTATTTTGATATTTGGCTTTACAATAACTTAATAATTTCGAATATCCATTTTCAGTTTTATATGAAATCAGCTCATATTTGTTTAATTTTTAAATTTTGGATTTCATTCTTTTAAACTAATTGAGATTAAAAAATGTATTTTAGAAATTTTGTTCATTTTTTTAAAAAACTTTAAATATACCTAATGCCAAAAATAATGTTTGGTGGAAGTAGTCTTCCGGTCTATTGAATGAGGTGAAAAAGTGAGCGAAATCAAAACCGCAATGGTAGGAACTCCCTGTCAGATATTGGCGGCTACAAAAATTAACAGGTATAGTGAACAAACTGGTGGATCCCCTATTGATGTGAAAATAGGTCTGTTCTGCATGGAAAACTTTTCATATTCATATCTTGAGAAATATTTAAAGCAACAAGGTATAGAATTGTATGAGGTAAAGGAATTCAGAATAGATAAGGGGAGATTCGTTGCCTATCTGATTGATGGTAATGTATTTTCAATCCCAATTGCAGAAACAGAACCGTTCACCCGTAAAAACTGCCACATATGTACTGATTATACATCAGATGTATCCGATATTTCAGTGGGGTCAGTCGGTTCTCCGCAAGGTTACTCAACAGTGATTGTCAGGTCAAGAAAAGGCCAGGAAATAATTGCAGATGCAATTGATAAGGGTTACATTACAACAGAAAACATTTCCGATAATGGATTGAATCTGCTGGAAAGAATAGCCAATCAGAAAATTTCAAGAAACACAAAAAACTATAAAAAAAGGGAAGCTGTTGCAAGGCCGGTCTTATCAAAAAGGGCAATAACTGAAGAGGAATTCATAGAAGAGTCAAGTCTTTGCCAGTTTGAAAACCTGCAGAATGATGTGATAAGTGTTGGATCCTGTGTTTTATGCGGTGCCTGTGAATATGTCTGTCCAAAAGATATAATTCATATCAATCGCAGAAAACCGGTAATCAAGGGAAATTGTGATGAGGACTGTCACGCATGCTACTTTGCCTGTCCAAGAACATTTGTAAGCGATAAGATTTATCCGGAAGACATTGACGAAAAACCTCTTGGAAACTATCTTGAAATCTATTCAGTAAAGGCAAATTCCATAATAGGTCAGGATGGTGGTGTAGTTTCAGCTATTTTGGTATATCTGCTTGAAAATCAAATCGTTGACGAAGTGTCAATTGTCGGTCAGGATAAAGATGCACCTTGGAGACCCGAATCAAAGCTCACCTCATCAGTCCAAGATGTGATTATGGCTGCCGGAACAAAATACAGTACTACACCGATTGGTTTTAAAGCTTTAGACAAATGATGGCTTAAAACCTTTTTTCTTATTTTTTTTTAATTAATTAATTTTCATCTAATAGAAACTATTTAATATAATTAAATTTATAAAATTTAATGGTGATACGATGGAATTAATGAGAGAGCTTTCCTTGGCACCTGGTGTATCAGGTAGTGAAGAGGAAATAGCTAAAATTATTACACGTGAATTAAAAGATGTAGCTGATAAAATTGAAACTGACAGTATGGGAAACTTAATTGCAACCAAAAAAGGTGAAAAAAAGGCACCTACTGTAATGTTAGCATCCCATATGGATGAAATCGGTTTAATGGTAAGATACATTGATGATAACGGTTTTATTAAATTCTCAAATATCGGTGGAATTAATGATCAAATGCTCATGAACCAAACTGTTACTGTACACTCTTCCGTTGGCGAAGCGGTAGTTGGTGTAATAGGTTCAAAACCACCTCATGTAACAACTGCAGAAGAAAAAAACAAGGTTGTTAAAGCTACAGACATGTTTATTGATATCGGTGCAAAGGACAAGGACGAAGCTGAAAAAATGGTCAGAATTGGAGATAAAATGACCTTTAATTCTTTATTTGTCGAATATCCTAATAATTTGATTATGGGTAAAGCATTGGATAACCGTGTAGGCTGTTATGTAATGATAGAAGTTTTAAAAAGAGTTAACACAAGAGCTACTGTCTACGGTGTTGGTACCGTACAGGAAGAAGTTGGTCTTAAAGGAGCAAAAACTTCATCATTTAAATTAAATCCGGACATAGCCATTGCGCTTGATGTGACATTATCAGGTGACCATCCTGGAATCAAGCCTGAAGAGGCACCTGTTGTTATGGGTAAAGGTCCTGCAATCATCTTGGCTGATGCAAGCGGAAGAGGCATATTGACCCAGCAATCCATCAAAGACATGCTCATTGAAGCCGGTGATGAAAACGAAATTCCATACCAGTTAGAAGTAAGTGACGGAGGAACAACCGACGGTACTGCAATCCATTTGACCCGTGAAGGAATTCCAACCGGTGTTTTATCTGTGCCTACCCGTTACATCCACACTCCTGTAAGCGTATGCAGTATGGATGATATTGAAGCAACCATTAAATTAATTACTGAAGCTATAAACAAATTATAAGTTATATTATTGTTTACTTTTCAAATGCTCTCACAAAAAACCAAAATGTATGGGAGTATAAAAGATATGAACATGAACAATAATACCATTATAGAGGAATTTGTAAAAGCGAGGCGATTAAAAAAAGGCACACAAGAACAATACACTATCGCCCTAAACTTTTACTCAAAATTCCAAGAAAAACCATTATCAGAACTGTTAAAAGAAGCAGACACAGAAGAAGAAAACGGTATACGCTGGAAAAACCGGAAACTAAAGCAACGTTTAATAAACTATCGAAACTATTTATATGAACACTATGTCAAAAGCACCGCAGAACTAAAATTTGCACTAATCAAAACATTCTACAAACACCATGAAATAGAAATACATGACCTGCCAGCAGTCAATAAAAAGAATATTAAACTATCAGAACCATTAAAATTTAAAGATTTGCCTGATAAAGAATTAATAAAAAAAACATTAAAAATAGCAAATCCATTAATGAGGGCCATTATCCTTTTTATGAGTTCATCTGGATGTGCAAGAGCAGAAACATTAAGCTTAACAATACAAGATTATCTTGATGCAACAAAAGAATACCACAATACAAATGACCTATCCAAAGCAGTACAGTTAATGCATGATAAAGATATCATACCTACATTTTATCTGAAAAGGATTAAAACAAATAAATATTATTATACTTTTTGCAGTCCTGAAGCAAATAAGGAGATAATTAATTACTTATTATTGCGTGAAGATTTAGACAATGATAACCTTAATGAATTACCCTTGTTTAAATGTAATGTTGCATATTTTGAAAGACATTTTGCAAAAATAAACAATACATTGAATTTAGGGAAAATCGGAGCTCATAATAAGTTTAAAAGTCATATCCTTAGAAAGTTTCATGCAACTAATTTATACAATAATGGAATGAGTCTTGAAGAAGTAGACGCATTGCAAGGCAGGAGCAAAGATTTAACTCATTCATCATATTTCACGGAAGATCCAAGTAGACTAAAAGAAAAATATATTAAACATTTAGGTTGTTTAACTATTAATCTTGATGTGAATACATTGGAAATCAAATCACCAGAATTTGTTGAGTTGGAAAACGAGAATGCAATTTTGAAGGAACAGAATAAACATTATCAAGAGATTGTTGATAATATTGATGCTCGTATTGATGAGAAAATTAATGCTGCTATGAAGAATAATAGTGATGATTTGGAAGATCTGTTTTCATAATTTTTAGTGTAAAATTTTGTTGTGAAAACAATATTTTCAAATTGAAACAATCAACAATTTTTCTGGTTATTGTTTGTTTGTTTGTCGATTAAAATCTTCAAAAATACATGCCGTAAAGTTTACTTAAAACTAATTTAAATTAAACAATGTTTAATTAAACTAAATAAAAACTTTTAAATATATAAAAAACTAACATTTAATTGAAAAGCATATTTTTTTCAAAGGAGTGATAAAATTATGCCACCATCATTAATAAACAATTTAAGAAAAGTAGACAGAATAATTAAAGATAATCAAGGACAACAAGTAATGGATTTGTCAAGATACTCATTCATTGCACCACCAACATTACTTCCAATACTACAATATATGGAACTACATGACATCCACAAATACAGACCTCATTTAGCCACCAAATCTTATTTAGAAAAAGTTTTAGGCAAGAAAAAATGTACAGACACCACCATTCCATTACGCAAATTAAAAACTTTCCAATATGACGATTATTTTCAAGTAGCAGATAGAACTGAATTGTATTTATCAGATTTAACTGATGAAATTGTATTGTTAATGCATTCTCACGTTGATGCTCAAAGTGTAAACGTATTATTTTATGAAATGCTAACCAACATCTATAAACATTCCTACTGTGAAAACGCATATATCCTATGTCAAAAATATCCCACAGTAAATACAATTGACATCTGCATTATTGATGATGGAATTAGCATACCAGGAAGTTTTGAACAGGAAGGACTAGAATTTACAGATGATTCAGAAGCAATTTATGAGGCCATTAACGGAAGAACAACAGATAAAGAAAAGTATAATCTTCATGGGAGAGGATTAAACACCAGTGCAAATATCACATCTTTAGGTTTCGGCGAGGAAATGCTTATAGCATCTCGTAATGGTGTATGCACAGTTAATAAAAAAGGGGTTCGAACTTGGAAAAGAAAAATGCCTTATATTGATGGTACCTTTGTAACTTTAAGAATAAATACTAATAAAATAAAAAATATACATGAATATATAAAACATAGAGAATATATGAAAAATGAAATTGATTAGGGGAGGATTTAAAAATGAATGCTGTTGAGATAAATCTTGAGAAAACATTCGCCAAAAAATTGGGAATGAGGACAACTGCAAAGAAATTATTTCAAGATTTAGAAAATGAAACTGAAGCAATATTGGATTTTAAAGATATTGAATTCATGAGTAGATCCTTTGCACAGGAATATGTTTTTCAAAAACACAATTCCAAAGTACGCATTATAGAGTCTAATATGTCTGAATTTGTGAAAGGATTGTTAGAAGTAGTTGAAGAGGATTATCAGGAAACTTGCTTATCATAATGAAATGGATGTGGAAAAGAGTATGGATGATAATATCACAATGCAAAATATGAAAACTGCCTATCAGATAATCGAAGATGGAATTCGTGATTTAGACAATAAATCTTTCCAGATGATTAGTATTTTAGGGATAATGATGACTGTTCAGGTAACAGTTCTTCCTAATACTGTAACTGCAATAGGTGCCGTATTTTTATTATTTTCATTAATCTCATATTTCATATCTGCATTATTATTCATTAAATCTTGTATAATTAAGGAATATAAGATTTACCCTACTAATGAATCTGTTTGTTATCATTATGAGTATGATGTTAGTTTAGATGATTATGTTAGTGGAGCTGTTGGTGACTATGATGAAGCAATTGAATATAATCGCAGAATAATTCATGAAAAAGGTGTGGATTCAAGATATGCATTTTACTTTTTCATATTAGGATTATTCTTAACAATACTCACTGTAGGGTCAATAGTGATAGCATGAAGATCTATGTTGACAATGATGTTGTTGAAAAATCCAAGTATAAAGATAAGAAAAAGAAACGTAATCCAGATAATAAAACACAAGTTATACAAAAATGGGCAAAAAACAGTGAAAAATAAGTATTTTTTAATGTTTGTAAAAGAGTAAGGGGTCGTAGAAGCTGCAACTTCTCACCCAAAACTCTGGCTACATAAAAAATTAGAACACC
>NZ_CACXTS010000007.1 GCF_902770715.1 uncultured Methanobrevibacter sp. | reverse complement strand
CTGAAGAAAGTGTCATTAGTTACAATATTGGTTAACTCTTCAGCAGGCAAGTTGTCATGCACAGTATTATTGTCTCCTGATTTGATGTATACCGCAGCATCGCCAGTTAGTTCATAAGCGTATAATGTGTTATTGACCACAACAGCAGATTGTGGAGGATAAAGCATTTCTACAGCATATTTACCGTTAGTATATACTTCGTTATCTTTAATATCAAAAGTTAAAGTCTTTGCACTGTATTGTACGGCACTTATAGCAGTAACTGGGCAATCATCCGCATAATCACCTTTATTTTGAGCATAAATGGTGTTGTTGTAAATGGTTGCATATCCAGTTTGTATTTCGATACCTGAAATCCATGCAAAGTCGTTATTTCCAGTAGCATAACCAGTAATGTTAAGGAAATTATCTTTAATTACCAAGTCTTTAGCTGGGCCGAAACCGTATGGTGAATAAATACCTAAGTTCGGACCGTTTGAATCACAGGTAATGTTGTTTCCTATGAAGGTTGCTTCAGATGTTGCCACTTGTAAAGCGTATGCTGAACCAGCGCCAGATTGGCCACCAGTAGTTGAAATGTTGAAATTGTTTTCAATGAATTTGATATCATCACTGAATCCACATTCAACTGCATATAAATAGATTGCAGTTCCTACAGGAGTTAAAGTATCAACCATAGTGAAGTTGTTGCCTTTAACCAATACATCATCAGAACCTACAATGTATAATGCTTGAACAGTAGGGTAGCTTGAATCATATGAATTGACTATTACATCAATGTTGTTGTTGGTTAACTCTGCACCGTATGCTTCGTATACCCTAATAGGGTTTACAGCACATAATCCCATCATGAAGTAAGTATAATCATAAGATCCAACAGTTAAACTAGGCATATTGGCGACAATATCACAGCCATCTACGTAGACATCCTCAACATCATCAAAATTGATTGCAGTGACTACATAATTATCCTTAGTTATATGGCATTCAAAGTAGATATCACAGTCTAGAACATGTACGTCAGTGATTGTGTCAGTACCTTTAACGTTGATTGCATTTGAACTTCCATCCTCATTAACTATATAAGAAATGGTTAAGTTAGTCAAACCAACACTAGATTCTGTCACGCTGATTAAATCGCCTAATGGAGTAGTAGCGATTAAAGTCAAGTTGTCTAGAGCAACATTTTCAGAAGAGATTACGAATCCCATATTATTTAATACAGCATTGTCACCAGTAATAGTAACAGGTTTGGTGATGATTACATAACCTGCTGCCAAATCAGAGAACTCACCTTGGAAGATCAATTCCTCAAATGGCACATCATCTCTCAAGATTCCTGATTCATCAAAGAAAGTGTAGAAATTATCTTGAGTTACAATGTTTGTTAAAGCTGCAACAATAGGCATTTGAATTGTTGCATTGGTTGAAGTTGCAACAATAGCTTCATCATTTTCATCAATAGTGTAGGTTGTGCTTGCTTGAGCGTCAACTGTAGAAACAACAGTGTTTAAACCGCTTGTAGAAGTGAAAGTCACTTCAATGCCGTCAGGCAAGTTTGCATTGCTGAATACAGCAGTTACTGTTACTTCATCGCCAGCTTGAGCATCGGCAGGAGTGAAACTAGCATCCATGGTTACCCAATTGGATACGTCAACAGGAGGACAGTCATATTCTTCCCAATCATCGTCTTCATAATATCCAACACCATTTAAGGATGAAGGATCATCATTAGTTCCCCACCAGCAGTTTTGAGCGTATGGAACATTATTTTCACCGTCACTATAAATAAGACCGTTGTTAGAATTGGTTAATAATACTGAGTTGTTTACAGTGAGTTTGTTACCATCATAGATTGCATCACCATAATAGTCATCATTCATGGTATTGGCGGTGTTGTTAATAAATATACATTTATCGACTACAGCAGTTGTGCGGTAACCTACATAAATAGCACCACCAGATCTTGCAGCTTTGTTGTTGATAAATACACAATCACTTATGTCTAATGTACCGCCAGATGTGTAAATTGCTCCACCATATGAAACTGTGTTAGTATTATCAATAAATTCTGTTCCTTTTACATCAATGTTATAATTATAATTACCTTTAATAACACCTTGTCTTGCAGTGTTATTGATAAATTTAGAGTTTTCAATTACTAAGTTTCCGCTGTTTGAGTTAAGGTTAATTACAGCCATTACAGATGTGGAATCAACAATACTGTTGTCTTTAAATACAGTATTATTAATTAAGATGTCTCCATTACCAGTCTGTTGGATTACATCTCCACTCATACTGTTTGAAATTTCAGAATCTTTAATGGTTAATTTACCTTTGCTTGTAATAAGATAATTGGAAGCTTGGTTGTTAACTACAGTTACATTATCTAAAATCAATTCATTAGCTAAACTGTAAACAGCAGCTCCGAAGCCGTTAGCATTGGTAAGCACTAAATTATGCAATTCGATTTTGTTAGCGGTGTCTCCATAGTTCATGTAGAATAATCTGCCTTCATTGTTTGCATCAAGAGTGACTTTGCCGTTACCAGTAACAGTCAAGTCATCAGTCACGTGATATCCGTTTCCAACGTAAGTTCCTTCATTTATGATGATTTCGTGAGAACCTGCGTTTGCAAGTTCGATAGCTTTAGCAATAGTTGCTACAGGAGCGTTGATTGAGCCTTCATTATCGTCACTACCAGAAACATCCACATAAATGATTCCAGTATATCTTTCTTTGACTGTGATAGGGATTGTTAATGTTTCAGTTAATACGTATGCTTTGATGTCTTCACTACGTGCAACATCACTTGTGTATGTTGCTTGAGCAGGACCCTCATTTAAATCAAATTCATTTTGACTTAATGTGCCTTTAGCGCTTAAGGTTACTGGAATTGAATAATCAGGAAGGTAGCTACTTGCGTCACTGCCATCATTTAAAACAGCCGCAACAGTTATATCTGAAGATTCGTCACTGTAGATTTCAGAAGGGTTTGCATTGGCTGTGAATTCAATCCAGACATCAGGCTCTACTGATAAGGTTGGATTGCTGGATCCCCAGTAGTTGTAGTCAACATTAACATCGCCTGTTGATTCGACCATCACAACATCTTCATTTGGAATTAAAAATAGATTGTTGTTGATATTTGCATTCCAATTGCCTGCAATCCATAATGTACTGTAAGTAGTAGCTTGCAAAATATTTCTCTTGAAGTTTAAGGTTCCAGTTGTTTGCATAGGTTCGCTCATGACATTAACACCAACACTTACAATATGATTATTCACACTTGAAATCAGACAATCAGTTATGTTCAATTCATTAACATTGGCTGAAGCAAAAATAACTGTATCAGCAGCACTACCGTCTATAGTCATTTTTGAGAATGAAACAGAATCAACAGTATACTCTTCATCAAAAGGATTTTCGGGATTTGCAATAGCAAAACCTTGAGATACAATAAGTTCTACACCATCACGACTTTCACCAACAAAGCTGACTGATTTAGGAATGAACATTGCATCCTCTAATGAATAATCACCATTACATAAGAAAATGAATCCTCCTTCAGGTACGATTTGCAAAGCGGTTCCGAGATCTGTTGGGGAGTCTATGCTTGAACCGTCACCGTCACCGTCCGGTGAAACATAAATGTAGTTAATTTCAGGTCCAGGTTCATCTCCACCTTCATCAGTAAGTCCAGGAATCTCTTTTTCTAAAGCATCACCATTGTTTAATGTATATTCTCCACTGTTTTCAACTACCCAAGTGTCTGCAGCAACATCAGCAGGTTTATCATTTGAACCCCACCAGTTAGCATCTAAAGTGTAAGTTCCATCTGAATAAACAAATGCGTTTTTAAAAGTATTTCCTTGAATATTGTTATAATTTAAATTGTAAGTTGCACTTGCACTGTTTGCTGAGAGAATTTGATTTGGTTCTGAATTATCGGCAATAATGCTTGATTCAATAGTTACAGTTTTAGCTCCGTTTACAAAGAACAATCCTGCAACAGCAAGATCCCTGTAAACGTAATTGTCAACAATTTTAGACCTTTTTATTTCCATGTTTCCCTTAGTGGTAATTAATCCATTTGCACTTGCAAGATTACAGTTGCTAATGGTTACATTATCCAAAAATACAGTTCCAGTATTTTTCTCATTGTAAATTGCACCGAAAATATAAGATGCAGTGCTTGCAGTGGATATTTCTGAACCGTCAATTATGCTGTTTTTCAAAGTATAATCGGCAGTACCACTACCACCGAAATCAATTGCACTGGAATAAGAACCAGTGGAAGATTTTGTGCCTAAGAATTTACAATTATCTACTGTTACACTTCCAGAAGTAAATATACGTAATGCACCATATCTAGAAGCACAATTGTCAAAAGTACAGTCACTAATTTCTACATTATCGTTTCCACCAATGAAAATAGGAGTTCTAGCACCAGTCATTGAGATATCCTTAAAGGTTAAACCACTAATGACCAATGAAGCGCCTCCAGATCCGGTTGTATAGAATAAATCGTTATCGCCTGATTTAATTATTACACCATCTTGACTTTCACCAGTGAAAGTTAATTGTTTTGTACCGATATCAATTTTTGAAGTTTCGGTATATTCTCCGTTCTTGATGAAGATTGTTTCCCCACCGCTAGCGGCGCTAACAGCAGCAGAAATACTTGTATAATCTCCACCTCCATTCGCATCGACAACATATGTGTCTCCACTTGCACTTAACTCTTCCACAGGAGCGTCGGCTACGACTACTTCGTCGACAGTATCGGCTCCGAGTGTTTCGTTAAGTGATTCTTCTGCACTAACAGCATTAACGCAGCATAAAAGCATTAACACCAATAATGCGCAAATAAAAATATTTTTATTTATCTTCATTTGACCACTCAAAAATAATTGATTTATAAAGTTAGAATTAAAATTTAACAAGTTAACTTTATACAATATAAATATTACATTATAATAATATTTAAATATTAATTATAAAAATTAAAATGAAATTGAAAACTTTTTTCATCATGACTAAAATAAGAAAAAACTGCAATAATTTAATTAGATAGTACAAACAAAAATTTTAATGATTATATTTTAAGGAGATTATAATGAGCCGTATTTCAATTTTAGACAAAGACAGATGTCAACCTAAAAAATGCGATTATCTTTGTATCAATTACTGCCCGGGCGTTAGAATGGACGAAGACACCATTGTAATTGATGAAGATACTAAAAAACCGTTGATATCAGAAGAATTATGTGAAGGGTGCGGTATTTGTACAAATAGATGCCCTTTTAATGCTATTACAATTATTAACCTGCCAGAAGCAGCAGGCGAACCGATTCATAGATTTGGACAAAACCAATTCGAACTGTTCGGACTTCCAAGCCTGGAGGAAGGGACCGTTTTAGGTCTTCTTGGACCAAACGGTATCGGTAAATCCACAATCATGAATATCCTATCAGGCAGCCTGATTCCAAACTTTGGAGACTATGAAAACAAGCCTGAAAACTGGGATGCCGTAATCGAATATTACAAAGGATCATCCCTTCAGAAATACTTCAAGGATTTATCCCAAGGAAATATTAAAACAATCCTAAAGCCACAGATGGTTGACAAGCTTCCGAAAGTCGTTAAAGGAAAAGTCAGGGATTTGCTTTCCAATGTGAATGAAAGAGACAAGCTTGAGTATGTGACAACCGAACTGCAACTTGAAAATGTTTTAGACAGGAAAATGGAAAACCTGAGTGGTGGGGAACTTCAGAGAGTTGCAATAGCCGCAACCGTTTTAAGAGAAGGAGATTTCTATTACTTCGACGAACCTACATCCTGGCTCGATGTATCCCAAAGGCTGAATGCCGTGAAGGTAATCCGGTCTCTGGCCGAAGAAGGCAAAAGTGTACTTGTTATTGAGCACGACCTTGCAACATTAGATGCCCTATCAGACAATATCCATATCCTATATGGGCAGCCTGGAGGATACGGTGTAGTGTCCGGAAGAAAAGGAGTCCGTTTAGGAATTAACGCATACATCAACGGATTTTTAGCTGAAGAAAATGTAAGAATCAGAAGAAATCCTATTGAATTTACAATCAGACCGCCAACACCCGAAGATGAAGGGGATGCCATTGCAAGCTATTCCGATTTAAGCAAGGATTATGACGGATTTGAATTAAGCGCCGACGCAGGTGAAATCTTTTATGATGAAATCGTGACCGCATTCGGTTCAAACGGTATCGGTAAAACCACCTTTGCAAAAATGCTTGCAGGCGTCGAGGAGCCAACTACCGGTGAAGTCGATGAAGAGGTAACTATCGCATACAAGCCACAGTATATTGTTTCAAACTTTGAAGGCAGCGTCAGCGACTTCTTATACATGAATGCACCAAGTTACGGAAGCAAAATCTTCGAAAGCGAAATAATGAATCCTTTCTCACTGAATGAAATGCTTGACAAACCCGTTAAAGGCCTGAGTGGAGGGGAACTTCAGAGATTGGCAATTGCCGCAACACTATCAAAAGATGCAGAAATATATCTGTTTGACGAACCAACCGCATTTTTGGATGTTGAGCAAAGGCTGATAGCAGCACGTGTAATTCGCAAATTGATTGAAAGCAGGAATGCCGCTTCACTTATCGTTGACCACGATATCGTATTCATCGATTACATCTCAGACAGGGCAATGGTGTTCAACGGAACTCCAGGTCTGAACGGTCATGCCTCAAAGCCTACCGACCTTAGAAATGCAATGAACGAATTCTTAGGAAACCTTAACATTACATTCAGAAGGGATAAGGAAACCAAAAGGCCAAGGGTCAACAAGCTTGACAGTTATAAAGATCGTGAACAAAAAGAAAAAGGAGAATATTATTACTTATCTGATTAAATATTCCCTTATTTTTTTAAATTTTTTCTAATTCTTTTAAAATATATTTTTTTAATACACAGACAGCTTCTTCACCGTCATCATCTAAACGAACAGCATCCAACGGATTCAAGTCATAAGTTTTAACGACAGCATCAGCTGAAATATTTTTAATTGGTTCAACATCCTTATCTTTTAAGATAACAGAAGCGCAATCATCGCCGCAACCAGTTATTGTAACAATTTTAGCATCATCCAGAATAGGGGAACAATTGTTTGGCTGCGCTGAATATTCAGTTATGCATGCTGCAACGATGTTGTCATTTTCCAAGGCCAATTCTACACTTGCAGCTCTTACAACTAAACCTAACGGGCTTAAACCACTGCATGAAACCAAAGCTATTTTATCACTCATTTTTTCATCCTCTCATATCTTTTTTTAACTTTATCATAACCTCTCCTATAAAATGGGCATTTCAAAAAGCATTCATTACAACCTTCCCTATGGGCCGTGCAGACCTTTCTAAGAAGTTTTTCATTTTCATCGAATGCATTTTCAGGACATCTGTCAATGCAAACGCCACATGTTGAGCAGAAATCCGGCACCCACAACATGTCATTTTCACTTATTACAGGCAAATTATCAATTGAAGTGTGAATCATGAAAAAGCCGCAATGCAAGCCATCTTTAAAAAGACACATGTTGCTTCTTGTTATTACACAGTCATTTGATTGCATCGCAATAGCTCTCAAGCTCAAATTATCATCCAAAGGATGTATCAAATCTGCCCGAAAGCCATTTTTCCTTAAAAAATCTGCAAATTCATAGACATGAACCCCATATTCCTGGAATTCGTCATCCATCAATTTGCCTTTCTCAGGGCAGGGCTCCATCTTGATTAGATCATCGCCCATCAAAAACTTGAAAATAAGCACATTATCAATGTCAATATTAAAATCTTTTTTAAAATCATCAGATAGCTTAGAATAGCTTATTCCTGTGAAATTATATTTTTCAGCCAATTCATTTAATTCAAAAAGCAAGTTATCTGAAATTTCCCTTTTAGGAATTTGAGGGTTTTCAATCTTATAAAAATTAGGAAGAGGTTTGTGGTATCTAAACCTCTCAAAACTAGCATCAATCATTTTCTTAAAGCTTCAACAGCTTTTGGGAACTCCTCACAGAATACCTTGATTTGCTCTGTTGGAATTGAGAAACTTATACGCAAGTATCTGTCTCCAAATTCCTCTGAGGTGTATTCCCCTTCTCTTGTGAACAGTTTTTTCTCAACCAGATAGTTTGACATTTCCTTTGGATTGATTCCTGCACCGGACAAGTCAATCACCATCATGTTTGCATCTGATGGGTAAACCGGCAGGAATACGCCTTCTATCGGTTCAATCATTTCATGAATCAACCTTTGGTTTTCAAAGCAGATTTCCCTCATCTGTTCAAACCATTCCGGTTTTGATTTAAGACCTGCAATTGCGCCGTATTGGGAAATGATGTTTACCCCCAAATCATTGACAACTGCATTTTTAATAGCGTCGATGATTGGTTTTGATGATACTACTCCGCCAATTCTTAAACCAGCCATTCCAAATATTTTTGAAAAGCTGTAGATGGTCAATGTTTGGCCCGGAGCATAGTTTTCCACTAAAAAGTGCTCTCTTGCAAAGTCCTTGTAAGTTACATCATGCAAAAGGTATAAATCGTTTTCTTTTGCAATTTCTGCAAACTCTTTTAATTCATCTTCAGTGTATGAGGAACCTAACGGATTTAATGGATCGATTAAAATTACCATACGAGTATTCTCATCCATATTTTCACGTAAAAGGTCAGGAGTCAATTTATAATCATTTTCTTCATAGTAAATAGGAACATACCTTACTTCGCCTGCAAATCTATTAGCAAAGTCACCTATGATGAAATAACCCGGATCGGATAAGATTACATTATCTTCAGGCTCCAAAAGTGCTTGCATACATAAATATAATGATTCGGTTGCACCGGAAGTCAATAGGACTTCCAAATCTTTTAATCCCAAATCGTCTAAAACTAATTGTTTAAGTTCTGAAAATCCTTCAGGGGCAGGATATCTGCAATATGTATTCATTTGAATGGCTTCAATCATTGCATTGGCTATTGTATCGTCATGTAAATGGTTGGTGTTTTGACCCATCCAAATCATATCTTCGTCCATATACATATCCTCAAAAAAGTCATTTGCATTGTCATAACCTTTTGGAGGAACCCTTTCAGTTTTTTGAAACTTTTTCCTTGGGTTTTTAATATCAAAATCCTTTTCCCTCATAATATCACTCAAACAATTGCAAAATAAATATATATTTTTAATTATTAATAAAAGTACCTAAACAATTCCTCTTGAAGTTATTGAAAACAGAGCCTGTTTTCCTTCAGGGATGCTTCTGTGACGTTTTAAAGTGGCTATCCTCTGATTGATTTCATCTCCTCGCTCAAGCTGAATAATAACTTTGCTCCAATACTGCAAAATAGTTCCGCCAACAGCCTTAATGTCACTATTTCCATCAATGTCAATAGCGCTGTAAATTTGATTTGTTAAAATTACTGCAATGTCATATTGCCTTGCAATTTTAGATAAAAGGCCCATCTGCTTACCCAGTTCCTTATTCAATCGAGATGATTTCATGTCATCAACCCTATACAATGCAACAGCCGAATCGACGACAATCAAGTCCACATCATCATGGTTTTTTCTAAGCCAGACATCAATTGACCTGAGCATGTCATTTTGCTCCTGAAAACTAGTTGGTTCAAAAACGATTATATTATTAGCTACATTTGAAAAATCAGGACCTGAAATTTGCCTTATTCTATCAATGGATATTCCTCCTTCAGTATCCATGTAAATAACTTTCTTATTATTTCTGGCAACATTGACCGCTAACGATAATGTTATGTTACTTTTACCTGAACTTGGAGGCCCAAAAATTTGGGTTATTGTTCCCTTCTCAAATCCGCCTCCCAACATAACATCAAGGGAAGAATTTGATGGAATTTTATGATTATCTTCAAAATTAGCTAATACTTTCATGAATTAATATTGATTTTTATAAGATATATAATTTAACAACTTTTAAATAATCCCTTATCAATATTATCAAATAACTTCAAGGAGTTTTTAATATGAACAAAAAGATAATTCTAACTTTAATTGTTTTATTGTTTTGTGTTAGCTGTTTAAGTCTTGTATCAGCGGACAATAGCACAAATGAAACTTCAGACAATGAAAGTGTGGATATGGCAAATTATATCATGCCAATATCAATTGCAGGAAATGAAATTGAATTCAGTGATGGATTTACAGGATTTTGTCTTGATTCATCAATGAACCAGATAACTGCTGATGACGGCTTTGAAAGCCAGCAAACAGGCGGCGATGAAATTCAGAATTATGTCAAATTAGCAATTATTGAAGCATATAAACAGGGCTGTGAAGATGATCTTAGCGAGATTATAGCCAGCTTCGCAGACGGATCCTATAAAAGCAGCAATAACAAAGTAATCGTTGAGGTTTTAAAATCACAGGAAAACATTGGCGATAATGCTGTCGTTGAACTTGAAGATTCAATAGAAGGCACTTTTGAATTTGAACTTTTAAAATCAGTGAATGGAAATAAATCTGATTGCCTGGCATATTCAGTATCCTTAAAGGAAATAGCTGATGAAGACAAACTAGGCACTGCAGCAGAGGACAATGCAACTGACAAAGCATTGGCAAATTCATCAGAAGATGATAAAGCTGCAGATACAGCCGATAATGCAAGTGATGAAAAAATAATTGCTTCAACAGATAATAAAAGCGATGAAAAAAATGTAAACACAGCAGACAACAAAACTGATAAAAAAGCTAATGGCACATCAGGAAATGAAAAACAAAACCAAGAAACTATCATAAATGAAACCAATAAAACAATCATAAACAAAACAAAAACGGTAACCATTAATGAAAACAACACAACCATAATCAATACCAAAAACACCAAAATCATTAATAAAACAAATGAAACACCGCAAAATGCAACAATCCAGGATGCAATCGTAAAAACGGTTGGAAATCCAATATTCATATTGGTGGTTGGTTTTGTGATTCTGGCAGCTGTTGGAATATATATGCGTAGAAAAGGTTAAACTTTAATTATTTTCTACTTTCTTATTATTTTCGGATTTCTCATGGACAAATCAATAATTTTAGAAGGATGATTTGATTTTAAATCACCAACATCAATCACCAAGTCAACATCACGACCCAATTGAGTTAAAATTTCAGAAGGATTGGATAAAACATCTTCATCAGACAAGTTAGCGCTGGTTGTGGTGATTGGAAAAATTCCCGCCAGTCTGCAGGCAATTTCATTGTCAGGAACCCGAACTCCAACATAATTCGAACCGCTTGTAACAGCATGCGGAACAATCGGCTTTTTTTGCAAAATGAAAGTGTAGGGACCTGGAAGATAACTATTGATGATTTCTTTTTGACTTAAGGATACTTTAGCAACCAAGTCAATTGAATCCACATTTGAAACAAGTATCGACAAAGGCTTTAGCAGATTTCTCTGTTTTATATCAAAAACTCTGCGGACAGCCCCCTTATCAAAAATATTGGCGCCCAAACCATAAACAGTATCTGTAGGATACAATACAATTCCTCCATCAGCCAATACATTTATGGCTTCATTAATTATATTTTCGTCAACTGAATCGAGAGTTGTTTTAATTATCTTCATTTTAACTTACCTAACAATTATATTATATGAAATATCTAATATAAATTATGCTTCAAAGTCTAAGACCATTATTAACAAAAATATTGAACCCGCTTGCCCGAAATCTAAACATTAATCCGAATATCATAACAGTAATTTCACCATTTGTTGCATTGATTGCAGCTTACGGATTTGCAAACAAATTATTGATTCTTGGAACAATAGCAATTTTAGCTTCAGGATTTCTGGATGTGATGGACGGAGCCATTGCCCGTTTTCATGGAAAATCATCAAAATTCGGAGCATTTCTTGACTCTACAATGGACAGGTTTGCAGATGCGATAATATATATCGGAATCATATTTGGAGGCTACTGCGATTGGTTTGTTGGTGTCCTGGCCATTCATTCTGCAATTTGCGTCAGTTATGTTAGGGCAAGAGCCGAATCACAGGGAGTGGACTGCAATATAGGAATTGCAGAGCGAGCAGTTCGTATGATTATCTTAATGATTGGAGCACTTATAGGATACTTTGCAGGAGAGATATACTTTACATACATCATTTACATATTGGTAATCTTATCATACTTTACAGTTGGACAAAGAATAGTACATGTTTGGAGGCAATTAAATGACTGAATTAGAAAGTCCTGAAAAAATAGCAAAGGACATTGCAAAATTAGAGAGAAACTTGAATCAGGTAGCTCACATTGAGTTTATTGGAAAAGAAAAGGAAGTTTACGACAGGGCTATCGATTACTGGAACGATTCAAAATATTACCTTGAAAAAGAGGACATGAGAACTGCATTCGGTTGTATCGAATACAGCCACGGCTTGCTGGATGCCTTAAGGATGATTCATGGAATCATCTAATTTAAACATTCCACAAATTAAAACAATTTTAAAGTTAAAAAAAAAAAAAAAATAAAAAGATTAACTTATTTAGTTAAAATAAGTTAAACATCGATTTTACTATTTATTAACGAATCATCACCTGCAGATATTATCTCACCATCCAAAACCTCGATAACTCTATCTGCAAGTTTGGCCACATCCATATCATGAGTTACGATAATCAATGTTACATTCTTATCTTCATGCAAATCGATTAGTTGCTTAAGGATTTTACTACTTGTCTTGGAATCTAGTGATCCTGTTGGTTCATCCGCCAATATAATTGATGGTTCGTTTGCAAGTGCACGGGCAATAGCTACCCTTTGACGTTCCCCACCGGATAGCTTATTCGGTTTTATGTCCGCCTTGTCTTTGAGACCAACATCATCCAACAGTTTCAATGCCCTGGTTCTCATCTCCTTTGATGACAATTTTTGTGTAAACATTGGAATTTCAACATTTTCCACAACAGAGATGTTTGGAATCAGGTTATGCAATTGGAAGATAAATCCTATGCTTTCAGCCCTGAACTCATTTAATTTCTTAGATGTTTTCAAGTCATGACCTGCAACAGATATTGAACCAGAATCCGGAACGTCCAATGCTCCAAGCATATTGAGCAATGTTGATTTGCCGGAACCTGAAGGACCAATGATTGATACAAATTCTCCGTCTTTAATTGTGAGATTTATCCCATTCAATGCCTTGATTTTACCTTCTTCATAGCTTTTGTACAAATCTTTAATTTCAACAGCATTCATAATCTCACCTCACTCATACCTCAATGCTTCTGTCGGAGGCAACTTAACCGCTTTGATTGCAGGATAAAGTCCACCAATAATTCCAACAACAATAGCTATTCCAAACGCCTGAATAAATATCTTCGGAGTGAACAACGGTTCAATGCCCATTTGAGGACCTAAAAGCGTACATGCGAAAAATCCAATCAAAGATCCGATAATTGCTGAGACAATAGTTATAACCAAAGATTCGCCGACAATCATTCCAAGAATCCTTTTGTTAGACCATCCGACAGCCTTTAAAACACCAATTTCACGGGTTCGCTCAAATACTGACATCAGCATTGTGTTGATGATTCCAAGGCCCCCTACAACAATTGCCAGAAGTGAAATTGCCCAAGTTGATGCCTGAAGCATGTTCAGCATGTCCGCCATCTGAGTCATTTCCATAACTGATGTAATGGTTGTGATATTATCTCCATACATATTATCAATTCTATCGGCAACGGTCTGTGGATCTTCACCTTTTTTAACCTTTACATAGATGTTTGAGATTGAATCCTCATCATCCATCAAGTCACCGACTTTGGAAATTGATGTGAATACTCCCCCAGCCATATTCTGATCGCCGGTTTCATAGATTCCAACAACTTCAAATTCTTCGCCGTCAATCTTGATGTCATCCCCTACAGAGTAATTATTATCATCTGCATAAATTTCCCCCAGTATGGCTTCCGAGGAATTATCTTCAAAGATTCTGCCTTCCTTCATTGAAATATCGGCCAGAGTAGTACCTTCAGGGTCAATACCGATTAAGGTATTCATGTAATCATCACCCACTGAAGTCAAAACAACATATATAGGATAGGCCTCCTCCACACCACTTACATTGGCAATCTTGTCTGTCCAGTTTGCATCGATGGTGTTGGTCCCGTATGCTGAGTCTCCAGTTTCCTTACCTGAAATCGAAAAGTCAGCACCCCCTGCATGAATTGTATCTTCAAATGTATTGACCAAACCATCTGTGATTCCACCAAGAGCAACAATTACTATTATACCAATTGCAATCCCTACAATAGCCAGGATTGCACTATTCTTCCTCCTGAATGGATTTTTAAGAATGAATTTTAAAAATGACATAATACTAAATAGGTAAATAATATATAAATAAATAGGCATCAATACGACTAAGATGCAAAAATGAGGTGTTGAAATGCATAAGAAAATACTTATAAAAAATGTTGAAAAGATCCACACCACTGAAATGGGCGTTGGAAGAATACAGAAGAATTTAGGAATTGCTGATGAACCGGTCAGCTATTGCGTTTCAAAGCTTAAGCAGGACAATTCAGTCGTTACAAAAGAAGGTAAGAATTACTATGTCAATGCTGATGACTGTATAATAACCATCAATTCTAGCAGTTTTACAATAATAACTGCACATAAATTTTAAAAAGAGTTTTTTAGCATAAAAAAACCCCCCCCCCATTAATGAATTGCTGAATTTTCCACTAATTCTTTAAATCTGCTCATTGAGCATATTAAACATAATATATCAAATATATTTTGCACTACATATAAACATATTGATTTATATTGAAGTTTTATACAATATATTAATATAAAAATAATCAAACATAATGAAATTATTATAATTTCTTTAAAATTTATAATATCCTCATGAAGAATAAAATTAAATAATATTCATTATAATCAATTTTTATTGATAAAAATTATCAATACCAGTGAAAAATTAGATAATTTCAAATAACTAAAGATAAGACAAAAAAATATTACAAAAAATAAATTAATTATAATGAAAAATTTCACAAATATAAAATTGTACAAAAAATAATTAAAAAAACTAAAAATTTAAAAAAAATCAAAAAATAATAAACAAATAAAGAAATTATGTTTCCAATTTGGAGGGAAAACAATGATCGCTAATTCAAAACTGGGATATAGAAAACAGACTTTAGACGAATTTAAATTTGAAAATGGTCAGATTCTTCATGATGTTGAAGTGGAATATACCACTCGCGGAACTCCAATATATGATGAAGACGGCAACATCACCAATGCGATTATATATTGCCATAGGTTCAACGAAAACTGCTTATCAATTGAAGATTTACATCAACTAATTGGTCCGGACAGCCCGCTTTATGACTATAACTTCTTTTACATATCAATTACTTCCCTAGGTTATCCCGAATCATGTTCCCCATCCACAACCAAATTGAAATATGATTTCCCAAAATATACATATAAGGATTGTGTGAATTTCAAAAGAAAGTTTCTGGTCGAAACATTTAACATAACCAACGTATTGGGCATTTTAGGTGTTGGAAACGGAGGATATGAAGCATATACCTGGGCATGCGAATATCCCGATGAAATGGAATTTCTAATTATAGGAAGCAGTTCCTTTAAAACAGAAGGGTATAGATACATTGTTTCTAAAGCTATAAATAACATAATCAGTTCATCAGATGCATATTATGAAGAGATTTACAGTGACCAATTAACCAGAACCATGTTTGCAATTTATTCTATACTCTATTCACAATATTTTCCAAAAAGAGCATTTCAAAAGTTTGACCGGCATGAAATTGACCTATATATGGACAGTTTTGTTGATGAAGGCCTATCTGTAGACATCTATGACTTCAAATACAGAAACAACGCACTAATAGATTATGATGTAGAAGATAAACTATCCAACATCAAGGCTAAAACATTAGTCTCCGGTGCTTCGCAAGACATGTATTATATTCCCGAATTCGATATATGGCCCCTTAAGGATAAAATAGAAAATCTGGAAATCAATATCTTTGATGCTGAAGATTTTGTTTACAATGACGACTATTCCCAATTCATCGACCTATTTAAAGAATTTTTAGAAGAATTTAAAAAATAGATTGAAATAATGCAAAAAAAGTAAAAAAAAGAAGAGATAAAAAATCTCTTTTAAGTTTAATCATCCATGTCTTCAAATCTGGATTCTAATTTTTCCATTACACCAGGAAGTGAAGTGTATTCCATTTCTTCAGCAGGTAATCTGTGAGGTTCGAATGGACCGTGTCTTCTGATGTAAGTTGCGATTTTTGCAGCTTGTTCACGGGTAGGGTCAAATGCAGGGTCATCGAATAAATCTACAGGACCGATTAATTCACCGTTAGCTACTTGGAAACCTAATCCAACTACTCTTGGTGGTCCGTCAAATCTGATTGGGTTTGCTTCTGCTTCGGATACAGGCATCATAGGACCATTGTGGGATCCTCTCATCCATCCACTTACCATGTGTGGGAATGCAAATGGATCTACACATTCACCGTTTGCAGGGAAGCCAGATTGTGCTCTTACGATACATACTGGGTCATCTTTACCTACGTATTCGCCAGCCATTAAGTTTAATCTTTCAGTACTTATTGCAGCTGCGATTTCGCCGTTTTTCTTCCATACTCTTTTAATTACGTATCTTCCGGTGGAACCGATTAATGCAAGCAAATCGTACATTTCTTCAGGACAATTTAAGATTACTTTTCTGTGTTCGATTACATCGAATACTTCAAATTTGAATCCATCATGTAAGCTTGGGTCAATTACAAGACCGGCAGTGTTGAATGGATCTGCAAATATTCTGAATACTGGTAAGTTGAATGCACCAGGTTCGGTTTTGTCACAGCAGAAAATGAGTACCGGGTCAGATGGCCTTTCTTCAAATTCGATTTCTGCAACACCAGGACCCATACCTTTGATGTTTCCGGAGAAAGTATCGGATAACAAGTCTTGACCTGCACCGTATAATTTCAATTCACGTGCTCTTTCAGTAGCTTTCATGAATGCGGTGTATGCAGTTTTGTGTACTTCTTCGTTTTCTTCCCCTTTGTCGTGGGTCATGATTAAGTCTATGTCGTCTCCGCAACGGGAGATATAGTAATCTTTTATGATGCCAGCTTCTAAAGCTTCGTTTAAAACTTCATCACAAATGTCCATTAATTCTGGGTGTGCGACACAGTGTCCGGACACACTTCCAATATCAGCTTTAATTACACTAACAGTAGTTTTCATTTTAATACCTCAAATAGCAAATTATTTATTTACTAGACATATATTATTTTTGAGGTGTATACTATTTAATTATTATGTTCAAATAGCTATTTTTAAAATAAGTTTAAAACAATTTTAGAAATTGAAAGCAATTTTAAAAAAAAAAGATAATGAAAACTCAATCGAGTTTTCTGATATTTTCAAAAGCTTTTTGAACCTCAGTTTCTTGGTCCATATCTTCACAAGCCTTTTTAACTCTCTCCAAATCCGCACGAGTCTCAGGATAACGTGGAACTGCACTGCAACCACCATCGTCAATCTTAGATATTTCAAATGTTCCTATATCCTTTGCAATAGCAGTAATCTCTTCCTTATCAAGACCAATCAACGGAGACAATATCGGCATATCCACGCCGTATCTGGTAGCCAATATGTTTGACAGTGTCTGTGAGGCAACCTGACCAACACTGCTTCCATCAACAATGGCATCAGCTCCAAGCTTTAAAGCCAGCTTTTCAGCTATCTTATACATTCCAGATTTACATAAGACACAGGTCATTTTTTCAGGGGCTTTTTCCTTTGCAACAGTAAGATATTCACCATAATCAATTACGCGCCTTTTAATAGGAGTGCCTTTAGCATAAATATTCAATTGGTCCACCAATGCATTGAAGTTTTCAGTGACTTTCGGACCTGAAAAAGGGTCATTATTACAGTGAAGTGCAACAACCTCGCAGCCTCTCTTCATCATCAGATATGCTGCAACAGGAGAGTCTATACCACTTGATAAAAGAACAACAACCTTTCCTTGTGTTCCTAAAGGAAGTCCACCAGGACCTTTGATTTTTTCATGATAAATATAAGCGTCATCTTCTCTAATTTCAACAAATATTGTCAAGTCAGGATTTGTTAAGTCAACAGGTGCCAGAACAACATTCCTTACAACTCCACCGCAGTGTGCCGCCATTTCCTGGGATGTAAAATCATGTGTTCCAACACGACGACATTTGATGGCGAATTTTGTATTTTCATCCAAAATGCCATCAGTCATTAAGTCTTTAGTGTATTGGGACAATGTTTCATCAATATCCTCATAAGTGGATTTGGTTGAAGTTGCCGGAGAATAGGAAACTACACCGAAAACCCTGTTCAATTTTTCAATTCCTTCATCGAAATCCTTTGGGAAAATGTAGATTCTTCCCTGATTTCTGTCTACATCGCATTCAAAAGTAGCTTTAATATTCTTAACTAGCTTTCTTTCAAAACGTGACCTTATTTTTGGACTTTTAAGTCCAATTTCACCATATCTTGCAATAATTAAATCTTGATTCATTCAAACAACTCTCTCAGTTAGTGCACGCTGGAAAAAAATAGCAATCCCTTCTATACTAGTTTTTAAATATAACAGCAAGTATATTTTAAACTTAATAATTAATAAAATTAATCGATGAAAACTCGATTTACAAAAAATATTATAATGATTTAGAACTAAATTGTTGTATATGTATAGTTTCCTGATTTGTGCAGCTGTTTTAATAACATCTTATTTTATTTATGGAAAATTTATTGAAAGAATAGTGGGCGTTGACGAAAATAACGAAACACCAGCGAAACGGTTAGGAGACGGCGTTGATTATATACCCCTGCCAAAATATAAAAATTTCTTAGTTCATTTTTTGAATATTGCAGGTTTGGGACCTATATTTGGAGCCATCCAAGGTGCATTATTCGGACCGGCTGCATTCCTATGGATAGTGTTGGGTACAATATTCATCGGTTCTGTTCATGACTTCTTTTCAGGATTCATGTCCCTGAGAAATGACGGTTTGACAATGCCGAACATCATTTCAAAATATTTGGGAAATACCATTCAAAAATTCACTGCAATCATTATCATCATAACAGGCATCCTTGTTGCTGCAACCTTTGCGACAGGAGCTGCTGACTTGATTGCTAACTTGACCAATACTCCTGTATTAATCTGGACTATAATAATCTTTATCTACTTTTTAATAGCCACCCTATTCCCGATTGACAAGATTATCGGAAGAGTTTACCCTATTTTTGGAGCCCTATTCCTGATTATGGCCATATTAATGACTGGAGCATTGCTCCTAAATCCGTCATACACAATTCCTGAATTCACGACACAAGGATTATACTTAACCGATAAAACAATTTTCCCATATCTATTCGTTACAATTGCATGCGGAGCGATTTCCGGTTTTCATGCATCCCAATCCCCTATTGTTGCAAGATGTATGGAAAATGAAAAGGATGCACGACCTGTATTTTTCGGAGCAATGGTTTTGGAAGGTTTGACTGCACTATGCTGGGCGGCAATTGCAATGGCATTTTTCCATGGCCAGCCACAACTTGCGGTTCTTTACGGATCAACCCCCTCAGTTGCAGTGAATCAAATGGCAACAACCCTGCTCGGGCCGATTGGTTTAATCTTAGCTGTCATTGGTGTTGTAATATGTCCAATAACAACTGGAGACACATCACTTAGAAGCTCAAGGATTACATTAGCTGATGAATTGCATTTCAACCAGGAAAAATTATCTTCAAGATTGAAATTGGCCCTACCTTTGTTTATAGTGTCATTTGCATTGACTTTTGTTGATTTTGCATTGATTTGGAGATACTTTGCATGGGCCCAATTGATAATTGCTACATGTGTGCTCTTCTCTGCAACAGTCTATCTTATTCAAAACAAGGAGCACTATATTATTACGCTGCTTCCTGCAGTCGCATGTTCATTGATTACATTTGGATACATATTACAGGCGTCCGAAGGACTTAGACTGCCTTCAATGACTGCCAACATAATTGCAATTATTGCAACGGCAATCATTACGATATTATTCCTGAAAAAGTTTAAAAAATAAGAAGATGTAAGAGAAAGAAATTTCTCTTATCATTTAATTAGTTCAACTGCAGTTTGGATAGCTTCATCCATCTTATCGGCATTTCTACCTGCACCCTGTGCAAGGGTTAAGCGGCCTCCACCGCCTCCGCCTAATACTCCTGCTGCAGTCTTGATGATTTCATTGATTTTGACTCCACCATCAATAGCTTTTTGTGAAGCCGCACCAACGATTTTACCGTCATTGTTTCCCATAATGACCACATCGGCCTTTCCATTATCTGTAAAGTCAGTGGCCATGTTCTGAAGCTCTTTGAAGTCCGCTTCGATTATTTGGTGAACGACTTTCAAACCGTTGATTTCATCAAATTCATCCGCTAAGGAATTCATTTTCAAAGATGCAATCTCTGATTTTAAGCGGTCGATTTCATTTCTCTGCGCTTTCCATTCTGAGAAGAATCTGTCACAGGTTCTTGGCAATTGATCGTTTTCAACATTAAAGATTCCTGAACTTTGCCTTAAGATTTCACCGTCATGCTGCATGGAATCAATTGCTGCAAGACCTGCTGAGAAATCAATCCTTTCAACACCGTCCTGAACCCTTTCTGTCTTATTGATCTTGATTGGACCGACTACACCTGTTCTTAAAACATGTGTTCCGGCACAGGCCTGAACGTCAACGCCAGGGATTTTGACTACACGAATCATTTTGCCTGGAACGATACCACCTTGGTACAGCACAAAGCCGTATAACTCCTGCGCTTCATCCCTTGTGTGGAATTGGATGTCAAGGTCAATGTTTTGCATAACATACTCATTGGCTAACTTTTCGATTTCATTAATCTCCTCTTGGGTGATACGTTTGTAATGTGAAAGGTCAATACGTGCCCTTGTAAGACCATTTTGAGATCCGGCTTGCCAGATATGCTTGCCCAATACTTTTCTTGCAGCCGCAATAACCAGGTGAGTTCCTGTATGGTGGCGTGCAAGAGTAATTCTTCTTGTCCAATCGATTTTACCAATTGCTTTTTGGCCTATTGCAACATTTGGCATGTCCCCATCTACATGGTGCAATACAACACCGTCAACCTTTTCGGCATGATGTATTTTAAAGTCAGACCCGTCAACGGAAACTTCACCTATGTCTGAAGGTTGGCCTCCTCCTTCAGGGTAGAATGCTGTTTTATCAAAGATTAAACATTTGTCCCCATCTTTTTCGACTATGCCTAAAACCTTTGCCTCAAACTCTTGTTGGTAGAAATCTTTATAGAACAGTAATTCAGTTTCAGGATAGTCAACCTTGAAAGTATCCTTCTTGTTGGTGGTGTCCTTTTCGTGGGCGCCTGCCACTTGAGTGAAGAAATTATCCGGAACATTGACTGTGAAATCATCGCCTGCCAATTCAACTACAACTTCCGGTGGAATTCCATGAGAGTCATATAAGTCAATCAACATTTCAAGAGGCATTTCCTTCTTGCCTTCTTTTTTAAGTCTTTTAATTGATCTTTTAACAATGCTCATTCCTTTTTTAACAGTAGCCTCAAACCTTTCTTCTTCCAAAGTGATGATGTTCATGATGTGCTCTTCTGAATCGCGAATTTCAGGATAAAACTTGGATAGGAAATCCAATTGGATTGCCATTACATCTGCAAGAGATTCCTTCATGTTCAGGTCATTCATGAATCTTATGGTTCTTCTTAAAACCAAACGTGCAAGATATCCTTCCTTCACGTTTGACGGAATAATACCATCAGCAAGCATGAATGCAAGGCAACGGGTATGGTCCGCAATGATGTAAATCGCTTCCATAGGTTCGGCTGCCTTTAAGTACTCCTCTAAAGAGAGATTTAGGCTTTCAGCCACCTGCTGCCTGAGTTCCTTTAAGTCCCCAATATCTTCAATATCCATCATTCCGGCAATTTGAGCATTCCTTCCTTGAATATCTTCATTAATTTCAACACCGGTCAATTCTTTTAATTTGTCAACTACAGGTGCAAAACAAGCATCATAAGCTGTTGGAGTTCCTTGTGAAATCCATGCAATTCTTTCAAGACCGTAACCTGTATCCACAACCTTAATTGGAATTTCCTTTTTGGATCCGTCTTCAAGGGTTTCATATTGGATGAAAACCAATGTCGCAAGTTCCACTCCTCTGCAGCACACTTCGTAACATGGCCCTTCGTTACCTCCGCCAGCCCACCATGACTTGATGAAAGTAATCTCTTCAGTATTGATTCCGATATGTGCAAAGAACTCATGACAAAGTCTGATGGTTTCGTCTTCCCAGTAAATGAAATCATCCTCTTTGTTGATTACAGTGTGAGTTCCCATTGTAAAACAGGTCATGTGCCTTCCTGTACGTCCCACATTATCAACATCGTTGAGTCTGATTGAAGGCTGAGCCATTTCTATAGGGTTTGCAGGTGGTTTGACAAGACCTGAAGTAATCCACGGCTGAAAACAGAAAATGGATGCTCCAACTAAAAATACGTCATCTCTCCATCTTTTAGCCAAAACAGGATATCTGTGGACATGTGTGTGCCCTTCACTTTCTAAAAATTCTCTAAAAACTTGCTGGATTTCATATAAATTATATGGTTTATCAGTAGCAGGATTTGCGATAAACTCATACTCATCACATGGAGCATCCCCACAAGTGTCTCTGTCTACTTGGGAGTAAAACTCCTGTCCGCAAGTTTTACAAGTTTGTTTCTTATAACCAAGTTCATCAAAAATTTCTACCATATAAATCAGTTTAAATTATTTATTAGTTTATAATATGTTTTTAATACAATAAATAACTTTCAAAAAATAGATGGAAAATAGTCAATAATTCATAAAATAATCTTAAAAAAAATAGTAAGTCTAAACAAAAAAAGTAAAAAAAAAAGAAAGGTGATAGATTAAAAAATCTATCCGAAGAGAGCACCTAATCCAGCTGCTGCTTCTTCTTCAGAAGCTTCTTCTTCTTCCTCTTCTTCTTCCTCTTCTTCTTCAACAGCTTCTGCTGCTGCAGGTGCAGCTGCAGGTGCTGCTGCTGCCATAGCAGTAGTTTCCATAGCTTCGTCGATGTCTACATCTTCTAAAGCTGCGATTAAAGCTTTGATTCTAGCATCATCAGCTTCAATTCCTGCTGCTTCAATAATACTTTTAACATTTTCTTCGTTAATCTCTTTTTCTGCACTGTGCAAAATCATTGCCGCATATATGTATTCCATGTTATCACCATTAATTTTTTAAAGTGTTAGTTTTTATAATAATAAAAATTTTAATTTTAACCGAAGAGAGCTCCTAACCCAGCTGCTGCTTCTTCTTCGCTACTTTCTTCTTCTTCCTCTTCTTCCTCTTCTTCTTCAACAACTTCTTCAACTACTGGAGCAGCTGCTACAGCAACATTAGAAAGTTTTTCAGCTAATTCGTCATCAATAGCACCAGGTGCATCAGCAATTTCAGATGCAATTGCTAACATTTTAGCTTGTGCTAAACCAATGATTGGTTCTGAAGTTTCAGAGGTCATAATTGCTCCTGCTACACCGACATTAATAGCTCTAGTGTATGCGAGAGTAATGATAGTGGAAATAGTTTCATCAGTAGGGATCGCTGCATTCACAGATAAGTTAAATGCATTTCTGAATGCATTTTGAATGTCAGCTAATGTTTGTTCTTCGTCGATTGCAAGTACGTCAGAAGTATAAACTGCTTCTTCTTCATATACTGCTTTTAAATCAATTCCTACTTCCATTGGATTGATATCCATTCTGGATAAGGTTGCTGCTACTTGTTTAGAAACTTCTTCACCTGCTTTTACAACAACAGTTTCTTTTTGTACGCAGATTTTACCTTTATCGATTTTTGCAGGAATTCCAACTTGTTGCAATTCACCTAAGAATGGACCTGGTTCGAAACCTGTATCCCCTTCAGGTACAATAATATCATCAGGCGCAATAGTTCCTGGTTTAGCAGGAGCTTGGGTTTTGCTGTCTTCTAATATTTTGTATAATTTGAAAGGATTCATTTCGGTTGCGATAAGTGCAACTTGACCTTCCATGTGCTCGGATAAATCAACAATGTTGTTTTTATCAGCATTACAATCTTCAAGAGCTAAATTGATAAGGTTTATTTTAGACATTCTGATAACAGCTTTATCTTTGAGAGATTTTCTCATTTCTTGGAGCTGTTTTGCAGGAATGTTCATTAAATCGACGATACCGATTACATCGTATTGGTCGATGATACCTTTTAGCTCGTTAACTTCTTCCTTTTTCCATTCAGCAACATGAGCCATTAGATCACCCTCACTACTGGTCCCATAGTTGTTTTAATAAACATGGACTTGATTTGACTTCTTCCTTTTTCCAAATTGCGGTCTAAGACTGTAAGAACAGTTTCCACATTCTCAGCTATGTCCTCGTCTGACATGTCTTGGCTTCCAACAACAACTTGAATACTTGCTTGTTGTTTTACACCAACTTTGACAGTACTTTGTAATCTGTCTAAAAGAGGATCTAATTTGATACTTGCAGGCACTGGTTTTGGCATTTTTCCACGAGGACCAAGAACTGGACCTAAGAATCTACCAACGAGTGGCATCATATCAGCTTGAGCTACTAAGAAATCAACAGAGTTAGCCATTTTTTTAGCTGCTTTTCTGTCTTTTCCGAACTCTTCTAAATCTCCTTTATTAATTACAGTGTCAAGACCAGCATCTTTAGCTTGAACAATGAGTTCCCCATCAGCTATGACTCCGATTTTTACTTCTTTGCCACGGCCGTTAGGAAGAGTAACTTCCTCATTAAACCTATTTTCTGGCTTTCTGACATCTAAGTCACGGATATTAATAATAACATCCACTGACTCAGTGAAGTTTCTCGGCTTAGATTGTTCTTTAGCCTCCTTCACCGCGTTAATTACATCTTGTGTCATATTCATCCCCCATGAACATTTAATGCTCATTGGATTTTTTTGGTTTCATGAGTATCGATTACAAGAAAAAAATTCTTCAACGATTGCATGAATTAAAAACAGTATATCAATTATAACCGTAATTATAACATCATATACACTGTATTTATTAACTTAATTTAAATTTTACATTGACAATATCTATTCAGATAAGATATCATCATATACTCCAGCATCTACGTCTTTTTGTGCTTCTCTTGGGTCTTTACCGTCTACAGATAATCCCATACTTACACAGGTTCCCATAACTTCTTTGATACCTGCTTTGTAATCATTAGAGAGTAATGAATCGAATTTCATTCTAGTGATTTTTAAAGCGGTTTCAATAGGTAAGTCATTGATAATGTCTAAACCTGGTTCGTGAGAAGCTTTTTCGATGCCTAATTCTTCCATGATAAGTGCAGTTGTTGGAGGAGTACCGATTTCAATTTCGAAATCTTTAGTATCCCTATCAACGATGACTTTAACAGGTACTTTCATTCCAGCAAAGTCAGCGCTTTTTTTATTAATTTCTTCAACCACTTGCATCATGTTAATACCGAGAGGTCCTAAAGCTGGACCTAATGGTGGACCAGGAGTAGCAGTTCCACCTTCGATAAGAACTTCGACTGTATCTTTAGCCATCAGTCAGCCTCCTTTTGAATTATTCTAATTTGATCAGCTTTAACAGTAACCGGAATAGGTACTGCAGCTTCTATTAACTCAAGAACGACTTCTTCACGTGATTCATCAATACGAACCACTTTTGCTCTTTCCCCTTTAAACGGACCAGAAATAAGTTCAACAATACTTCCTTTTTGGATAGAGGAAATAATAGGTTCCGGTTTTAAGAATCTTTTTACTTCATCAAAAGTAATTCCAACGCTACCTTCAACAACTCCCCTTAAATGCTGTACTTTTAAGTCAGGATTTCTAAGATCTATTTTTGTTGAAGATTCCACCAAAATATACCCTTTCAAAGATTCTGGTACAAGAAGTGCTGAAATGCCTATGCCATCAATGGTTCTAGCTTTACGAGCTAAGAGCCTAGCAACATTTCTTTCTTGACCTGCTGAGGTTTTAAGAGCGTATATGGAACTTTTAGTATCTTCCATGAAAAATTCACCTATTTTTAAAATTTTTTCTTGTTAATAAAATCATACATTAAGTTAAAAATATTATAAAAGCCATAATCTTCAAGAAAAAAATATCTTGAAAAATAAGATTTCTATAATATCAATATCTATATAAATAGTAGTATTTAAAAGTTTTCAAAAAAATTAAATTTTTATGCAAAACAGTGCTTACCAAAAATTTTATTATAATCTATGGGATCCATAAAAAATAAAAGAATGAGTTTTATAACCCAATTAATGAGCCTAATAAAACTATAACGAAACCAACGACACCAATAATAGCTACACCAATAGCGGAAATTTTAGCCAATTCCATATATTCTTTAGTGTCAGGTTTTCTTGCTACTTTTAATACTCTTTTACTGTCTTTAATAAATTTATTGAAAGTTTCTTCTACATTCATTTAAATACCCAAAATTAAGAATTTATAAAATTATAATAAAACTAATAGTAATAAAATAATTTATAATTTAAACATTAATAAATGTTTGCATTTTTACAAAAAAATAAAAAGATAGAATTAGAAGATTCCATCAATGAAATCATCTAATTGGTCACCAGTAGTTTCAGGTTCTTCTTTTTCTTCAGCATACTCGATTTCAGGAGTGCTGTCGACTTCATAATTAGATTTAATGCCTGAAACAACCACAGTGGTTCTAACAGTATTTTGAAGACTTTCATCAATTTGAGTACCCCAAATAATGTTAGCTTCAGGATCTAACTTGTCAGCAACAACTTGGACAATCTTTTCTGCTTCATGTAAAGTTAAGTCAGAACTACCAGATATGTTAACCAAAGCACCAGTAGCATTGGAAATATCAATGTCTAATAATGGGCTGCTTAATGCTTCGTGAACTGATTCTAATGCTCTATCGCCAGTGTCAGATTCACCCATACCAATCATAGCCATTCCAGAGCCACCCATGATACTTCTGATATCTGCAAAGTCTAAACTTACGAGACCTTTCTTAGTAATTAATTCTGTAATACCTTTAACAGCTCTTCCTAAAATTTCATCAGATACCATGAAAGCTTTGTTTAAAGGTAAATTTGGTGCAACTTCTAATAATTTATCATTAGGGATTACAATAACAGTATCAGCTGCTTCTTGAAGTTTTTCTAAACCTTGTTCTGCATTTTCTCTTCTTTTAATACCTTCTGCAGAAAATGGCATAGTAGCTACCGCAACAGTTAATGCGCCTAATTTTTTGGATAATTTAGCGATGATAGGTGCTGAACCAGTACCGGTTCCTCCACCAAGACCACAGGTAACGAATACCATGTCTGCGCCTTCTAATTCATCTCTAATTTCATCTTCACTTTCTTCAGCGCATTCTTCACCTACAGATGGTTCCCCACCTGCACCCAATCCTTTAGAAGTTTGTCTACCTAAAAGGATTTTTTTAGCGGATTGACTATAAAATAAATCTTGAGCATCAGTATTTACTGCAATTGTTGTTGCTCCTTCGATACCCATTTCATTTAATCTTGAAATAGTGTTGTTTCCTGCTCCACCAGCACCAACAACGAATATATTAGTCTTTGCTCCTTTAATCATCTCTATAAGATCATCATCAATATCTGAAGAGAGCTTTTCAGGTGCTTTCTCTTCCATTCTTTGTTCGGATTCTTTGATTGCATCATCTATAAATTTCACAAATGTAACCCCACATACTCTGCTTTAAAATAATTGTTAAATATTTCTATTTTTACTTATATTTAAATGCAACTACTTTTATATAAATATGAAAAAATTTGCAATCATGAAAAAATATTTTTTTAATCTCTCGGCATTGCAATTATTTCATGTATTTTTAAATCAAAAAGATTTTTTGCATTAACAGGAGTTAAAATAACTGCGCTATCTACCCCATGGCCTCTGCCACCAATAGCGATTATTTCTTCACCTACAGGAATAAGTCCTGCATCTGCAGCCATGATTGAGATTTCAGCTCCAACCTTAATTCCATGGGAAAACATTCTGAAAGTGTCAGCTACAACATCCAATGGAGAATAACCTCCATATTTATTGGTCACTCCTCTTGCAGCGCCGCTGAAAGCATGGCTTCCGAAGTATGTTTTTATGCCGACATCCTCAAGTTTCTCAACCATTTCATCTGTAATGTCCGGTTCATTTGGACCGCTGAATCCCATATGATGGGTAACATTGATTATTTCAACATCATCGCCGATAGCATCATATAACTTTAATGCGGATTCTCCAGTTGAAGAAGCTATTAAAACTCTTTTAATATCTGTAGCCACTTCTAATTTATCTTTAACAGCCGCAATTAGTTCATCGGTGTAATTTTCACCTTCCTTGTCGAAATATGTAATAAATTTCCTTGCCATAAAATTCATCCCCATAGATAATTATTTAAAACTTTATCAGTTTATATTAATTATTATAGATAATATTAATAAAGATTTTTATGACAAGCGATAACTTAAAAAATATAAAACATGTAATCAATGGAGATTACATTGTAATTCCTATAGAGACAGGTTACATAAAACCAAATGATAATTTAGATGCAATCATTAATCCCGCAAAGGAATTGATGGAAGATAATGATTATTTAGTAATAGCTGAAACACCAATTTCAGTTTCTCAAAACAGATTAGTCGACGAATCTAAATATAAACCGTCATTAACCGCCAAATTCTTAACTACAGTTTGGAGCAAGTATCTGTGGGGCTATGTCTTTGGGCCTGCATTGAAAATCAAAAAAAGAACCATTAAAAACCTAAGGAAATTGCCCGAAGAAACAAAGGCCCATAAGGAAGTGGTTTTGCAATTATACGGATTGAAGCATGCCTTGAAACCGGCATCTGAAGCGGGAATTGATTTGAGCAACGCTCCGGGAACTTATGTTTCACTGCTTCCCGAAAATCCTGAACAGGTAGCGAAGGACATTAAAAGCGAAATAGGCAAGGACGTTTGTGTGATGATTATTGACACCGACGCTACATACATGAAAAACGGAAAGTATTTTACAGGCCTTCCGATTGCTATTGAAGGGATTGATGCAGACAACGGATTTTTCGGATATGTTAAAGGGCAGCTGTCCCAAAATATGGGATCAACACCGTTGGGGTGCAGTGAAAAAATGGACGTTGAAACTGCTTTGAAAATAGCCAATATTGCTGAAGATTATCAAAAATCACTTTCAACTGAAATGAAAACCATTCATAGTGTTAAAGCAGTTTTAGGTACTGAAATTGATGAGGTTACAATAGAAGACCTGGATTCCATTACACATACTCCGGCAGTGATAATCAGAAAAAAATAACAACAATCCGATTTAAAAATCAGCGGAAAGGCTTAAAAAAAGCCAAAAGATTATTTTTAAAGAAAATTTTATATTAAGTAAATAATATAAATAAATAATGCTTAAAATATTATAAGTTATAAGTAATTTTGCGTAAAATAAACTGAAGGATGAGCTTATGAATATAGACAAATTTGGAAAATACAGGAATATCTTATTGCCGTTGCTTCATTGTGTTGCTGTTATTTTGGGATATTATTTGATATCAGTTTTAATTACTGACTCTTTTTTAATGAATCCGACAAGTGAAGTAACTAGAAATGAAATTTTAATAAGCATTATACTAGCAATAGTTGTTTTGCAGATAGTATTCAGAATCACAAAAAGATATTCAAACATCATCCGTTACGAAAACAACCAAGATTACTTTATGTACATCCTTCTTTCAGTACTGTCCCTAATCATAGTTTCAATAATTGAAGAGATAGTTCTGCATATGAAAAATCCTTCAATCAAGCTTAACTTGGCTGCAGGAATATTGATCGGTATTTTAATCGTTGTATTCCATTTGGTTATAAGATATGCATTGTTGTCAGATATCGCGAATAAGGGAATTAACTACACCGCCGAAAATCAGAAAAAGTTATTAATCATCGGAGGAGGATACTCTGCAAATGACATCATCAAAACCTTGAAGTCAACATTAAAAGGCAAATACGAGATTGTAGGAATAATCGATGACAATAAAAAGCGTATGGGTTATTCTGTTGCAGGAGTAAGAATCATTGGAACTCGAGACGATATAGAAAGAATATGTGAAAAATACCAAATCGATTCAATCTTCTTTACAATTGTAAATATCGACAACCAAAACAAAAAGGAAATTCTTGAAATCTGCAGCAGGACAAACGCAAAAGTAAAAGTATTGCCAAGTTTAAGGGAGCTCATTTCCGAGGAAAACCTATACCAAAGTTTAAGAGATGTCGAAATTGAAGATTTGCTTGGAAGAGACCCTGTAGAACTTGACAACAACAATATAAAAAGCTTGATCAATGATAAAGTTGTTCTCGTGACCGGAGGGGGAGGATCAATTGGTGAAGAGCTCTGCAGACAGGTCATGCTCCATAATCCTAAACAGCTGTTGATGCTTGATATTTACGAAAACAGCCTTTATGATATCGAACTGGAACTTAAAGCGAAATATCCAAATAAGGATATCAGAGCAATAATTGCCAACATCAGAGACGAAAAAAGAATGTTTGAGATATTTGAAGACTATTCACCTGAAATCGTTTTCCATGCAGCGGCACACAAGCATGTTCCATTAATGGAGAACAATCCGACTGAAGCCATTAAAAACAATATTTTCGGAACCTACAATCTGGTGAATGCATGTGACAAATACCATACCAAACGTTTCATCCTAATTTCAACAGATAAGGCAGTCAATCCGACAAACATAATGGGTGCCACAAAAAGAGTATGCGAAATGATTATCCAGGCAAAAGACAAAGAAAGCGAAACCGAATTCGTAGCTGTTCGTTTCGGAAACGTATTGGGCAGTAATGGGTCTGTTGTGCCATTATTCAAAAAGCAAATAGCTGAAGGCGGTCCTGTAACCGTAACCCACAAGGAGATTACAAGATTCTTCATGACAATCCCTGAAGCGGTATCCCTTGTTTTGCAATCAATCACATACGCTAAAGGAGGAGAAATCTTCGTATTGAATATGGGTGATCCTGTTAAAATCTATGATCTTGCAAAAAGTCTAATTGAATTATCCGGATTGAAACTTGGAGAAGATATAGATATTAAGATTACAGGATTAAGGCCTGGAGAAAAACTATATGAAGAATTATTGATGAATGAGGAGAATCTCGAAGGAACAGGGCACGAAAAGATATTTATTACAGAGCCAATGGACTTTACAATGGATGAAATTGAAGAGAAGCTGGATGCCTTTAGAGAGATTATCGATAATGACATTTACGACAAAAATATTATTAAAGAGACAATGAAAAAATGTGTTCCTACTTATCACGAACCTGAAGAAGTTAACGGAGAGTAAAACTATGAATATTCCATTTTCACCACCTGACATAACCGATGAGGAAATTGAAGAAGTAATAGCCGCATTAAAATCCGGCTGGATTACAACAGGACCTAAAACAAAAGAACTTGAAAAACAGATTACTGCCTATTGCGGCAGTGACAAAACCGTGTGCCTGAGTGCTGCTACAACAGCCTTGGAGATGACTTTGAGACTGTTGGGCATCGGTGAAGGTGATGAAGTAATTGTGCCGGCCTACACTTATACCGCAACATGCAGCGTAGTATGCCATGTCGGAGCAACTCCAGTAATTGTTGACAGCCAAATCGACAGGGAAGAAATGGATTACTCTCAAATGAGGGATGCAATCACCGATAAAACAAAAGTGATTATGCCTGTAGACATTGCAGGAATTTTATGTGACTATGATAAAATTTATGAAATAATCGAAGAGAAAAAAGAATTATTTAACGCCACCAACGAATTGCAGGAAGCATTTGGCAGAATTATTGTATTGGCGGATTGCGCTCATGGTTTTGGAGCTGTCAAAGATGATAAGAAAGCAGGATCTCTTGCAGACTTCACCTGTTTTTCATTCCATGCAGTTAAAAACCTGACTACTGCAGAAGGCGGAGCCGTAACCTGGATAGAGCATGAGGGAATTGACTCTGAGAAGATATACAAGCAATTGCAAATTCTTTCACTCCATGGACAAACCAAAGACGCTTTGGAAAAAACCCAAAAAGGGTCATGGGAGTACGATATCCTAATTCCAGCATACAAATGCAACATGACCGATGTTCAGGCAGGAATCGGACTTGGACAATTAAGAAGATATGATTCAATGCTGAAAAGAAGACATGAAATCATCAAAAAGTATGATGAAGGTCTAAAAGACAGCAAAGTCATTTGCCCAAACCATTTCAGCGAATCATCCAAATCTTCCGGCCATTTATATCTTACAAGAATTAAAGACATTTCTTTGGAAGATAGGAATGAAATAATAATTAAAATGGAAGAAAGGGGAATCAGTACAAATGTACATTACAAACCGCTTCCAATGCTAACCGCTTATAAAGATTTGGGATTCGATATTGACGATTATCCAAATGCATATAACTTATTCAAAAACGAAATAAGCTTGCCTATTTATTCAACTTTAACTGATGATGAAGTTGATTATATTATTCAGAATCTTTTAGAAATTTTAGAAGAATATTAGATATATATTTATAATAAAAAAAACATAACTATTATAGATTTTAAATCTAATATCATAATTTATTTTTTTACTTTTTCAGTTTTATGATAAAAGGATTACATAATTTTAGGGGAAATTAAATGATAGATGATCCATTAGTAAAGCAATTATTAATCAATGTTGTTGAAGACGAAAGTAATTTACCTATTGTTAAAGCATTAAATGACGGTATTGAAACTGATGAGGAAATCGCTAATGAAACTGGAATCAAATTAAATATAGTTAGAAAAATACTTTACAGACTTTACGACATGGGAATTGCCAGTTATAAAAGAAGTAAAGACCCTGAAACACAATGGTTCACATATTCCTGGAAATTTGAATCTGAAGAAGTAATCAACCGCATCAATAAAGATTCAGAAAAATATTTAGAAATGCTTAATGAAGAATTGGAACGTGAAGAAAATAACATGTTCTTCGTATGCCCTCAAGGCCATGTGAGACTTGATTTTGACGAATCTTCAGATTATGACTTCATGTGCCCTGCTTGCGGTGAAGAACTAGAATTCCAGGACAACACCCAAACCATTGAACAAATCAAAGAAGATATTAAAATGGTTGAAAGTAATTTTAATTCCTTTAATGAAAAAAACAAATAGATACAAATGGAAATTGAATTGCTTAAAAAGGAGAACACTCCTGAAAACGTTATAGAGCATTGTAAAGCTGTTTGTAAAAAAGCTATGAAAATAGCTGCTAATTTTGAAGATGCAGATGAAGACCTTATTAGAAAAGGTGCTCTTTTGCATGATATCGGAAGATCCAGAACCCACGGCATCACCCATGCAATTGAAGGGGTTGAAATAGCCAAGAGATACGGATATTCCGAAGATGTTTTAAATATTATCGAAAGACATATCGGAGCTGGAATAACTGAACAGGAAGCTGAAAAGCTCGGTCTTCCTAAAAAATCTTATGTTCCCCAGACACTTGAAGAGAAAATTGTCGCACATGCCGATAATCTGATAAGCGGCAGTGATGAAGTGGATTTGGATTTCGTTATAAAGAAATGGAAAAGGAACATTGAAGACAGCGACGACAACATTGAAAGATTAATCAAACTGGATAACGAATTAATTAAAGCCTTTGAGGAATAATTATGAAAGTAATATGTTCAAGTGAAGAGTCTCTTTACCGTCCTGAAGCGGTTAGGTGGAGACAAAGGATGGAAATGATGGAACCTCTTGGAGATACTGTTGTTCTATTGCCCTGCAGTATGAAAAAGCCTTATTCTAATTCTAAATCCCATCAAAAATTTAGAAAGCTTACCCGTTCTTTTCAAGAACTTATCGTCACATCACCTTTTGGAATTTGCCCCAGAGAGCTTGAAAATACCTTCCCGATCCAATCCTATGATGTAAGTACAACCGGAAAATGGTCTGAAGATGAAATTGAAGAAACAGGGAGATTAATTGCAAAATATTGTGAAGGCAAAAAGATTGTTGCAAATCTCGCAGGAGGATATCTGGAATCCTGTGAAGCGTTTGTTGATGACTTTGTCAATGTTTGTGAAGATGGCCGGCCAACTTCTCCAGATTCTCTTTATAACTTAAGGATGGAACTTAAAAACCATCAAAGAATAAACAGAAGGGAAAAGACATTGCATGAATTAAGGTCAATAGCAAAATTCCAATTTGGAGAAAAGGGTGATGGATTCATCCCTGACAATGTTAAAACCAAAGGAATGTACCACAAGAGAATCTTATCCGACGGCAAGCAATTAGCTCTATTGAATAAGGATTATGGATTATATCGCTTGAACTTGCCTGGAGGAGAAATCTTGAAAGATTTGGGAATCCACATTGTTGAAATTGATTTTGATTTACAGACCAATACTGTTTTCGCTCCGGGAATTGATAAGGCGGATCATAAAATTGTGCCCAATGACGAGGTCGTTATAGTGAAAGACGATGTTGTTATGGGCGTTGGAAAAGCCATGATGACCGGCCGTGAGATGGAAGAGCTTGATAACGGTATCGGCGTTAAACTTAAACATAGAGTGAAATAAAATTTTTCTAAAATTTGGTTAGAAAAAATAACAATGTTTATAAATATCTTTGTAAATATTTAATAATACAATAAAATATAGGAGACAAATCATGTCTGAAGAATTAGTAAATAATATTAAAGACGCTATTTCTGTAATTAATGACCCCCACATGGGAATTAGTATTGTAGAAATGGGTATTGTACAAAATATTACTGTTGAAGGCGATCAAGCTGAAATTACCCTCAAACCAACTAATCCTGGTTGTATGAGTATTACACGTATTGCTGCTGATGCTAAAATCAGAGCAGAAAAAGTTGAAGGAATCGAAAATGCAAAAATCATTGTTGAAGGACACGCTATGGCTGACTCCATTAACGAAATGATTAATAGATAATTCTAAAAAATTTTGATTAATTCTATATATAACCGAAAGAGTTATATATAGTAATTAATATAACTATAAGTGTTGACAGTTAACTGTCACTAATATATCATAGGCTAGTGGCACAGCTTGGTTAGCGCGCTCGGCTGATAACCGGGAGGTCATGGGTTCGAATCCCATCTAGCCTACTACAAACTATTTTTTTTAAGAAATTTCATTTTACATGACAACTCTATCTTTTTTTAATGAAATCCATAACAACAAATATATATTACATTCAACATAATCTAACTTAAATGTACAAAAAGTTGGAATGTTGATTAAAATGTGGGAAAGAATTAATGAAAAATTTAAAAAATACCCTGCAAGAATTAGAGTTGCAGAAAAAATGATTGAGCTTGGACTATCACTAAACGAAGACGGGAAAATATACTGCGGAAACCTGAAAATCAGTGACAAATCATTGGCAACAGCCGCAGACGTTGATAGAAGAGCCATCAAATCAACAATCGACATCATAAAAGAGGATCCTGAATTGTATAATCTATTCAGCAACATCATCCCTGCAGGAACACTTCTAAAAAACATTGCGAAAAACCTGGAATTGGGAGTAATTGAAATAGAAGTGGGATCCGAAAGCGAAGGAATACTTGCAAACACAACAAGTTTAATATCAAAAAAAGGCATTGGTATAAGACAAGCTTATGCCGAAGATACAGAGCTTCAACAAACTCCTATATTGACAATAATTACGGAGGAGCCTGTTAAAGGTGATTTAATAAATGAATTTTTAAAAATAAAAGGAGTAACAAGAGTGTCAATCTACTGATTTAAATCAGCCATTCTTGCTTTTTCCATTTCTCTATCTTCTTCTTCAAGAATTTCTAAAAGTTCTTCCCAAGCTTCTAAAGATTCTTTAGCAGCTTCTTCAGTTAATTTTTCAATTGCATAACCAGCATGGATTAAAACATAATCGCCAATTTCTACATCAGGTAAAAGGTCTAATTTAGCTTGTTGTCTTGCTCCACCAAAGTCAGCATATAACCAGTTTTCTTCTTTATTAATTTCAACGACCTGAGCAGGTGCTGCAATACACATAATTTATCTCTCCAAAATTTTAATATAATAATAATATTAAAAGTTAGTATTATATAAAACTATCTAAACAGGTGTTAAAATGAAGAATATTGTTATTGGTTCTGGCCCTGCTGGCAGATTAGGTTCTTTAGAACTGGGCAAACTTGGAGAAGAAGTCCTTTTAATTGAAAAAAATCATATTGCCGGCACTTGCTTGAACGAAGGGTGTATGGTCATTTGTGCATTAACTGACATTACAAAATATATCGACGCGAGCAAAAGATTCAACAGCTATGGGTTTATTAAAAGCCAAGTAGACATTTCCTATGAAAAGATTGTTGAAAAAATTGTTGAAACCCAAGAACTTCTAAGAAAACTCAATCAAATGGAAAACGAAAGCGTCGGCAATCAAGTTATTTACGGCGAAGCGAAGATTGAAGATGGAATCATCAAAGTTAATGATGAAAGTTTCGAATATGAAAATCTGTTGATTGCAACAGGCGCGCGTCCATTCATTCCGGATATAAAAGGCAAGGAATATGGTCTTACAAACAAGGATATCCTAAAAATTGATGATGTTCCCGAAAAGTTAAATATCATCGGAGGAGGAATAATAGCTGGTGAAATAGCTAACATCTACTCAACATTAGGCAGTGAAGTCAATATTCTTGCAAGAAGCTCATTTTTAAAGGAATTGAATGCTGAAACCAAAAGATATGTTCTGGAAAAAATTATGCCTGATGTCAATGTTTATGAGAATACAAATGTTGTTGAAGCATTTGAGAACAAGATTCTTACTGAAAATGGCGATGAACTGGAAGGGACACCATTTTTCGCAACAGGAAGAACTCCGAACAGCGAAATAGCTGAGGGCATCGTTGAGCTAAATCCCGACAAAACAATTAAAGTCAATGAAATGATGAAAACTAGTGTTGATAATATATATGCTGCTGGAGATGTTACTGGAGGATATCAACTGACACCAGTAGCTAGAAAAGAGGGCATCACAGCTGCAAGAAATATGGCAGGATATGGAAATAAAGTAAGCTACAGCTGCATTCCTCAAACATTAAGTTTGAATATGGAAGTGAGTTTTGTTAAAAATGAAAATTCAGAGTGCAGCGAAGATGACAAGACCACCATTTCATTTCCGGGAATTGGCGGACCAGGTGCATTCTGGAACATCCTTAGCGGCGATACCGGATATACGGAAATAGAATTTGACAAAGCTAAAAATAAGATAAACAGCATCAACCACATATCCCCGTCATCAGTAAGCGATGTAGCATATCTCTCTTACCTGATGAGAATGGATTATGACTTGGATGATTATGATGACTTTTTAGAGATTCATCCATCTACCGATACAAACTACAAAATAATAAAAAACATGTGGCTATAAATGCCACTATTCTAATTTTTTCAAGATTCTGTCTGCTAAATCATCAGCAGCTTCAGCACATTGTTTACCGTAAACCAATGCATTCTTTTGAAGTGAGTCATAGTTCTTGAAAGCTTCATCGATGCTTTTGCAAACATCACTGACTTCAGATTCGATGATGGCTCCTTTAAATACTCCAGCCATATTCTGATATCTTCCCCATTTAACTTTCGTAAGGGCAATGATAGGCTTTTCACATGTCAACGCCTCTTCAAGAGACACACCGTCATCTGTAAGAACTGTCAAATCAGAAAACTTGAATAGATGATTGATCCAGTCAATGTATCCGACATAGATGATTTTGTTTTCATCAATCAGGTCATAGTATTCATCATGGAGTGGAATTCCGACCAAAACAAGATTATATTCATCACTGCATTCGGATACCAAGTTTATTCCATCAAGCATTCCCTTAAATATGGATGAACCTGAAGAGAACACTATAGTTTTTTTATTTTCGTCGAAATTGGAAAATTCCTTTAATTTCTGAAGGGCAATTTGAGGATTTCCATCACCCACATCCTCAGACAAAGGATAAAAAGCCTTATCCATATTTTTTGGCAATGTTTCCCATCTGAATTTATCCAATTCGGGCAAAATATAAGATTGATTAAATTTAGGACATACCTTTGAATCAAGAGGTGTTGAAATTAAAGAAAATGTTGGTTTGCGTGCAAATTTACCTCCTAATGAAGCTACAATAGCTCCTCCACCCAATACACCAACAACAAAATCAACTTTCAATTTTTTAATAAGTTTTCTGGCTTTGAAAGTTGCGGTTAACAATTTTAAAGCACCTTTGGCGGCTGACAATTTTGTGGCTGAATGGCCTCCCGCATGGGGAACTGAAATCCTATGCCAGGAATATCCGTTTTTTTCAAATAATGACCCGTGAGCGGATGCATCAAGAGCTATTTCACATTGGACTCCTCTTCTTTCAAGGGCCCTCATGGTATTTAAGGCAACCATCGCATCGCCACCCAAGCCTCTCCCAGTGACAATAAATAATGCTTTCATACAATTACGCTCCTTTTTCCAGTCTTGGAATTTCGTTTCTTGAGGAAAAATTACTTGTATGTGTTGCATATGGATTGTACAGCAATCTTCTGAATCCTAATGATATCAGCAATGGGCTTTTAACTGTGTATTGCTTATCTTTAAGTATCCATTTCCTAAGCAAATCGCCCAAACCTCCGCCGGTTAAGACATCCATGAAATAATCTCCGAAAGTAGGATTATTCATTCCTAATTTTTGGCTGAAGAAAACCCTCAGATTGTTCCTTCTGACAAATGCAATCAATGCTGTGGTTATGATTCCGAGAAGGATTAAGGACCATAGCCCTCCAACATAATAAAATGCCAATCCAAGTGCGACTCCAAAAGTGTGGTTTCCAACTTCGCCCATCATGATCTTTCCTGAAAAGTCAAGCGGACAATATCCTAAACATACTGTAAATATCAGTAGAGGAGTATAGACAGCAGGCAATTCGCCGACCATCGGAGAACCGAAAATCAACATTAGAATTACGGTAACTACGCACATTATCATTGTAACAATACAAGTTGATCCAGGCTGCATGTCTGAAATGTTCATTGGCTGAACCATCAGTGCGATGAAAATTGCGGAAATCCAATATCCTTCAAGAATACCTACAATCATGACCAAAATAATTCCTATACCTCTTGAAAGCTGGCCCCATTCAATTCCTAACGGTTCGAATCTTCTACGTCCTACAATATCATCAATCAATGCAAAAATACCGATGATTAAAATAAGAGTATTTGCGCCAGGTATCATGAAAAAAGACAGGATTATGAATGGAATTACACCGATTGCACGCGGAATTCCTCCCCTTACATTCGGGAACAGATTGCCTAAATAACCCCTTGTACCTAAAAATCTAAAAATAACATTTAGAATCGCAGTACCTGCCGCTGATAAAATAAAAACCAATACAAATGCAATAATAATCGACAAATAGAACATAATAATCACATATAATTTTAATTTTTCATATTATATAAAAGTATTACTTAAATTAGCTAATTTCATATCTTAAAATGGCCGCCATACCACCAAGGCTTTCTAATTGCTTTCCGCCCTCATGCTCGCTGCTTACAACCATCACTTCACCTTTCATGTTTTCGACCATGTCCATCGCATCGCCCATGTCTTCGCTTGCAACCTTGGTATCTAAAATAAGCAGTTCGCTGACAGCCCCCAAATTGATTGCATTTTTAGTTTCCTTTAAACCATAAGCGATTTTAGATGAATTCTTGGCTATTTGAGTTAGCAGATTATTTACGGCGCCCATTTCCAAAGCCACCCTATTTTCAGCTGTCAGCTTTTCAACAGTTCCCTTCTTGAGAACTTCACTGATGCCGTTTCTGCCGCCTGACCCTGTAGCTTCCACAATGGATATTTCGGCCAATTCCTTATGCTTGTCTTTGATGTAATCATAAAAGTCGTTTTTGACAAAGCCCGGTCCTGCAATGACAATGTTTTGAATTGAATCGAATTTTTCTATTGATTCTATTACTTTTTCATAGAATTGAATGATGTTTTTTTGTCTATTCTTATCGATTATCCTTTTTCCAGATACATGTCCCTTAATAGGACCGTAATATTCAATTCCGAACTGCCTCATCAAACCAAGAGTTGCAGTGTCATCTTCCAATACAACAATTATGGCTGACAATTTTTTAGAAGCCTCAATAGCTTGATTAACTCTTTTGATTGCCCATTTTGGCCAGCGCTCCTTCCTAATTGATAATGGAGTGTTGAGCTTAACTTCAAGAGTGTGGTGTGATCCGAGAGGTATCAAATCTTCAGGCCCTCTTGTGATTACTCCAGTCAGCCTTAATTTTCCAGTGAACAAATGAAAACTAATGCTTTCTATATCCAGACCCAAGTAGAATGTTTTTTTAACTCCCCTATCGCTTCTAATCTTATCTCCACTAGTATCTTGAATACGCCTGGTTGTTTTGGAAGAGGCATTGTCGCCAACTTCGATTATGTGTGACAAATGCCACAAATCATCTAATGTTTCAGGAACTACCTCAACTATTCCTTCCTTTTCATCTTCTTTTATAATTTTCATAATTCACAATAATTTTTCTAGTTAATAATTTATATACTTAATAATTATAAAAATTAGTAATGGTTAAAATGAATGTTGGAATTATTGGAGGTAGTGACGGGTTGGGAAAGACTCTAGTATACTACTTTAAAGATGAATTTAATGTATTCATAACTGGATACAATCCCGAAAAAGGCAAACGTGTAGCGGATGAATTAGGCGTGAATTATATCGAGTCAAATGCTGGATTGGCCAATATTAGCGACATACTGGTTATTTCAGTGCCAATACAATATACTTCAGAGGTCATCCGTGAAGTCGCTCCATTCATGAAAAGCGGGTCATTGATGGTTGATGTGACCTCCATCAAGGAAGAGCCTTCAAAAGCCATGGCCGAATCATTGCCCGAAACAGTAGAATACATTCCAACACACCCTGTTTTTGGTCCAAGAACAACCCGCCTTGACAATCAGGTCATTGTTTTGACTGCCGACAAAAAAGGCAAATGGTATCCGAAAGTCTACAATTATCTCGCAAGCAAAAATTTGAGGATAATTGAAACCACCGCTGAAAACCATGATTTCATGATGAGCATCGTGCAGGTCCTAACCCATTTTTCATTCATTTCAGCAGCATCTGCAATTGAAAAATTAAGCGTTGACATATCAGAAACTGAAGATTATGAGAGTCCTATCTACAACCTGATGATCGATTTGATAGCTCGTATCGTATCTCAAAACCCGTATTTGACATACAATATCCAGTCAAGAAATAATTTTGGTCCTAAAGTTAGAAATGCACTGGCCGATGCGGTTATTGAGCTAAGGGATGTCATCAATAAAGGGGATGAAGATGAATTCATCGACATTGCAATTAGGGCAACAAAGCATATGGGCGACATTAAAAACGCTTTGGGTAGAAGTGACAAGGCAATCAGCGCTTTAAGTTATGAATACACCTATTTGAATAATCAAATCGGCCAGGAAGTTGGTCTTAAACATATCTATTCCGGGAAAATCCATGTCGGAACCCTTGAAAGCATTGATGGGAAGACCGCCGTGTTGAAAGACGGGAATAAAATTAAAAATCTTCGTATAGCAAACATCAGGATTCTGCTTCCAGCTGAACTTTACCAGTGGAAGCTAGAAAATTTAAATAGAAAAACCGAATCCATCAGTTGCGTATTCCCAAAGAACGTCCATGTTGAAACTATAGAAAATACTGTCATGAACATAGCTAATCTCATTGAAATCAGATTAACTGACGCATATACAGGCCCTCAAATCGATGAGAAATTCATAAGCCTGACTTTTGAAGTGACCGCACTCTATAAAGAGGATATCGAAAAGGTAAAAGAACTTTTCACCGGATTTGGCGGAATCATCAGGTAACTTGTTTTAGATAATACGAACAAAAGTTAAAGTGTCATAAAGTAATTAAATTTTTAATTTCAATATAAACCTTTAATTTTTATTTTTTAAAATAGATTAGCAAATAAAAATTGTTTCAATAATAATAAAGAATATATTATCAATTATAGAAGAAATAACTTATTTTACATTAGTTTTAAAAAAATCTTCAAAACCGAAACCTTTATATAGTAAAACATACACAGATATCCTTGTCAATAAAGTTACAAAAAGTAACAAAAAGATTTTGACAAATTATAATTATTAACTTTACAGCCATCAAAAAGGAGATGATAATCATGGCAGAAAATGAAATTACTCTAAAAGTTGCAGAAGCGATTTCCCAAAAAGATGTAGGTCAAGGCATTGCAAGACTTGATCCAAATGTAATGGACGACTTAGGCATCAATGAAAGGGACCTAATCGAAATTGTTGGTGAAAAAAGAACTGCAGCTATCGCTCTTCCTTCACAAACCGACATTGGACTCGGAGTTATCAGAATCGACGGTCTGGTCCGTAAAAACTCCGGAGCAACCATCGGAGGTGAAGTCACTATCAAAAAAACTAAAGCAACAGAAGCTAAGAAAGTTGTTTTAGCACCAATTGAAAATAACATACGCGTACAAGGTGATGTTCGTGGTTTATTTGCCGGCAAAGTCATGGTGCAAGGTGACATTATCGGATCACAAATCAGGGCACCAAGACCAAGCATGGGCTTCAACAGTTTATTTGAAGAACTCATGGACTTTACCCCTGCAATGAAAGAAATTAAATTTGCAGTCGTATCAACAAATCCGAAAGACATCGTTATTGTTGGTCCGAATACTGAAGTTCAACTTCATGAAAGTCCTGTCGACGTGAGCAAAATCGAAGGTGTAGGAAACCTTGTTGACGTAAGCTACGAAGACATCGGAGGTCTTAAAGAGGAAGTCAAAAAAGTAAGAGAAATGATTGAAATCCCTCTTAAAAGACCTGAACTCTTCGAAAAACTGGGTATTGCACCACCAAAAGGAGTGTTAATGCACGGTCCTCCAGGTACCGGTAAAACATTACTGGCTAAAGCGGTAGCCAGTGAAAGTGATGCTCATTTCATTGCCATAAATGGGCCTGAAATCATGAGCAAATACGTAGGCGGATCTGAAGAGAACTTAAGGGAATACTTCGAAGAAGCAGAAGAAAACTCCCCTTCAATCATATTTATCGATGAACTCGATGCGATTGCGCCAAAAAGAGAAGAAACCAACGGTGAAGTTGAAAGAAGAACCGTTGCTCAACTTCTAACATTAATGGACGGCCTTAAATCCCGTGGACAGGTCGTAGTTATTGGTGCGACAAACAGACCAGATTCTCTTGACCCAGCGCTTAGAAGGCCGGGAAGATTTGACAGAGAAATTGAAATTGGAGTTCCAGATTCCGAAGAAAGAAAAGAAGTACTTGAAATACACACCAGAAATATGCCTCTTGCAGAAGATGTTGATTTAGACAAAATTGCAAATACCACCCATGGATTTGTAGGAGCAGATCTTGAATCATTATGTAAAGAAGCTGCAATGAGAGTAGTCAGAAGGATTTTGCCAGAAATCCAAAACGACGAAGAAATTCCAAAAGAAGTAATGGAAAAAATAGTAGTTACAGGGGACGATTTCAAATCAGCACAAAAAGAAATCCAACCATCAGCTTTAAGAGAAGTGCTTGTGCAAATCCCAGACATCAAATGGGATGATGTGGGCGGTCTTGAAGACGTGAAACAAGAACTTAAGGAAGCTGTAGAATGGCCATTAAAACACCCAGACACATTCCAACGCTTAGGAATAAGACCTCCTAAAGGTACATTGCTCTACGGAATTCCAGGAACTGGTAAAACATTGCTTGCTAAAGCTGTAGCCAGTGAAAGTGAAGCAAACTTCATTTCTGTAAAAGGTCCTGAACTTCTATCCAAATGGGTCGGAGAATCTGAAAAAGGTGTCAGAGAAGTCTTTAGAAAAGCAAAACAGGCAGCGCCAACAGTGATCTTTTTCGATGAAATTGATGCAATAGCCAGTGCACGTAGCGGAAACGATACTGACAGCGGCGTTACCAAAAGAGTTGTTAATCAGCTCTTGACTGAAATGGACGGTTTGGAAGAACTTGAAGATGTTGCAATCATTGCTGCAACCAACAGACCTGACATTTTAGATGCTGGACTCATGAGGCCTGGAAGATTTGACAGACACATTCAAGTTAAAGAACCTGATGAAGAAGCAAGACTTGCAATCTTTGAAGTCCACACAAAAGACATGCCTCTTGCAAAAGATGTTAATCTTAAAAAATTAGCTAAAAACACTGAAGGATATGTCGGAGCTGACATTGAAGCTGTTTGCAGAGAAGCTGCAATGTTAACCTTAAGAGACAACCTCGAAGCTAGTGAAATACCATACAAATACTTTAAAGATGCAATCGATAAAGTGAAGCCTGGAAATGACACCAGCGATGAACAGTTAGTTCAATACATGTAAGGAAGAAATCCCACAATTTCTTCCTCCCTCCTCTTTATTTTTAATTGAATTCTGACCATATTTAGGGGAAAAATACAGAAATTTTTCCCCAAACCTCCAAAATTAAAAACTTATTTTCTTGGTAAAATCTTATCTGAATTTACCATTCTTTTAGTGAAGTATTGTCTTTTATATTCTATGAATGAGAATTTAAACCCACTAACACCATATTTAGGATTATAGCCGAAGATATTGATGTATTCCTTTAAATCGTCCCGTTCCTCTTTTAATGCCTGAGTGACATTATACAATGCTTTTGTATCATCAATTGCCCGATGAAAGTTAACTTCTTCAATACCGTAATACTTGACTGCATCAATCAGTTTATGAGGAAATTCCTTGCGGTCTTTCAATACTGTTACTGTATCCATCCACTTACTGTTGGAAACTATTTCATATGCATCATTAGGATAATGCCTTTCAAGCAGACTGTAAACGAATGATAAATCAAACTGGCAGTTATGGGCAATCATTAAAGTATCCGGAGTTAAATTATTTTTTAAATCCTCTGCGATATGCGCTTCACTTTCACCTTCCAAAATCAACATTTCATCAGTGATTCCAGTAATCTGTGTGATTTTTGGAGGTAAATCCCAATCGATATTGACAAACTTGTCATACTCATCTGTAATCTCGCCGTCTTCAACAGTCAGCATCGCCAATTCGATTATCCGATCAAATTTAGAATTAAGGCCTGTGGTTTCTGTATCAAAATATATCACTTTCATATTTACATCCTAAAGTAATTTATGCGGCATATCATCCTTGTTTCTAGGATATTCATTAGTTGTTAAAGGCTTGTTTATTTTTTCAAGACGCACATCCAAGAACCTGCGGCCATCCTCACTGGCGCAGAATATCGGTACCTTAAGTCCGTAATAATATGGTTTTTTCTCATCAGTATAGTCTGAAATAGCTTTTGAAGCGCAAGCTGTTACAATATCAGCATTTTCAAATAGCATTTCCACCATATCCGGCTCAACGCCAGTGGTATGTGCAACAAAAATATAAACGTTAACATCATCATCTACAGGATACTCCCTGAGCTCCTTAATCATCGGAGAAGGTATGACGGTTATCGCAATGTTCTTGTAACCTTTTTCAACAGCAAGCTTCAATCCTTCCAATTGGTTCAATTCAGCAGTGTCGGGATATAAAACTATGCTGTCCTTTTCTTCCAGATTTTTGATAACTTCAGGTATCGGTGTTGTGCTTATCAATCCGGAAACTCTTCCGCCAACCCCTTGAACTACACGTGGATTGGTCATCAATACTGTTCCCGCACCGTCGCATACGCCGACAACACAGTCTATATTTCCTTTCTCCATATTGGTTTTCAGGATTTCTGAAATCCCTACAGTCACCAAATCATCCATTTCAACAACCCTGTCGGGAGTGCACATTCCAAAGTCCTGGATTCTGAAATTGATATTCTTGCGGATGAACTCTTCGTTCAGCTCATCTACCTTATGCATCGCATGAAACATTGGACAGTATTTCATTTCTGAAGATCCAACTTCAGTAATTTCACCGTTTTCGATTACAACCTTTACTTTGCCTAATGTTTCTATTACATGTCTATCTTCCATATAACCACCGTTGAATAATAGTATTTGATTAAACACCTATAAAATGTATCGTAAATTAAACCGTACACCAGTTGAAAAAATTCTATATACTTGAATGAATAGAGTTTATAGTGATTAGTCAACAAGAGGGATTAACTTGACTCAGAAAAGTGAAGCTCAAAAAGGCAACATCACACCCGAAATGGAATATGTTGCAAAAGCAGAAAATATAGATGTAAACAAATTAGCTAAATTAATAGACATTGGAAAAGTAGTAATTCCAAAAAACATAAACGGACACTCCAACCCTTGCGGAATTGGAGAAGGTCTGAAAACAAAAGTCAATGCAAACATCGGTTCATCATCAAAGATTGATGATATCGACCTTGAAATTGACAAAGCCAAATTGGCTCAGGAATATGGTGCGGACGCATTGATGGACCTTTCAACAGGTTCCGATTTGAAATTGTTCAGGAAAAAAATCATGGATGCAGTGGACCTGTGCATAGGCACAGTCCCTATTTATGAAGCCGGAGTCGTGACACTCAACAAAAACAGAGAAATCATTGATATGGACCCTGACGACATCTTCAAGGCCATTGAAAATCAGGCAAAGGAAGGAGTTGACTTCATGACCCTCCACTGCGGAATTACAAAAGATTTGGTCCAAAAATTAAAAGATGCAAAAAGGATGATGGGAATTGTGAGCCGTGGAGGAACATTCCTCGCTTCATGGATTAACCACAACGATATGGAAAACCCATTATATGAAAATTACGATTACCTTTTGGAATTGGCCTATGAGTACGATATCACCTTATCCCTAGGTGACGGACTTAGGCCGGGCTGCCTGGCAGATGCAAGCGATATCCCTCAAATTCAAGAGCTTGTAACCCTTGGAGGCCTTGTCAAAAGAGCACAGGATGCCAATGTGCAGGTAATGGTTGAAGGACCGGGACACATGCCGCTGAACCAGATTAAGGCAAACATGGAAATTCAAAAGACAATCTGTCATGGGGCTCCGTTTTATGTGCTCGGACCTCTTGTAACAGATATCGCTCCTGGATATGACCACATTACCGGAGCAATCGGAGGAGCCATTGCAGCAACAGCAGGAGCCAGCTTTTTGTGTTATGTAACCCCTGCAGAACATTTGTCACTGCCTAGTCTTGAAGACGTTAAGGAAGGAGTTGTAGCTTCCAAAATAGCTGCCGAAGCAGCCGATGTTGCTAAAGGATTACCTCAGGCATGGGACAGGGAACTTGCAATGGCAAAGGCCAGAAGGGACTTTGACTGGGAAGCCCAATTTGACCTTGCACTCGACAAGTCCAAACCTAGAAGATACCGTGACAAATGTGAGCTCGATGATAATGAAATGTGTGCGATGTGCGGAGAATACTGTGCAGTAAAAATAGCTAAAGGTGAATTCTGATGAAGTATCAGGAACTGGTGGATGTTTATTCAGCGCTTGAAGCAACCACCAAAAGACTCGAAAAGACAGAAATCATTGCGGAATATCTCAAAAAACTGGATTCAGACACAATTGAAAAGGTTGGTCTGCTGATTTTGGGGGTGGTGTTTCCGGCATGGAGCTCTGAAGAGATAGGAATAGGTGGAAAGCTTGTGGAAAGGGCTGTCGCAGAAGCCGTCGGAACCACACAGGCAGCTGTTGAGGATGCCGTTCGCGATGAAGGGGACATCGGCCTTGCATGCATCAAGCTATATGCCAAAAAATCCCAGATGACATTCTTCTCACAGCCATTGACAATCGACTTTGTTTTCAATAGCTTACGCAAATTATCCACAATCAGCGGTTCACGTTCAACCAACCGTAAAATTGCAGTTATATTAGAATTATTGAGTCAGGCAAGCGCAACCGAAGCAAAATACCTGACACGTACAATTACAGAGGAATTGAGAATAGGTGTTGGAGACGGAGTGGTCAGAGATGCCATAGCACAGGCATTTGACATTGACAAAAGCATAGTTGAAAGAGCGCAAATGCTTACAAATGACTTTTCAGTAGTTGCAAGAACCGCCAAAGAACAGGGCGCTGCCGGTCTTGAAAAGCTCAATTTAACACCGGGAACTCCAGTCAAACCTATGCTTGCCCAGCTTGCACCCCCTCTTGATGAAATCATTCCTGAGATGGGCGTGGCAATATGCGATACAAAATACGATGGAATCAGGCTGCAGGTTCACAGAAATGGTGACGAAATCAACATCTTCACACGCAGACTTGAAAACATCACCCATGCACTTCCCGAAATCGTTGAATTATTCGACGAAAATCTGCCTCATGAGGACTACATTGTGGAAGGTGAAGTGATAGCTACAAGAAATGGAAAGCCTTTGCCATTCCAGAATATCCTGCACAGAGTCAGAAGGAAACACAATGTCGAAGAGGCGATGGAAAATGTTCCGTTGAAATTATACTTATTTGATGTACTTTACTATAAGGTTCCAATGATCGACGAGCCTTTGAAAAACAGAAGGACAATATTGGAAGAGATTGTCGATACTTCAGTTGATGAGATGAACCTGAGCACAATGAGAATCGGAACAGCGGACAATCTTGACGAAATCCAGGAACTGTTTGAAACATCAATCAACGAAGGCCATGAAGGAATAATGATTAAGGATTCCGAAGCACCATATATTCCAGGTTTGAGAGGCAAAAAAATGCTCAAATACAAGGCAGAGCCTGAAACCTTGGATATGGTCGTCATTGGAGGAACATACGGTATTGGAAAAAGAGGAGACTTTGTCGGATCTTATCTTGTTGCGCTCAGGGATGAAAACAATGAGTTCAAAAGCGTGGCTTATGCCGCAACAGGCCTTGACGATGCAACCCTGGAATATCTTACCGGCAAAATGAAAGAACTTGAGCTTTCAACAAAAGGCCGTGAAATTAAGGTGGAGCCGAAAATCGTTTTGGAAATCGCATTTTCCGAAATTGTCGAATCCCCGGAATATGAAACAGGATATTCATTGAGATTCCCTGTCGTCAAAAACATCAGGAAAGATAAAAGCCCAATGGATGCCGATACCGTTGAGAGACTAATTTCCATGTACAATACTGGAAATTAAATCTCCGGCAATTCTTTAACGCCGACAATAACTTTCCTTGTAACCGGATACACAATTATCTCGTAAACTGTCTTGAACAATGCCTGAACGATAATCATTACCGCTAACGCTTCTGTAGGCATTGTGCCGAAAAATCCTATTGTGATGAAAATCAGCGCATCCAAACCCTCACCGAACAATGTTGAAACGATGCATCTGAAGAAAAGCTTGTCCTCATTCCATTCCTTAAGGTAAGTCATTAATTTTGCATTGACAAGTGAACCTACAATATATGCCGCAAAACCTGCTATCAGCAGTCTGAAAGTGCTGCCCAAGACTATTTCAAAAGCGGCCGCATTTTCAAAAAATGATGGTGCCGGAAGCCAAATTGCTATATTGTAATATATTACGGCAACGAGATTCATGAAAAATCCAAGAATAATTACTCTGCGAGCCTTTTCATAGCCATAAACTTCAGCCAGGACATCGCTAATAATGTAAATCACCGGAAAGATTAATACGGCTGAAGGCAGAGTAAACGAGAAAAGGACAAATGTTTTGCTTGCAACGGTGTTGGATATGATTAGGCATGCAGTGAAAACACCAGTTAAAATTGTATACAACTCTGTTTTTGTCAAATTTTCAAACATGGTCATATTATATTTCTGATTATAGATAAATTTTACAAGCTGAAATTCTAGCATCTATTTTTACCATGAAAACCAATTGGAAAACCATGGAAATTACAGATGAAAAACTATTGAGAATAGCTTTGATAACTTCTTTAATTGGAATCATCGGACTGATAATCTTTACTCCATCCATTGAAGTTAAGAAAGTGGATATTTCAGACATTACAAGAGCGATGATAGATGAAAAGGTATGCATTGACGGTGTGATAACCGATATTGCCGAGTCAAGCTCAAAGACCAATTATTTTTTAACCATCAATGACGGCGAAAGTCAAATGCAGATGATAGTATTTGAAAAACAAGTGGCCGAAATCCAATCGAGGAATTTGGATATTGAAGATTTCAAGAACAGGAAAGTTGAAGTAATAGGCACGATAACAGAATATAAATCAAATTTAGAATTGATTCTATCGAGCGGAGACAGTTTAAGAATAATTAATTAACAATATCTTTTTATTTGTTAAAATTCAAAAATAATATAAATAAATGAAATAGGAATTAAAACATGGCTGATAAAAAAAGATTATTTGGAACATTTGGAGTTAGAAGGACAGCTAATGATGTATTAACTCCAGAATTTGCATCAAGACTCGCAGCTTGTTACGGTTCACAGATTCAGGGAACAGTAGCTGTTGGAGGAGATACAAGGACTTCCACACCTATGTTAAAGGAAGCCGTGAAAGCGGGCCTTTTATCATCCGGCTGTGATGTGGTCGATTTAGGAATTCTTCCAACACCAGGAGTCCAATATGCAGTTCGTAAATATTATGACGGCGGAGTGATGATTACAGCCTCACACAATCCACCAAAATATAACGGTCTTAAATTTTTAGATGAATACGGTATAGGAATACCTGATGAAATGGATTTGGCGATTGAAAAATTGTATTTCGATGAAGAGCCAATCAGGGTTCCATTCTCCGAAATCGGTCAAATCTACCACAACGACAAGATCATTGAGGAATATGTTGACGAAGCCATTTCCAAGGTGGACGCTGAAGCGATACGTGAAGCAAAATTAAAGGTTGTGCTTGATTGCGGAAGCGGTGCAGGATGCTTTACAGCACCGTACCTTATTAGGAAACTTGGCTGTGACGTTACAACCCTCAACTGTCAGGCTGACGGATTCTTCCCTGGACGTGACCCTGAACCTATCGAAGAAAACCTGCAGGAACTCATCAGCGTTGTTAAGGAACTGGATGCAGATATTGGTCTTGCACACGATGGTGATGCTGACAGAACCATCTGCATTGACGAGAAAGGAAACTTCGTTTTAGGAGATAAAACCTTCACACTTGTTGAAAAACAGATGCTTAAGGAAAACAATGGAGGAACTATTGTCACAACAGTTGCAACTTCCCAGGCCATCTATGATGTTGCAGAAGAATTCAACGGCAAAGTAATAGCTACTGCTGTTGGAGACTTGCTTGTAGCACGCAAACTTAAAGATGAAGACGGATTATTTGGTGGTGAAGAAAACGGAGGTTTGATTTTCCCTGACTTCGTTTATGGAAGGGATGCGGTGATGACCGTTGCAAAAATATTGGAAATCATTGCAAAGGAGAAGAAGACATTGTCCGAACTGGTCAGCGAACTTCCAGTATACTATGCTAAAAAGATGAAAATCGAGTGCCCTGACGATCAAAAAGAATTTGTCATGTCCAGCATTGCAGAAGAAATAAAAGAAACTACTGATTTTGAGCTTGACTTGACAGACGGTGTTAAAATCTTAAAAGAAGATGGATGGGTAATTATCAGACCATCCGGAACCGAACCTATTTTCAGATGCTTTGCGGAATCTGATTCTCAGCAAAAAGCAGATGAAATGACCGAATGGGGAATCGACTTAATCAAAAAATACAAAAAATAAACTAAAAATTCTTTTCATTAAATGGAAAATAGCTTCAATTAAAATAGCTATTTTTCAGAAACTACTTTTTTTACAATATCTGATTTTAAAATAAAGAGAACATAATTGGAAATTAATATGTTGGGCCAACCCCATCTAAGGCAAGACTACAAAAAATTAAAAGTTTTCCAAACATTCTTCCTTCAAGAAAAATGCATCTTCATTGTCAGGATTTCTAAGCAGCACCTTGTTAAAGCTATCAACTGCTTCTTCAAATTTGCCCAATTCCATTAAAACAACACCCTTGTTAAGCAAAAAGTCGATATTATGTCTTTCAAGGGAAATTGCCTTGTTGAAACAATCCAAAGCATCATCAAATTTACCCAAATCAATGTAAGCATTGCCCATCCTATTAATGGCATCAGCATCCATTTCAGAATCATCCAAACAGACTTCAACAGCCCTATCAAAAGATTCGATGGCGTCTTCCAATCTTCCCATATCTGACAATAGATTTCCGCGAGCATTCCAGACTTCCGGATTTTCGCCATCTATTACAATGAGCTTATCGTATACCCTCAATGCGGCATCATACTTTCCAAGCATTTCTAAAATAAATCCCCTCCAATAAAGGATAATTGGGCTGCTTGGCCTGTAATTATATGCGATAGTGCTTACCTTATACGCTTCATTGATATTGCCTGAATTGAGAAGCGCAATAGCTTTATTGTTCAGGATGTAAATGTTGTCAGGTTCTATTTCCAATGCCTTGTCATAACATTCAATTGCGTCAATAAATCTTCCAAGCCTAGACAAGTTATCCCCCTGCTTATTGAGCAGATAAACATCGTTCGGATCAAGTCTTAAAGCGGCATCGTAGCACATTGTGGACTTGTCAAATTTACCGCTGTCAAATAGGATATCTGCCCTTTTGGTAATCATAGCCTTTTCGTCTATCTTGTCCCCTTTCCAGTCATCAATATGGATTTTTTCAAAATAGATTATTTGAAATTCTTCTGAAGGATCAATTCGGCCACCATACATCTTTTTGAATTCCCTTAACATGTCTTTAGAATCCTTAAACCCTTCCTGGCGAGCCAATTCATCATTGCCTTCAATTTCTTCAAATGGAATGGTTTCAATATCTGTGACAAAGGCTTCAAAAATCTTCATCTTTTCTTTGGATACCAAATTCCAATAACAGTAAAGCCTGTCTCCCACCTTGAGTGGTGTTTTCCATGCTTTGCGTATTGTTCTGGTTTTCTTACCAGTGATGACATCTATATCATTGCTTGAAAATGATAAAATTGGCATTTTTAAACACTTCTCTCCTTAAATAATCCTTTCACCAAATTCGGCTGACTTGACTTTGACTACACCATCAAAATATGGCTTGATTTCATTGGCCAATTTCTCCAAATCATGGGGATTTGGAACTTCAACCTTTTCCAAAGCAGGATCAAGGACATTCTTATTTCTGAATTGTTGAATGGTATAAATGTCCGCTTCGATTTCATCGACCAGATTGATGATGTCCTTTTTGGTGTGTAGTGTTGGAACATAAGTTGTTCTCGCTTCAAGATGAACTCCTGCCTGATTTATCAAATCCATTGATTTTTTAACTTTGAATCCCACATTTGCTCCGGTGATTTTCTTATACTTTGAAAATGTGGTTTTGACATCAAGGGAAACATAGTCCAATAAATCCAAATCCAATATTTTCTTTAGGCCATCCGGATAAATTCCACTTGTATCCAATTTTGTTTTTAAACCAACCTGGCGGACATACTTCAATATTTCTATAACCGCATCAACCTGCACCAATGGCTCGCCGCCTGAAATCACAACAGCATCCAGAAAATCGGCTGAAGAGTCAATTTCATGCTTTACTTTCTCAAAAGACCATTCTGTGTTATCCTCCAAAAGCTCAACATTGTGACAATATCTGCAGGCCAATGGACATTTTGACATGAAAATAACCAAAGACATATTTCCATGAAACTCTACTGAAGATATTACAGTTCCGCCAATATACATTAGTTTAAAACCTCTCTCAATATTTCAATGAATTTTTTATCTTCCTCAAGGGTGCAGATGCTGATTCTAATCCAGTATTCGTCAAGACCCTTGAATGAAGTACAATCCCTCACGATAATTCCTTTTTTCATGAGTTCCAAAGCCAGTTCACTTGCTGTGAATCCGGTTTCCTTTACATTAATCAGCATGAAATTGGATTTTGATGGAAATACATGCAATCCATCAATCTTTGACACCTCATCATATAAAAATTGTCTGGATTCAATACCCTTTTTAATTGAATCTTCAATGTACTTCTTATCTCTAAAAGTATTGAGTGCAGCTACAAAAGATAATCTTGTTAGGGAAAATACTGGTTTAATCCTATGCATATACTCAATTATCTCGGCGCATGCAAGACCATATCCTATCCTCATGCCCGCAAGCCCCAATACCTTTGACATTGTACGAATGATAAAAATATTGTCAAATTCGTTGATTAAATCCTTATTTGTGACCTCTGAGTACTCGAAGTAAGCTTCATCGATGACTATTAAAACTTCAGGATTTTTAGCTGCTATATCCACCAGCACATCTTTATCAATCAAGGTTCCTGTCGGATTATTCGGACTGCAGAGGAAAATCATCTTGGTCTTTTCGCCAATTGCATTGAAAATTGAATCCGCATCCAATCTGTTCTCATCCAGATTCCATTTTGCATAAACAGGATTCGCACCGTATTGCTTCAATAGGTACTCATAGTACATATAAGACGGCAAGGGAACAATGAATTCATCACCTTCATCAATGAAGGTCTTTGCCAAGACATCAATGATTTCATCAGCGCCATCTCCTCCAATAATCACCTGGGAATCGTCTACGCCTGAATATTCCGCAATTTCAGATACGAGCTCATGCAATTGTGATTCAGGATATCTGTTTATTGACTTGATTTCCTGTTCAATAGCTTTCATTGCTTTTGGAGATGGCCCCCAAGGGTTTTCATTGGAACCCAATTTAATGATATCCTCTTTCTTTAAGTTGAAATCTTGAGCGATTTCATCCTGAGACCTTCCTGGGACATATGAATCCATTTCATCTACAATTTTCCTTGCTTTCATGATTTAATCTTCCTTATACTGTTTAGAAAGTTTTACATAATTATCCGCATTATTTTGAATAAGTTGGATCTGTTCTGGGCTAAGTTGTTTGACAACCTTTGCTGGAACGCCTAAAATTAAACTACCTTCGGGAAATTCTTTTCCTTCACTGACAACGGCACCTGCACCAACAATGCAGTTTTTAGAAATGTGTGCTCCGTTTAAAACTGTGGCATTCATTCCGATTAAAACATTGTCGTCAAGCCTGCAGCCATGAACAACAGCACCATGACCTACAGAAACATTCTTGCCGATTACAACCGGAAATCCTCGAGTGCAGTGAACAACACAATTGTCCTGAACATTGGAGTTATCGCCAATGGTAATGGAGTCTGTATCTCCCCTTATTACTGCACCATGCCATACAGAGACATTTTCACCTAATTCAACATCGCCAAATACTTGTGCGCCAGGGCATATTACAATAGAGTCTTTATTATTTTCCATAATATCGCCATTATTCTTTCTTGTTTTTCTTATTTTGAATGATATGATCTTGTTTTACCAATACTCTTGTATCGGAGGGTACATCATCATACAACAAAACCCCTGAACCGATAGTGGAATTATAACCCACCTTAACACCTGGAGAAAAGCTGGAATTGATTCCAGTCTTAACTGAATCTCCAATAATGGATCCCAATTTGCGCCTTCCACTGTCAATCATCTGATTTTTAATTTTTGTCTTGACGGACTTATTATCAAAACGTAAGTTTGCAATGTTGGTTCCCGCAGCTATATTGCAGTTGGAACCGATTACGGAATCACCAACATAACTCAAATGGCTGACGTTGGTATTTTCCATGATGATTGAGTTTTTGATTTCTACGGCATTACCAATGTGAACATTATCTCCAAAGTAGGAATTGCCCCTGATGTATGAGTTAGGGCCCACATCACAGTTCTTGCCTATATATACGTTTCCTTCAATGTATACTCCTGCTCTGATGATGCTCCCTTCATCCAAAAAGACTTCTCCATGAATATGGGCTCCGTCTTCAACTTTACCCTTAATTTCAGTTTTCAGATTGCCTATTAGCTCTTCATTGACTTCAATAAGTTCCCACGGACGTCCAACATCAATCCAATCCTTGTTGGTTTTATGACCAATGACATCCTTGCCATCTTCAATCTGCATTGAAACTGAATCTGTAATTTCGTATTCTCCCCTTTCGGAGAGTTCGGTTTTGTCGATTTTATCAAAGATATCCTTATTGAAAACGTAAATTCCCGCATTGACAAGATTGCTTGGAGCCTCTTCCTTTTTCGGTTTTTCTACAATGCTTTTGATGTGTCCGTTTTCAATTTCAACAACACCGAAAGCAGAAGGATCTTCCACTTCTGTTAAAAGCATTAATGTGTCCGGCTTTAAATAATTGTATTTTTTGATGATTTCATTGATAATTTCTTCATCTAAAATGATATCACCGTTCAATACTATCAAACTGTCTTCAATGAAATCTTTTCCATAGGAAATCGCGTTAGCAGTGCCTAAGAAGTCTTTTTGTGTTTTATATGTAATGTTAACACCGAAATCACTACCGTCACCAAAATAATCACGAACCATTTCTTCTTTATAACGAACTATAAGCAAAATGTCTTTAATACCATTATCCCTTAATGATTCGATATTATATTGCATAATTGGCTTTCCAGCAACTGGCAACATGGTTTTAGGTTTTGTAAGTGTTAATGGCCTCATCCTAGACCCTTCACCAGCGCTTAAAATAATTGCTTTCACTTTATTATCCCCTTGTAAAATTATCTAATATTATTATATGTTTTACTCTCTCATTATAAATTAATTTTCCTATATAGAATAAGTAATTATAAATAATATGTTAAATAAATTCAAAATCATATAACATTACAATGGATAAATACAATTGTAATGAATGAACCTGGAGACTAGGGGGATAGCTTAGTAAATTTCTACAATCGTGGATTACCTAAGAATTTATAGTTAATTAAATGCTATAACTGTCTAAAAAAAGGATTAAATAAAAGGAGATTATTAAAATGACAATCTATGTTTGTTTACACTGTGAATATAAGTTCGATTCCGAAAAAGGTGACCCTGCATACAACATTCCTGCTGGAGCAACTCCTGCAGACATGCCTGACGACTGGGTATGTCCAGAATGTGCAGCACTTGGAGTTGAAGCATTTATTGCAGAAGAAGAATAATTCTTCTTCTCAATTTATTTTTTAGACTGATTTAAAGCAAAATACACGATTAAATAAAATATCCTAATGGGATAAGGCATGTGAATTGAATGAAAAGGACAAAAAAACTAATTATAGCTATTCTAGTGGTTATTCTTATTGGATTATTGGCATATATTGCTGGTACATTACTCTTAGGTCCTGATTTAACACAAGAAAACAAAAGCATATTAGTATTAGCTTCCGACAAGTATGAGCAGTCCAACGGTGGTGTGGATATGGCTTATATGGTTCGTTTGGAAAACGGAAGCCTCAAAAATTACACACCAGTATACCCCGGAGAAATGTATCACCCTTCAAAATCTGCTCCTGGTGGACTGAGTGGACACATGATGCTTCACGACTGTCTGTGGGATGGAGTTGAACAGGGTATGGAAAATGCTGCAGAAATTGTAGAATACCATACCGGAATGCACGCTGATGCAGTAGTTCTTGTTTACGATGAAGGTGTGGATAACGTCATCGATTCCGTAAGACCATTAGTTGTCGACGGTAAGGAAACCAACCTCAGCGCAACAGACATCATCCGTGAAAATGATGCATACAACGGTTATGCTGGAAACGAAAATGTTCCAGGAACTATGTCCAGAGCAGATGCAGTTATGGTATTAGTTAAAGCATTGGCAAATGCTGCTAAAGATCCTGAGAAAAAGAGTACCATGGTACAAGCTGCTATTAAAGAATATTCCAATGGAAACATTGTTATGAAACCTGATGGTGCATTCACAAGATTACTCGCAACAAAAGGTTTTGAAAGTATAGCGTGATTAAGTCTTTAAAGGATTTTAATAATTCTTTAAAGAACTTTACTTATTTTAAAAAAAAGAGTTTAGAAGATTATATAATCTCCTATAAATTGTCATTGATTATTTTTACACATGTTTCTTTTATTGATTCTGCCCTTTCTGCATCTCTTGACTCTAAAGTGATTCTGACGTAATCTTCAGTTCCTGAAGGCCTTACCAATACCCAACTGTCATCTTCAAATGTCAATCGAACACCATCTATAGAATTGACTTCTCTAACATCATCAAAAGCTGAGGTAAGCAACTCCTCCATATTTTCCATCACTTTGATTTTAGCTTCAGCGGAACATGTTATTTTTTCACGAATATTCGGATAAGACGGGATTTGAGCCAACAAATCAGATAATTTTCCATCTCTTGAAACTATTTCGGCCATTCTCAAACCTGAAAGAATTCCATCCGGACACATGCAGAAGTCCGGGTGCAGCCAGGTTCCTGAAGGTTCACCACCAAAGCTTGCATTTTCTTCAATGATAACTTCAGCAACATTAACATCCCCAACTTTGGTCCTTAAAACTTTTCCATTTACGGATTCGTCCATACACAAACCAGCATCGACGGTTGTAACGATATCCCCATCAAATTCTTTTGATATCAATGCCAAAAGAGAGTCGAATGGAGAGACATTGCCTTTCTCATCAACGGTGATCATCCTGTCGGCATCACCATCATGGGCAATTCCCAAATCGGCACCTATGGCTACAACGGTTTTCATCAAAGTTTGAAGGTTTTCTTCATTAGGTTCAGGGTTCCTTCCCGGGAAAAATCCGTCCGGCTGTGAGTTGAGTGTAGTCACTTCGCATCCTGCCTTTCTAAATACTAAAGGTGATATTTCGCTTCCGGCACCGGATGCACAGTCAATAACCACTTTCAAACCCTCTTTAATTTCAACCATGTCAACTAAATCATCAATATATTGGCCTTTGATTTCTTCATTAACATGCAATTTTCCGACTTTATCCCAGGTTACTGAAACATAATCCCTATTTGAATAGATTTCCTCAATTTTTGCTTCCTGAGATGAAGTGTAAGCCATTCCATTTTTATTCCACAACTTAATCCCATTATATGGTGAAGGATTGTGGGATGCAGTGAGCATTATTCCGGCATCTGCATCGAGCTTTTCGGTAGCATAACCAACCAAAGGTGTTGGAACCATACCTATCTTAATTACATCAACCCCACTTTCAAGCAAACCTGCACAAATCGCCTGATCAAGCATTTCATTTGTTGTTCTTGTATCATAGCCAAGTACGACAGTACCTTCATTACCCAAATAGTAAGCCAATGATTTCCCAACATTCAATGCAAGTTCACAAGTTACTTCAGAGCCGATTAAACCTCTTATTCCGGATGTTCCAAACAGTTTTTTTGCTACCATACTCTCACCTATGCCCCGAACTTATGGGCGTAGTTCATTAAATCCATCATGATGTTCATTACGTCTGCGCCTCTGATTCTGTTGAGTCCTCCTTTTGCACATGCCCTTTCGGAGAATTCTTTTACATCGTCGACCCTTACTTCAGGACCCCTAATCAATACAGGTACTGGGTCGCCTGAGTGATTTTTAACAGAAATTGGAGTTGAATGATCAGCTGTCAAGTAAATATAAACATCTTCAAGCTTTATCAATTCGCTCATTATCACTTCATCAACTTTTTCAATGAAATTCTTTTTCTCCATGGTCTGGCCGTCGTGGCCAGCTTCATCAGCGCCATCAATGTTTATAAGGAAAAAGTCATGGTCTGAATTTTTTACCTGGTCAATGATTGTATCACGAATATTATCCAAATTGGTGTCAATTCCGCCGGTTACATCTTCCATTTCTATGATGTCCATTCCTGCAAATCTTCCGATACCCATTATAAGACCGGTTTCCGCAATGCATGCTGAATTCACTTCATATTTTTCATTCAATGATTCGACAACGGGAACTTCACCAGCACCACGAGGAATTACAATGTTTGCCGGAGGTTCGCCTTCTTCTATTCTTTTTAGATTTACTGGGTGATCTTTTACCATTTCATAAGTTTTTACAACCAATTTATTTAAGATATCAGCGGTTTTTGCTGCTTCAGGTGTGTCATCCAAAGCTTTAACTTCCTTAGGCTTGTTGCCTTCAACTTTAGGATCTGCATCGCTGACTTTATCGGAGAGTCCTTCTCCCCTTAATACTAAAACAGCCCTGTGACCGGTAGATTCTTTGAATATGATTTTAATGTCCGGATAGTCTTCCAAAACCATTTTATTTAGTTCTTCCACTATCTCTTTGGTCCCTTCCTTGATTCTTCCAGCACGCCTGTCGGTTACGATTAAATCCTCATCTGCAGTTGAAAAGTTGCATCTGAATGCTATGTCTCCAGGAAGCACTTCCACTCCAACACCATTTGCTTCGAATGGGCCCCTTCCAGTGTATACTTCATATGGATTGTATCCTAAAATGGACAAGTGTGCTGTGTCACTTCCAGGGATGATTCCTGGAGCAATTGAATCCATAATACCAGTAATTCCTTCTTCTGCCATCTTATCCATATTCGGAGTGTTTGCAGCTTCTAAAGGAGTTTTATTTCCTAATTCTTTAATTGGACGGTCACCCATACCATCCATAATTAAAATAAGTCCTTTCATAAATATCACCTAAATTATAATAATATGATTTTTATTTTTAATAGTTAAAATAATTTGTTTAAATGACAATTCAAAATATTAAAATGGAATTTAAAAAAAAAGATTAAAGTAATAGAATACCCACAATAGCACCAACTATTGTAGCCATCAAGTTTACATGCTCATTAGTAATCAAATGCCTATTTTCAAAAAGGGCTCCTAAAATACTGTCCGCGAAACATCCCACAGTTCCAGAAATTATAGCAACACCTATAGCAAGCAAAGGATTGTCCATAATGCCTAAAAAGTATGCTGCAATACCAATAATGGCGGCACCCACAATTCCAATAGCAGTACCTAAACCTGAAACTGCACCATTAGTGCCCGGATCCACTTTTTGGAATGTTGTAATCAAACGGGGATGCTGGTCCAATACTCCAATTTCTGAAGCCAATGTGTCAGCAGTTGCTGTTGCAATGGCCCCTATGAAACCGCCTACAAATGGCAGATAATATCCTCCGAATGCAGCCATGAAACAGGCAACAACACCATTTGAAATAACATTTTTTGATGTCCTTCTTCCTTCAAACTCCCCTAAGGATTGTTTGTATTTCTTGGAGTATTTTGTAGCAAGCAAAGACATTACCAAGAATAAGATAATCAATAACAGCCAATTGGTTCCCGCAGAAAAGATAATCACTATACCCATGATAATCATGACTGCTGAACCGAACAAATCCAAGGATTTCCTATAGTATGTAATGAAACCTAAAATAAACAAAAGAATTACATACACCCAATTTATCATTATTGCTTCAACCATAAACAATCACTATGCAATTATCTTAATAATTCTTTGTTTAAAATTATATAAAAGATTTACTTAATGAATTTTACACATTATTTTCAATGCTAAAAATTGCAGAAAAATTTGCACAAATTTAATTAAAAATACGTCAAACTAAATAGCACTAAGACTAAATCAAATCAATTATATTCATTGAAAAATCATTTAAATTAAAACATGTAATTAAAAATTAAAAAAGTAATTTTGGCAATATAGATGGATTAGTATAAATTCATCAATTTCTATAAAAAATAAGAAAAAAGATAGGAAAAATTATTTCCTAAATCTTCTGATTTGAGTTGATCCAGCAGCCAATATGATTAACAATAACACAAGTATCGGATTACCAGTTGCATGTTGTGTTAAATCAGCACCGCCTTCACTGCCACCATGTTCCGGACTATCCGGAGATTCATTGTAGTTCACTTCAATGTCAGTGATTGTGTCATTGGCTTCATATTTCTTATCACCTGAGTATGATGCAGTAACTTCATGATCACCTTTAGTCAATCCAGGGATTGTAAATACAGCTTTACCGTCTTTAACTTCTGTTGTGTATTTTTTACCATCAACTGTGATTGTTACAGTACCTGTTGCATCACTAGGAACTCTTACAACAACAGTAGCATCATCTCCTTGATTGATTTCATCGCCAGTAGCTTTGATAGGAGTTTTGACTTTAGTTACAGTGAATTTAGTAGTAGTTGTGCTTGGCAAGTATTTGTCATCACCCTCATAGGTGACTTTTGCTGTGTATTTTCCACTTGGAAGTTCAGGAATTACAACTTTTGCTTTTCCGTTTACGATAGTTCCATAATATCCAACACCATCAATATCAATCAATACACGACCTGTTGCATCTTTAGGAACAGTTACAGTGATAACTTCATCTTTACCTACATTAATGTCTTTTCCAGTAGCAGATACAGTAGATGGACGTTTTGACACAGTGAATTGACCGGTTGTTGAGTTTTCAACATAGTTTTTGTCACCGTCATATTTTACTGCAACAGTCTTGTTGCCTGCTGCCAAGCCAGTTACATTGAATACTGCTTTTCCATCTTTGACTTCAGTAGTGTAAGATTTACCGTTGATTTCAATAGTAACATTACCAGTTGCATCATCAGGAAGGGTTACAGTTACAACAGCAGTGTCTCCAACATAGCAATCATCAACATCAACGCTAATCGGAGTGTTGTGTTTTGGAATTGTCACTTTTGAATCTTCCACTTGAGGTTCATGAGTATCATCACCGGAGTATGTAACTTCAATGTCATGGACACCAGGAGTTTCATTTGTCAAGTCAACAACAGCTTTGCCGTCTTTAACGGTAGCATTGTAGGTATTGTTTCCAACTTTAATGGATACAGTACCTGTAGCATTGTCAGGTAAATCAACAACAACAGTACCATTGCCTAAATCGGTAACATCCATGGTTGAAGATTTTCTCAATACTTTGAATGTTGTTGAATTGGTACTTGGCAAGTATTTGTCATCACCGTTGTATCTTGCACTTACAACATAGTCTCCTTTAGGCAATCCGGATATGACTAATTTGCCTTTGCCTCCGCTTACAGCAACAGTGAATACACCATCGTCTTCAGAACCGCTTAATTTACCATCATCTAAGTTAAAGTTATATTCTTTACCATCAATGACAATAGTTACATTTCCAGTTGCATCTTCAGGTACGGAAATTGTAATTACTTCATTATCTCCAACGTAAATGTCTTCAGCCTTTGGAATGACGAATGATTCGACTTTATTTACTTTGAAGGTTGTATTATTTGAGCTTGGCAAGTATTTGTCATCACCAGGATATGTAATGCTTACATTGTAAACTCCACTAGGTATGCGAGGAATTTCAACAGTTCCAGTACCGTTAGTCACATTTACATAGTATCCTACACCATCAATGTCAACCAATACTTGACCGGTCGCATCTTTTGGAACAGTTACGGTTACAGTTACACTATCGCCAACATTGCTGTCATCAATTGTAGCTGATACTTGAGATTCACGTTTGGATACTGTAAAGTTACCAGTTGTGTGGTTTCCGAGGTATGTATCATCACCAGGATAGTCAACAGCAATTGTTTTAGTTCCATCAGTTAAAGCAGGAACTTCGAATACCGCTTTGCCGTCTTTGATTTCTGAAGTGTATTTCACACCATCAACCTCAATTGTTACATTTCCAGTTGCGTCTTCAGGAACATTTACTGTAACGACTGCAGTGTCTCCAACTTTGCAATCATCCACATCAACAGATATAGGAGTTGTGATTTTAGGAATTGTTGCAGTTGCGTTGGTGGATGCTCCTTCGTGAGTATCATCACCGGAGTAGATGACTTCAATATCATGGGTTCCAGGAGTTTCATTATCCAATGTAATTGTAGCTACACCGTTTTCAACGGTAGCATTATAAGTATTATTTCCAACTTTGATTTCAACAGTACCATTAGCATTGTCAGGGACAACCACTACAACAGTGCCGTTACCTTGATCAACAACTTTAATGTCACTTCCAGTTGTGTTGATCTTATTGACATTGAACTGTGCAGTGTTGTTGGATGGTTCGTATTTTTTGCATCCTTCAAAGATTACATCAACAGTGTGTGGGCCAACATCCAAATCAGGAACGACTAATGTTCCTTTACCGCCTGAAACAAATACAGTATAGTTTTGACCATCGACGCTCACAGTCACATTTCCACATACATCTTCAGGAGTTTCCACATTGATTACTGCTTTGTCTCCAACAGTAATATCATCAACAGTTACATTTACAGTTGAAGGCACTTTGGATACTTTTAAGTTTGTAGAATAATTGGAAGGAGCGTATTTGTCATCTCCAGGGTAAGTTACATTGATTGGATAATCGCCGCCGGCCAATCCTTTGACTTCTACTGTAGCGGTTCCATTAACTATTTTACCAGCATAGGTCTGGTTATCGATTTCGACAATCACATAGCCGGTAGCATCTTCAGGAACTGTCACGGTAATAACTGCAGTTTCACCCGCATCAATTGGATCTGCTTGTGCTTCAACAGTTGATGGACATTTATCTACTGTGAAGTTTGCAGTTGTGTGGTTTCCAAGGTATGTGTCATCACCAGGATAGTCAACAGCTACGGTTTTATTTCCATCAGTCAAGTTTGTGACATTGAATACTGCTTTGCCATCCTTAATCTCTGAAGTGTATTTCACACCATCAACTTCAATAGTCACATTGCCAGTTGCATTTTCCGGAACAGTTACTATGACAACTGCAGTGTCTCCAACTTTACAATCATCCACATCAACAGATATTGGAGTTGTGATTTTCGGAATTGTTGCATTTGAAGTGGTATTGGCACCAAGGTGGTTTTTATCACCGGAGTATATCACTTCAATGTCATGAGTTCCAGGAGTTTCATTTTCTAAG